>NZ_JBEPQF010000035.1:0-74804 GCF_040547695.1 Bradyrhizobium sp. JR4.3 | reverse complement strand
ATCCAGCGCTGCATTGGCACCTGCTCCCTTCGGGAGCCAAGCCTCAATAAAACTCGGCTGCCCCGTCTGCTTCACCGCCATCGTCATTCCTCCAACGCTTTGCCTTAGAGAATCACAATTGACGGATTACGCAACAAGCCCACAAGGGGAGAAGGAAGAAGGCCTCACCAGGCATCCCTCACATCATCCCGCTCTCTTCCTCTTCCGCCTGCTCGATCAGCGTCTCGCTCACCATGACCTCGCGGCGGGGTACGACGAAGATCATCGTGCAGGCGCAGAGCAGGGAGATCGCCAGCACCGCGGCGGTGAGCGGCAGCGTGGTCGCGGAACGGCCGCCGAGATAGGCGCCGAATTGCGACATGAGCGCGCCGATGCCCTGCTGGAGAAAGCCCATCGCACCTGATGCGGTGCCGGCGGCCTCGGGACGGACGCTGATCGCGCCGGCGGCCGAGTTCGCCATCACGAAAGCATTGCCGACCATCACGATCATCTGCGTGCCGAACAGCCAGGCGGGTGCCTCGTTCCAGCCGGTGAAACTCCACAGCAGGTTCAACAGGCTGCCGCAAAGCTGGAGCGCGAGGCCGAACCAGATCAACTTCTCCAACGAGTGCCTGGGCGCGAAGCGCACGCAGAGCAGATTGCCGACGAGATAGGCAAAACCCGTCGTCGCGAACCACGCGCCGTATTCAGCGCTGGTCCTGCCCATCTGCGTCACCACGATATAGGGGCCGCCGCCGGCGAAGGTGAAGATGATCTGCGAGGCCAGCACCTGGCACATCACGTAGCCGACGAAGGCGCGGTTGCGCATCAGGATGCCGACGTCGCCGCGAAAGCCGCTGCCGGCGGCGCGGTCTCGGCGGGTCTCGGGCAGCGCGAATGCGATGCCGACGGCGACAATGATCGCGGCGACGGTGATGGCGTAGAAGATCGCGCGCCAGCCGAATGCGGTCTCGATCAGGCCGCCGGTGAGCGGGGAGACCATCTGCCCGATCATCAGCGCCGCGATGACGAGGCTGATCATCGAGGCGACGCGATCGCGCTCGTAGATGTCGCGGATGATGGCGCGGCTCACCACCATGCCGGCTGCGCCGCCCAGCGCCTGGAAAAAGCGCGCGGCGATCAGCTGCGGCAGGGTTTCCGCGAAGATGCAGGCGACGCTGGCGACCACCATCACCGCCAGTCCTCCGAGCAGCACCGGTCGTCGCCCGAAACGGTCCGACAGCGGGCCCATGATCAGTTGCGACAGCGCGATGCCGACCATGTACAGCGAGACTGTCATCTGCGCGGCCGAGATGTCGCTGCCAAATGTCATCGCCAGCACCGGCAGCGCCGGAACCAGCATGTAAAGCGAGATCGGCGCGATGCCGGTCATGACGACGAGCAGCAGCAAAACCACGCGCGAGGTCGCGAGGTTGTGTTGCGCCGTTTCCGGCGGCTTGCTGATCATGCCGTGCATGCGTGTCCGTCTCGCAGAAATTCGAATCGGACTGTAGCGCGCTCGCGCAAGACGCATATCGGCGTTTCGGAATGCGGCTATACGGATTCCGGGACGGTTATAATGGCGGCGCGATGAGGACGGATTTGGCGCGCTGCTCGCGTCAAAAACTCGGTATCATCGCCCGGCTTGACCGGGCGATCCAGTACGCCGCGGCGTCTCCGCATACGTTTGCTGTCTCTGGAATACTGGATTCCCCGCCTTCGCGGGGAACGACAGCGGGGGTGGAAATGAGCATTGCGCAAATCGCGTGGTGCTATGCGTCGAGACCGTGAACGACGCGCTTACGCCTTCAACTCCGCCGTGGCCTGGTCCAGCCAGGCCTTCGTCGTCGCGTCCAGCGCCGGCCGCACCTCGGTCCTGACGCGCGCGTGGTAGGCGTTGAGCCAGTCGAGTTCGTCCTTGCCCAGCATGCCGACATCGATCAGCCGGCGGTCGATCGGCGCCAGGGTCAGCGTCTCGAACGCGTTCATCGATTTTTCCGCGCCCTTGATGTCGGCAGCGACCACCAGTTCGAGGTTCTCGATGCGGATGCCGAAACCGTCGGTCTTGTAGTAGCCGGGCTCGTTGGACAGGATCATGCCGCGCTTCAGCGGCGTGGTACCGAGCTTCGATATCCGCGCCGGTCCTTCGTGCACCGAGAGATAGCTGCCGACGCCGTGGCCGGTGCCATGCTCGAAATCGACGCCGGCGGCCCAGAGATATTGCCGTGCCAGCGTGTCGAGCTGCGCGCCGGTGGCGCCATCGGGAAATATCGCCCGCGCGATCGCGATGTGACCGCGCAGCACACGCGTGAAGCGGTCGCGCATCTCGTCGGTCGGCTCGCCCACGGCCATGGTCCGGGTGACGTCGGTGGTGCCGTCTTCGTATTGTGCACCTGAATCGATCAGCAGCAGATCGCCGGGTACGATCCGCCGGTTGCTCTTGCGGGTGACGCGGTAGTGCACGATCGCGCCATTCGGGCCGGTGCCCGATATAGTCGGGAACGACACGTCCTTCAGTGCGCCGGTATCGCGGCGGAACGTCTCCAGCGCCTCGACCGCGTCGATCTCGGTGAGCTTGCCGCTTGCCGCCTCGCGGTCGATGAAGGCGAGGAAGCGTGCCAGCGCTACGGCGTCGCGCCGGTGCGCCGTTTGCGTGCCCTTGATTTCGGTCGTGTTCTTGACCGCCTTGAGCAGCGCGATCGGATCGCTGCCGCGCACCGGCTTGCCGCCAGCACCCGTGATTAACCGGCTGAGGGCGTCGGCCGCGGTCGCATTGTCGAGCGCGATCGATCCACCGCTCTTGGCGAGCGCCATCAGCGTCGGCGCCATCGCATCGGGCTCGCGCACGTCGGCGGACTGCTCGAGATGGTCGCGGGTCAAATTTGAGAGCTTGCGGTGATCGATGAAGATGGTGGGACGACCGTCCTTCGGCACCAGCGCATAGGACAGCGGCAGCGGCGTATGCGCGACGTCGGCGCCGCGGATGTTGAAGGTCCAGGCCACGGCATGGCTGTCGGACAGCACCAACGCATCGACGCCGAGCTTGCCGATCTCGCTTCTGATCTGCGTCAGCTTCTCGGCTTCAGTCACGCCGGCATGTTGCATCCCGTGCACCGTGACCGGCGCAATCGGCGGCTGTGGCCGGTCCTGCCAGATCGCATCGACCGGATTGCTGTCGACGGCGACCAATTCGGCACCGGCCTTGGCGCAGGCGGCGGACAAACGCTCGGCTGCCGCAAAAGTGTGCAGCCACGGATCAAATCCTAGGCGGTCGCCGGCCTTCAGGTGTGCCGATATCCAGCTTTCCGGCGGGGGATCGATCAGAGATTCCACGGCCCACGCCCTTGAATCGACCTGCTTGGCCGCCTGGATCGTGTAGCGGCCATCGACGAACAATGCGGCCTCGTGCGTCAGCACCACCGCCAGTCCCGCCGAGCCCGTAAAACCGGTCAGCCAGGCCAAACGCTCTTCCGACGGCGGCACGTACTCATTCTGCTGCTGATCGGCGCGTGGAATCACGAAACCGGTCAGCTTGCGGCGGGCGAGTTCTTCACGGAGCGCGGCCAGCCGCGCCGTCAATGCGACGCCGGCCTCGGGCTCCTCGAATGTCTGGAAGTGCGCTTCGAACATGGTGGATCACTTTAGGATCATGCGGATCAGTCCGCAATGTAGACGCATTTGAGGTCGCATCTGGCATGGACTGTGCTTGAACAAGTTCCATTCGAATTGAGTGGAGTACAGGATGCGGCAGTTGCGCTTCGTCCGGATAACAGGGAAATTCGAGCAAGTTGTTCATCTCAACGACGAGGGGACACTCGATGCCAGCGTTCACGTTTGAGAAGATTACGCCGCCGGTGCGCCGCGCCCCGGCTCCGGCAGCACCGAAGAAACCGCGCGGCCTCATCAACCAGATGATCGACCGTTTCGCTGAACGCCGCGCGAGGCGCGCCTCGCAGGCCGAGCGCGCGATGCGCCGGGACGAGAAGGCCGCAAAGTAGCGGCATCTACGACAGCACCCGTACTCACCCCATCTTCCGCAGCAACAGGCTGCTCCACCCCTCGATCCGCAAGTGCTTCAGAGGCACGAGGCCGCGCGCGCGGTAGGCGGCGATCACGGCGGGGACCTGGGGCGTCAACAGGCCGGAGAGGATGACGCGCCCTCCGGTCGCGAGGTGCCGCGTCAACGGGCCCGCCAATTGCCGTAACGGATTGGCAAGGATGTTGGCCAGCACCAGGTCGAACGGGCCGCATCTGCCGAAATCAGCCGCCGCGAAGCCGGTGGCGCGGATTGCTCGCACATGGTGACCGACCTCGTTCAACGCGGCGTTCTCGGCTGCCACCTTGACCGAGGCCGGGTCGATGTCGGAGGCCAGCACCGCGCGATGCAGCACCTTCGCCGCCGCTATCCCCAGCACGCCGGTCCCGGTGCCGAGGTCGAGCACGCGGCCGGGCCGGGTGCTTTTCAGGACATGGTCAAGCAGGAGTAAACAGCCGCGCGTGGTACCGTGATGGCCGGTGCCGAAGGCGAGAGCCGCCTCGATCTCGATGGCGACCTTGTTCGGCGCCACGCGGTCGCGATCATGGCTGCCGTGGACGACGAAGCGTCCGGCCGGCACCGGGACGAGATCTTCCAGGCTCGCCTTGACCCAGTCCCTGGCTTCGACGGTGTCGAAGGCCAGCGTGTCCGCGATCTCATTTCCTGCTGCGGTTGCAACGAGTTCGCGCAGCCAAGCCCGGTCCGGCGCGTTCGCGAAATGCAGCGCAACGTCCCACTGTCCGTTCGGCTGCTCGAAGGCGGCGACCGCCGCATCGTCCTCGAAGAACATTTCGGTGAGGACGTCGACAATGCGCCTGGCGGCGATCTCGCCGCCGATCGAAAAACTGGCGCGATGGGTGGGGGAAGGCTGCATTCTCTGGGTTCCGTCCGGTTCAATTTTTGGAACTTTTGTTCCCGATTTTTCGCATAACTTGCAATCACGAGGTTAACCCGACCGCAGTAGATTTGCGGGTGTTGGGCAACCCACACAGTTCGAAATGGAATAGGAGGCGAGACTTGAAGCGCATGATTTTGAAGTTCTGGACCGACGATTCAGGTGCAACCGCAATCGAGTACGGCCTGATCGCAGCCGGTATCGCGCTGGCGATCATCACCGTGGTGAACGGCCTGGGCACCACCCTGAACGACAAGTTCACTTCGATTAGCAGCTCCTTGAAGTAATTTCCGCCTTCCATTTCCCGGCGGGGCCAATTCTCCATACGACTGCTTCCGAGCCGCGCCCGTCGGGGGAATTGCCTCCTGGCGGGCGAAGTCGTTTTTGGGAATTGGCCTGCACAGAATGCCCACAGGCTCTCCGCTGGTTTTCCGGGCTTTGTCCACGGATTGTCCCGCCGTTCATCCCCGGCTTTTCCACCGACTTGTACCAGGCTTTGGAGGAGCGTAACCCACCGCTCCTTCACAGCTTTGCCAACAAGTCTGTCCACGGCCCATCCGCAGGCTTATCCACGGCTTCCGAACAACGACCGGTGATCCCTCAGGATTGCCTGCGCGGCGTTGTGACCGGGCGCGCCGGTGACGCCGCCGCCGGGGTGGGCGCCGGAGCCGCAATGATAGAGGCCCCTCACGGGCCCGCGATAATCGGCGTGGCCCAGCATCGGCCGGGCCGAGAACAGCTGGTTCAGCGTCAGCGCTCCGTGGAAGATGTCGCCGCCGAGCAGGCCGAACTGCCGTTCGAGATCGAGCGGTGACAGGATTTGGCGGCCGAGCACGCTGGTCGCAAAACCCGGCGCGTATTTGTCCACCGTCGCGATCATGAGGTCGGCGACCTCGTCGCGATGGTCGTCCCACGACTTTCCATCGGGAAGCTCCGGCGCGACATGCTGGCAGAACAGGCTCGCGACATGTTGTCCTGCGGGCGCGAGCGTATCGTCGAGCGTCGAGGGGATCAGCATTTCCACGACGGGCTCTCGGCTCCAGCCGTGCGCGCGGGCATCGAGAAAGGCGCGGTCCATGTAGCCGAGACTGGGAGCCAGGATGATGCCGGAGGTGAGATGATCGCCGACGCCCGGCAGTGCCGTGAAGGAGGGCAGGCGGTCCAGTGCCACGTTCATGCGGAAGGTGCCGGAGCCGTTCTTCCAGTGCCGGATGCGGTCGAGAAAGTTTTGGGGAAGCGCATCGGCGGCGACCAGCCGCGTATAGAGCAGCTTCGGATTGACGTTGGATGCGACATAGCTCGCGCGGATGGTCGTGCCGTTCTCCAGCGCTACGCCGACCGCGCGGTCGCGCTCGAGGATGACCTCGCGCACGCCTGCATCGGTGTCGATCACGACGCCGCGGTCGCGTGCGGCGCGCGCCATGGCCTGCGTGATCGCGCCCATGCCGCCGATGGCGTGACCCCAGACGCCCTTCTTGCCGTTCACCTCGCCAAACGCGTGATGCAGCATCACATAGGCCGAGCCCGCGGCGTAAGGGCTGGCATAATTGCCGACGATGGCATCGAAGCCGAACAGCGCCTTGATCAGATCGTGCTCGAAACGTTCGTCCAGCATCTCGCCAGCCGAGCGGGTGAAGAGATCGAGCAGGCTGCGGCTCTGCTCCAGCGACAGCCCGCGCAGGATATTGGCGCTCTGGAATGCGTTCACGGCCTCGCGGATCGATGCCGTGCCGAAACCATCGAGCAGGTTGGGCGGCGCGCGCAGCACGAACTGCCGAAGCACGTCGGCGATATCTTCCAGCTCGCGCGAAAACCCGTCGAGCGCGTTTGCGTCGCGCGCGCTCAGCCGTGCGACGGACGCCTGCGTCCGCCCCTCGCCGGTGAGAAGATAGCTGCCGTCTGCCGCGGGCAGAAAATTCTGCGCGCGCCGTTCGACGATCCTGAGGCCCTGTTCGGCCAGCTTCAAGTCGCGGATCACCTGCGGATTGAGCAGGCTCACAGTGTAGGCCGCGACCGAATTGCGGAAGCCCGGATGAAATTCCTCCGTGACCGCGGCCCCGCCGACCACCTTGCGGCGCTCGACCACGCGCACGCGCAAGCCGGCCATCGCGAGATAGGCCGCGCAGGTGAGGCCGTTATGGCCAGCGCCGATGATGATGACGTCGGTTTCGATCATGCGGCCCTAGTGGTGTCATTCCGGGGTGCGCGAAGCCCGAACTGTGATGCGGGCTCCGCATCGGAGAATCTCGAGGTTCCGGGGTCGATGCTCCGGGCCGCGCTTCGCGGTCCCGTCGCATCGCCCCGGCACGACCGTCTTATATCAAGCATTTCCCGCTGCAACATCACGAGACCCTTTATTGCCCGTTCAGGCGCCTTGTGCTCCATTGCGCGCGCCCGGCACCCGCCGGGATTATGCCGGAGCTTCCATGGATTCGATCGTGCAACCCGCCGCCACGGAGCAGCCGTCCTCGTCACGCAACCGGCTGCTGCTGACGGTCTACACCGCAGCGATCTTCGTCAGCGCGCTGTTGCTGTTCTCGGTGCAGCCGCTGTTCACCAAGATGGTCCTGCCGCGGCTCGGCGGCTCGCCGGCGGTGTGGTCGGTGGCGATGGTGTTCTTCCAGTCGTTGCTGCTGGCGGGCTACGCCTATGCGCATGTGTTGATGCAGGTGAGGAATCGCATCGTTCCGGTGGTGGTGCATCTCCTGCTGCTGATCGCGGCCTTCGCCACGCTGCCGCTCGGCATCGCGTCCGCCTATGGCGATCCGCCCGCTTCGGGCTACGCGATCTGGCTGCTTGGCCTGTTCGTGATCTCGATCGGACTGCCGTTCTTCGCGCTCGCCGCCAACAATCCGTTGCTGCAGGCCTGGTTCGTCCGCACCGGGCATCCTGCCGGACATGATCCCTATTTCCTCTATGCGTCCTCCAACATCGGCAGCTTCCTCGCTCTGCTGTCCTATCCATTCCTGCTGGAGCCGATGTTCACGCTGCACACGCAGAACCGGCTCTGGACCGGCGGTTACGGCATTCTGATCGTCCTGATCGCCGCCTGCGGCGTGCTGCTGTTGCGCTCGCCGAAGCTCGCCATGGTCGATGTGCGAACCGAGGATTTGAATGCGCCGGCGCCCGGTTTCGTGACGCGGCTGCGCTGGATATTCCTCGCCGGAGTGCCGTCCGGCCTGCTCATCGCCGTCACCGCGCACATCTCGACCGACGTTGCGGCAGCGCCCCTGCTGTGGGTGCTGCCGCTGTCGCTGTATCTCTTGACCTGGGTGGTGGTGTTCCAGTCGCGGCCGCTGCTGCCGCACAAATGGATGCTGATGCTCCAGCCGGTCGCGATCGCGGGCGTCGTCTTCCTGCTGGCGTTCGGCGGCGAACAGAACCTGCTGCTGACGCTCGGCGGCCATCAATTGTGCTTCTTCGTCATCGCGATGGCCTGCCACGGCGAATTGGCGCGGACCCGGCCGGCCGCGAAATATCTCACCGGATTCTATGTCGCGCTGTCGTTCGGCGGCATGGTCGGCGGCCTGTTCGCAGGGCTCGTTGCGCCGTTCACATTCTCCTGGATCGCCGAATATCCGATCCTGGTCGCGCTTGCCGCGCTGTGCCGGCCGCCCGCGAACGAGCGGCTGGCGGGCATCATCAAATGGTACTGGCTGGCGCTTGCCGCGCTCGCCGTCGTGCTCCTTGCGCCGTCCATGACGACGGGCGGGCTGTCGACCTGGTTCGAGGATCATCGCGTCTGGGTGGCCGGCGGCGTTGGCGTGCTCGCCGCCCTGCTGGCGCTGGCGGTCAACGCCGGCCGCTGGAAGATATTCGCCACCGTCGCGCTCGCGCTGGCGTTGATCCGGGTTTATCCGGCGGATGAAGGCCGCGTCACCACGGTGCGCAGCTTCTTCGGCGTGCACAAGATCGTGGTGACGCCCGGCGGCTATTTCCACGTGCTGATGCACGGCACCACGATCCACGGCGCCGAGCGCTTCCTCAACAATGACGGCACGCCGGTCACCGGACGGCCCGAGCCGATCACCTACTACCACAAGGATGGCGGCATCGGTCAGGCCGTGACCGCGATCCGGGAGCGCAAGGGCGCGCCCTTGAAGGTCGCGGCGATCGGCGTCGGATCGGGCACGCTCGCCTGCGCCGCCGAGCCTAGCGAGAGCTGGACCTTCTTCGAGATCGATCAGTCCATGGTCGACGCGGCAAGCGATCCGAAGAATTTCCGCTATATCTCGAGTTGCATGCCGGGCCTGAAGCCGGTGATCGGCGATGCTCGCCTCACCTTCGCGAAGGAGCCGGACGGCGCCTATGATCTCATCATCGTTGATGCCTATTCGTCGGATGCGATCCCGATCCATCTTGCGACCGAAGAGGCGATGAAGATCTACAAGGACAAGCTCGCTCCGCACGGCGCCGTGGTGATGCACGTGTCCAACCGCCACCTCGATCTCGAGACCGTCGTGGTCGGCATCGCCGATTCCAACGATCTCAAAAGCTGGGTCTACAACGAGGATTCGGGGCGCGATGGCGACTACATCTTCTCGACCGACGTCGTCATCTCCGCCCGCGAGGATGCCGACGTCGGCAGGCTCGCATCGTCGAAATCATGGGAGCAGACCGAAGCCGACGACCGGGTGCGGGTCTGGACCGACGATTACTCCAACATTCTGGGCGCGCTGTACCGGCGCTTGAGGGACGGGGAGTAGGCTTCGCGCCACTCATGGTCTCGTGCCCCGGGCGCTGCGCAGCACGAAGTGATGCGCTGCAGAGCCGGGGCCCATCGCAGCTTCTGGGTCCCGGCTCTGCGGAGCAGCGTTGCACGCTGCACCGCGTCCGGGACACCAAATCGAGCCTCACGGCGTCACCGGTGTCCCCGCGGGCAACGCAATTGCCTTCTCGCCCGCGACTTGCCGCAACAAATCGGGCCTGTCGGAGATGATCCCGTCGACGCCGATCTCGATCATGCGCGCCATGTCCTCAGGCTTGTTGACCGTCCAGACCACGACGTGCAGCCCGAGCGCGTGTGCCTCGGCGATCAGCGCCGCGGTCACATCGCCGAAATAGGGCGACCAGATCGCGCCGCCCGCAGCCTTGATGGTTCGCGGCAGGGAGCCGCCGTGATCGGCCGGGCTGAATCCCGCCGTCCAATTGGTCGCCTTGTCCAGCGCCACCGTCTGGCTCGAGCCGCGCTGGAGCGTCAGGTACACCGTCGGCATCTTCGATGCCCGCTGCTGGACTAGCAGCAGGGTCCGCCAGTCGAACGACTGGATCATGACGCGGTCGGAGAATTTTTCAGCCTCGATCAGCGCGAGCAGCCTGGTGACGAAAGCTTGCGGGTCGAGCGTCTCGTCCGGATGGTTCGGATCGATCTTGGTCTCGATGTTGAAGCGCACCCGATTGTTGCCGGATTTGCGCACCAGCGCGAAAAGTTCGCTCAAGGTCGGAATGCGGGTCCCGGGCACGGCGCGCTGATCGGGAAATTGCTTCGCGTATGGACTGTCCGGACGTATCTGGCCGACGTCGTAGCTCCTGACCTGCTCGAGCCGCAGCTTCGCGAAGGGCGTGCCGGGAGCCGCCACATAGGCGCCGCTCGCATCCCGCGTGATATCAGGGTTGAGCCCGCGCTCATGCGAGACGACGACTTCGCCGTCGGCAGTGATGCCGACGTCGAGCTCCAGCGTGTCCACGCCCATCGACAGCGCGTTGGCGAAGGCCGGAAGCGTGTTTTCCGGCAGCAGTGCCCGCCCGCCGCGATGGGCCTCGAGGTCGAAAGCCGAATCAGCCCCCATGGCCGGTCCCGCAATGAGAAGTGACAGTACGGTCAAGATCGTCGCAGCACGTGACGGCATGGCGGCTCGTGGGGCAAGCGGAAAGGGATATTTGAACGCATTTGGGCATGTCCGGCCCATAGTATAGGCTTTCGTGGCTGTTGAAACCTTGGGCGGTGGCTTGGGTTGCGGCCGCCGCGGGGGTATGTACTCATGGTCGGCGCCCTGGAATCCCGCCCGTGCAGCAGCAACGCGATCATCGAATTATCCGTAGCCGGCATTTTCGCCGGATGCAGCGCCGGCATTTCATCATCTTCGACGTTTTGCCCTTCGTCGGCACGCTGCTGGCGCTGGTGCTTCTGCTCTACCGCCCGATCGGCGCGGCGGAGCTTGGCCTGTTCGTCGGCTTTTGGCTGGTCACCGGCCTCGGCCTCACCGTCGGCTATCACCGGCTCTTCACCCACCGCGCCTTTGCGACCTCCACGGTGATGAGTGCGATCCTGGTCGTGATGGGATCGATGGCCGGCCGCGGTCCCATGCTGTCCTGGGCGGCAATGCACCGCCGGCACCACGAATTGTCCGATCACGACGGCGATCTGCATTCGCCGCGGCTGCACGGCGAGGGCCCGTTCGGCCGCCTGCGCGGCTTCCTGCACGCGCATTTGACCTGGATGATCGAGCACGATTATCCCAACGTTGCGCACTATGTCCCGGATCTGATGGCGGATCGCAGGCTGGTTGCCGTCAACAGCTACTACTACACTTGGGTCGGTCTCGGCCTGGTGCTGCCGGCCGCGATCGGCGGCGTCGCCACCATGAGCCTGTGGGGCGCGCTGACCGGCTTGCTCTGGGGCGGCGTGGTGCGCATGTTCGTGGTCGAGCAGACCATGTCGGCCATCAACTCCGTGATGCACAGCTTTGGCGCGCAGCCCTTCGTCACCCGCGACGACAATAGCCGCAATCTCGGTGTGATGGCCTGGCTTGCCTGGGGCGAGGGCTGGCACAACAATCACCACGCCTTTCCCTATTCCGCGGCCTTCGGCCTGCGCTGGTTCGAATTCGATCCCGGCTTCATCTTCATCCGCGCCCTGGAAGCGCTCGGATTGGCCTGGGACGTCAAGGTGCCGAGCGAGGAGAAGATTGCGCGACGCATGCTGCGGCAGCCGGGCGACGCTGCGCCCGACCTCGAAACGGGCTGAGCATCATCCGCCGGCTCACGCCGGCGATGGCGCAGCTTTGAACCGATGCTGTTCAACGACTATCCCTTCCTCCTGGTCTTCCTGCCCGCGGCGCTGCTGATCTATCGCTTGGCCGATCCCTATCCGCATCTGCGCATCGGCGTGCAGGTCGCGCTTTCGCTCGCCTTCTATGCCTGGGGCAGCCCGTCCTTCATCCTGCTCCTGATCGGCTTGATCGTGATCAACTGGCTTGCCTCGGTCGCCTATGGGCGCGTGAAGTGGCCGGCGGTGCTGACGCTGGTGCTCATGCTCGATCTCGCGGTGCTGGCGTTGTTCAAATACGCCAACTTCCTTCTCGCCAATCTCGGTCTGGTGTTGGGTACGACGTTGCCGGTGCTCGATGTCGGACTGCCGCTCGGCATCTCCTTCTTCACCTTCCACCACATCATGTATCTGGTCGACTTGAAGCGCGGGAGGGCGCCGCTCTATGCACTCGACCGCTACGCGCTCTACATCACCTTCTTCCCGCAGGCGATCGCCGGCCCGCTGGCGCGCTGGTCGGAGGTGATGCATCAGTTCGGCAGGCAGATCTACGTTCCGGGCTGGCAGCGCCAGTTCTGCGTCGCGACCTGCTTCATCGCGATCGGCCTGTTCGAAAAAATCGTGATCGCCGACGGCCTTGCGCACCTGCTCGATCCCATCTACGCGCAGGCAGCGAACGGGCCGCTCGCGAGCGGTGACGCTTGGCTCGCCTTCTGCTTCTCCTTCCAGATCCTGTTCGATTTCTCCGGCTATTCCGACATCGCGATCGGCCTCGGCCTGCTGTTCGGCGTACAGCTGCCGTACAATTTCAACGCCCCGCTGCGCTCGACCAATATCCAGGATTTCTGGCAGCGCTGGCACATCACCCTGATGCTGTTCCTGCGCGACTACGTATTCTATCCGCTCGTCAATCTCCGCCTGCTGCCGCGGCACTGGCTTCCCGTACAGTTTTTCGCCGCCATGATGATCACGATGGCGCTGTGCGGCCTCTGGCACGGCGCGAGCTGGACCTTCGTGCTGTGGGGCGTGCTGCACGGGCTTGCGCTGGTCGCCTGCACGTTGTGGCGTCGCTATGGCCCGACGTTCCCGTCATGGCTCGGCTGGGCGCTGACCGTCCTGTTCGTGCTCGCGACCGGCGTGATTTTTCGCGCGGGCTCGGTGGAGGCGGCATGGCATGTCTTCGCCGGATTGGTTTCGCCGCTGCCGCTCGAGCGCGGAAAGCATTTGTGGCCGCTGATCGCAGCGCCGCTGTTCGCCTTCCTGCTGCCGGCGAGCCAGGACATTGTGGCGGTGCTCACGCGCCGTCCCAATCCGTGGCTCGCAGGTCTGCTCGGTCTTGGGCTGTTCGCATTGCTGCTTCACATGGGTGGTCGGGATCTCCATGAGTTCGTCTACTTCAAGTTCTGAGACCGACCCCGGCTGGGGCCGGAGCTTGCTCGCGTGTCTGGGCACGCTGATCGGGGCTGCGCTGCTGGTGCTCGCATTGATGGTGGCGGTCGATCCCTATGACAGCGGTAAGCTCGGCCTGCTTGGCATCGACGGTGTCGATAATCGTCTGACCCAGATCACGGCCGCGAGCCGCGCGAGGAATCCGGATTTCAATGCCGCTATCCTGGGTAATTCGACGGCGCAGATGATCGAGCCGACGGAATTGTCGCGCGCAACCGGCCTGCGCTTCGTGCAGCTCTACATGACCGGTGCGTTTCCCCGCCAGGAGCTCGCGGTGCTGGACTTCTTCCTCCGAAATCACAAGGATGTTGGTGCACTGGTGGTCGTGACTGACCCCGGCTGGTGCGCGCATGCACGGGCGAAGGAGGAGGGCGGCGTCCCGTTTCCCGACTGGCTCTACGACAGAAGCGTCGTCACTTACGCTGCACGGCTGATCTCCTGGCAGGCGATCGAGCACGCTTTTCAGCGCATCAGTATCGGGCTTGGTCGCCGACCACGGATGAACCCCGACGGCTTTGTCAGCTATGAGGACATCTGGCCGCCGGGTCAATTCAAGGAAGTCGGCTGGCCCAGGGATCCGGCGCCGTCCTCGTCCACCGAGATGCGGGCGACATTTCCCGAGATCGCTGTGCTCGCAGATATCGTCAGGACATTGTCGGCCGATGTGCCCGTCGTCATCATCGTGCCGCCGACCTTCGCGACCACCGTGCCGAAGCCCGGTACGGAAACCGCCCTGGAGCGCAGCGCCTGCGACGCGGCGCTGAAGAAAGTGGTCGCGGGCCGACCGCGCAGCAATTTCATCAGCTATCGCGTTGACAACGATCTCACGCGCGACCGCGCCAATTTTGCCGACTTCATCCATTATCGCCCCATCCTCGCGCGCAAGATCGAGCAGGGGATCGCTGCGAGCCTGCGCGATGGGGAGAGCGCGAAGATCGATTTCTGAACCGTCTCAGCTGAGCTGCTCGAATCCCCCATCGAGCCAGAGCTTGCGTGCCAGCTTGCGCTGGATCTTGCCGCTGGTGGTCTTCGGCAGAGTGCCGGGCCGGATCAGCGCGATGTGGCGCGCGGAGAGCTCGTGGTTGTCGGCGACGGCCTCGCGAATCCGACCCTTGATGGCTTCGGTGTCGATCGAGTGGCGCGCAGTGCGCTCGATTTCCTGGACGATGACGAGTGTTTCTTCGCCGGTCTCGTCCGGCACCGAGAACGCCGCGCCGCAATTTTCGCGCAAAGCTCGATCGAGCGATTGCACGGTGCGCTCGACGTCCTGGGGATAATGGTTGATGCCACGGATGATGATGAGGTCCTTGATCCGTCCCGTGACGAACAATTCGCCCGTGGCGTCGACGAAGCCGAGGTCGCCGGTGCGCAGCCATGCCCCGTCTTCGGCGGCAATCTGCGCATTGAGCCCCTCGCGCGTCGCCTCGTCGTTGCGCCAATAGGCGCGGGCAATATTGGCGCCGTTCACCCATATTTCACCGACCCGGTCCGCGGGCAGGCGCGTCCGATTGTCCGGGTCCACGATCGCGATCCGTTCGCCGGTGAGCGCGCGCCCGCAGCCGACGGCGATCTGCGTGTCTTCGGCGCCGGAAGGCGCTTCCGCCGCATGCGCCTGAAGCGCCGTGCGGCTCAGGCTGCGTGTGACATGACCTCCGCCGCGGCGTCCGCCGGAAATCAGGAGTGTCGCTTCCGCCATTCCGTAGGCGGGATACATCGCGCGCGGATCGAAGCCGTGGGGCGCGAATGTCTGGACGAACCGCTCGATGGTTTCCGCACGCACCGGCTCTGCGCCGTTCAGCGCGATCCTGAGCGAGGACAGGTCGACGCCCTCCATCTGGTCGGCGCGATAGCGGCTGACGCAGAGATCGAAGCCGAAATTCGGGCTGCACGCCACTTCCGCGCGAAAATGCGAGATCGCGCGCAGCCAGCCGAGTGGCCGCTGCATGAACGCATTCGGTGCCATCAGCACGCAGGTCGCCCCAACATAGAGCGCCTGCAGTGCGTTCAGGATCAGCCCCATGTCGTGATAGAGCGGCACCCAATTGACGTAAGTCGATTGCCGGGTGTTGCCGAGCGCGAGCCGGATCATCTCGAGATTGGCGAGCAGATTGGCGTGGCTCACCATCACGCCTTTGGGCGCGGACGTCGAGCCGGAGGTGTATTGCAGGAAGGCGATGTCGTCCGGCGCCGGTTCGGGTAGTTCGATTGTCTCACCATCGTCCGCGGCGAGATCGACCTCGATCCAGCGAATGTTCTCATGCGCGAAGCGTGCCCGCAGATCACCACGGAGCGCGACGACCGAATTGGTCAGCGCCACCGCCGGCGTGCAATTGGCGAGGATCGCGGCGCTGGCATCGCGCGCGCTGTTTCGCCGCGGCATCATCATCGGCACGGCGATGATGCCGGCCATCAGACAGCCGAAGAACGCCACCATGAACTCGATGCCGGGCGGAAACACCAGGATGGCGCGGTCGCCGGGACGCGCGGCCACGGTCAGTCGCAACGCGAGCGCGCCCGCGGCATCGTGCAGCTGTCGAAAGCTGAGGGCAGCTTCCTCCGTCCCGCGATCGGAGACGAAGACATAGACGCGGTCGTCGGCCTGCTCCGCCGCACGCCGGGCCAGCAGTGCCACGAGCGAGCGGAAGGTTTCCATGGGTTGCGCCGGCTTCAGCCGCCTTCAGGCGGCGGGGCGGATTGCGCGCTTGTCGGCGAGAAATCGCGACAGCGCCTCAACGGTCGGATGGTCGTAGAAGTCGTCCGTCGATAGTTCGAGGTCGAGCTTCTCCTCGAGTTCCATCATCAGGTAGACCAGCATCGCCGAATCGAGCCCGAGGCGGCTGAATTTCGTGCCGATGTCGACGCGGTCGCTCGAAATTCGCAGGATATTTGCCAGGGCGGTAACGCAGAAATCCGAAATCTGCTCGCGTGTCATGTCATGTCCCAGAAACAATGGGAACGACAATACGGGCGACCCCCTGGTTGTCAATTTGGCCGGAACGCCGCCGCGTCGAAGGTTGTGGACTGTTGCTTCCTTGCGTCGGCCGGTGCCCAATCCGTGCACAGGCCGGCGCTATTTCCTGCGGTCGACTGCGGCAAGCGCCCGTCGCGGCAGCGGCTTTCTGATTTGATTGCCCGGCAACGCCGCGTCCAGATAGCGTCAGTTCTGGTAGTAATAGCCACGCGGTTGGTAAACCTGCCGGGGCTGCGGCTGATAATAGGTGCCGTTGCCCTGATTGTAATATTGCTGCGGCTGCTGCTGGTAGACCTGCGCGTCATAGAGCGGGCGGCTGCCACGCGGCGCCGGGTAGCGCGTGCCGGTGTCGCTGCCATCGGCTGGATAGATGTAATTGTCGTCCTGGGGCATGTAGCGGCGGGCGGGCTGGGCCGTCGGTGCGAGATTCACGGGGTCGCCTGATGTGGCGTACTGCTCCTCGGTCGGCTGCGGTGCGCGGGCGACAGCCGTGGTGTTGCGGCCGCGCGGGTTGCGGGCGAGCGCCACCTGCGACGAGCCGGTCAGCGTCACCGTGGTGTTGAGCACGCCCTGCTGCTGCACCAGCGCGTAGAGCGTCGAGGCGTTCTGCCGCGACAGCCGCACGCAGCCATGAGACGCCGGTGTGCCGAGCCGGCCGACCGAGTCTGTGCCGTGGATGGCGTGCCCGATCTTGGTGAAGAAGATCGAATGCGGCATCGGCGCGTCGTCGAATTCCTTGGAGTAGTGGTCCTCTTCCATGCGGAAGGCACGGAACGCGCCGTTCGGCGTCTCGCGGGAGGGGATGCCTGTCGACACCGGCCAGTGATAGCGCGCGATGCCGTCGACGGCGACGGTCATCTGCTGATTGTCCTTGTCGACGGTGATCTCGACCTTGGCCTGCGCGGCGCCCGCGCTCAAAAGCATCAGGGAGGTGAAAGCAATAAAAAACGAACGCATCTGAGTTCTGGCCTCCGGCCTGTTCACGCTAGGCGCCGCGGCTCTCCGTCCCCCGGCGTGCAATATGCCTGCAATCCGGCTTTCGTTCCAGCGGCCTGCCCGGCCATCGTTAACGTGACGGCGGGCGTTAGCAAGGCCGCTTTGTGCCGCGCCGCCCGTGGCGATGCTGACATTTTCGCGAGCGGGCACGCGTTCACAACGCCGACAATTCGTCACAAAGGCGCAACCATTTGGCCGCGCCCGGCGTTGAAGATGCCTGCCTCGACAGGCGGCGTTCGCCGCCAATTGCCCCTTACACCGTCCCTGGGACCGAAAATGAACAAAGCCCGTATCACCGCCGCGTCATTGCCGGCCGGTTTGCCCGTCCGCCTGCTGTTTGCAGCCGCCGCCATGGCGCTGGCGCTGTTGTCGCTGCCACATGCCGGGCACGCGCAGGGCATCGTGCGCGGCGCCCAGGAAGGTTCTTATGAAGGCAACCGTATCGCCGGTCCTGTGGGCGGCGTGGTCGGTGGCGCGGTCGGCGCCGGCGTTGGCGGGGCCGTGGGAGCAGTCGAGGGTGTGTTCGGCATTCCCCATCGCGGCCACCGCCGCTGCCGCGGCTATTACGACGGATACAACCGCTTCCACTGCTATCGGTAACCCCTGGCGATTCCGGGGTGCGCGCGTGCCCCCGGAATGACGGCCGGGGTCAGTTCTTCAACCGATACCCCGTGCGGAAAATCCACCAGATCACGACCAGGCAGATCACCAGGAACGCCGTCGTCATGCCGATGCTCACGGATACGCTGACGTCCGCGATCTCGTAGAAGCTCCAGCGGAAGCCGGAGATCAGATAGACGACCGGATTGAGCAGCGCCACCGTGCGCCAGGCGGGCGGCAGCATATCGATGGAATAGAAGCTGCCACCGAGGAAGGTCAGCGGCGTCACCACCAGCATCGGGATCATCTGCAGCTTTTCGAACCCGTCGGCCCAGATGCCGATGATGAAACCGAACAGGCTGAACGTCACCGCCGTCAGCACCAGGAAGGCCAGCATCCAGACCGGATGATGGATGTGCAGCGGCACGAACAGGCCGGCCGTGGCGAGGATGATCAGGCCGAGGATGATCGATTTGGTCGCAGCCGCGCCGACATAGCCGAGCACGATCTCGAAATAGGAGATCGGCGCCGACAGGATCTCGTAGATCGTGCCGGTGAATTTCGGGAAGTAGATGCCGAACGAGGCGTTGGCGATGCTCTGCGTCAGCACCGAGAGCATGATCAGGCCCGGCACGATGAAGGTGCCGTAGCTGACGCCCTCGACCTGGCTGATGCGCGAGCCGATCGCGGCGCCGAACACCACGAAATACAGCGAGGTCGAGACCACCGGCGAGACGATGCTTTGCAGCAGCGTGCGCCAGGTGCGCGCCATTTCGAACAGATAGATGGCGCGGACAGCCCGGTAGTTCATGACGCCCTCACGAGGTCGACGAAGATATCCTCGAGCGACGATTGCGTCGTGTCGAGATCGTTGAAACGGATGCCGGCGGTGCGGAGGTCGCCGAGCAGGCTGGTGATGCCGGTGCGCTCGCCCTTGGTGTCGTAGTCGTAGACCAGCGTCGCGCCGCCGTCGCAGAGGTCGAGTTCGTAATGCCTGAGGCTCTCCGGCAGCGCATCGAGCTTGCCTTGCAGATGCAGCGTCAGCCGCTTCTTGCCGAGCTTCTGCATCAAGGTCGCCTTGTCCTCGACCAGCACGATCTCGCCCTTGTTGATGACGCCGATGCGGTCGGCCATCTCCTCGGCTTCCTCGATGTAGTGCGTGGTCAGGATGATGGTGACGCCGGATTGCTGGAGCGTGCGCACCACCTCCCACATGCCCTTGCGCAGCTCGACGTCGACGCCGGCGGTGGGCTCGTCCAGGAACAGGATCTGCGGCTCGTGCGACAGCGCTTTGGCGATCATCACGCGACGCTTCATGCCACCGGAAAGCGTGATGATCTTGCTGTCCTTCTTGTCCCACAGCGAGAGGTCCTTCAGCACCTTCTCGATATGATCGGGGTTCTTCGGCTTGCCGAACAGCCCGCGGGAGAAGCTCACCGTCGCCCACACGCTCTCGAAGGCATCGGTGTGCAATTCCTGCGGCACCAGCCCGATCAGCGAGCGCGCTTTGCGATAGGAGGTCTGGATGTTCTCGCCGCCGACCAGGACCTTGCCTTCGCTCGGATTGGCGATGCCGCAGATGATCGAGATCAGCGTGGTCTTGCCGGCGCCGTTGGGGCCGAGCAACGCGAAGATTTCGCCGCGCTTGATGTCGAGATTGACGTTCTTGAGCGCCTTGAAGCCGGACCCATAGGTCTTCGACAAATTGGCGACGGAAATGATGGAGGACATGATGGCCGCAAGTCTGAGGGGGGCGAAGGCTGGGGAGGGGAGGCTGGAACCTGCCGGGAGGACGGGTCAGCGGAGCCCTGAGATAGGAATGCCCTTGCCCGGCTGCAATTAGCCGGAGAAAAATGGCCTCAAAACAGGCCCTTCCGTGGCCGGTTTCGAGCAAGTGTTGCGCGATGGTCACGGCTTGCTGCTAAGATCGTCGTTCACGCGGCTCTTTGTTGCGTCTGCGAGCAGGCCATGGCTACGATTCCGGCCGAAGCATATTCCCAGGGAAAAGATCGATGAGACCGAACGGCCGTCACACCGCCGGCACCAGCCAGTTGTCCGCCCTCCGTGCATGGGCGATGGGCCTGCTTCTGCTGTCAGCTGTTGCCATCAGCCCGACCACCGTCAAGGCGGCGCCGAGCCAGGCTGCGGTCGCGACCACGCATGTCTACCTCCTCCGCGGCGTGCTCAACATCTTCTCGCTCGGGCTCGACACGATCGGCGCCCGGCTCCAGGCGCAGGGCATCCCGGTGACCGTCGCGAATTTCGTGTCGTGGTCCTCGCTCGCGGATGAGGCCGCCACCGCCTACAAGGCCGGCCGGATCAAGACCATTGTGCTGGTCGGGCACTCCTCCGGCGCAACCGCGCTGCCGGACATGATCGCCAAGCTCAACCGTCTTGGCGTGCCCGTGAAGCTCGCGATCGGGCTCGACTCCGTGTTCAAGACCAAACTGTCGACCGGCGCCGAACGCTACATCAACATCTATATCGGCGACGGCCCCGGCGAGCCGGTGAAGCGCGCGGACGGTTTTCGCGGCAAGCTCGACAATGTCGACGTCCGCGGCTCCGGTGTCGGCCACATCTCGATCGACAAGAACGAAGCGATCCAGCGCCGCGTGATCGCCGAGATCGACGCCGCAATCATGCGCTCGCGCGCACCGGCTCCGGTTGCCGAACCCGGCGCGCCCAGGCCGGCGCGGTCGGCGGCGGCAACGGCTCCCCGGAACTAAGCCTTCGCCGCAAGCCGCTGAATTGACAATGCCGCCGTCATGCAGACGGCGGCATTGTCGTATCTGCAGAGCCAAACTCGATCACCTGCCGCGCCGGAGGAAGGGAACTCGGCACCCGATCTGGTGTTGTCACACTATGACAAGGAAACGAAACGTCGGCCCCATGGCGGTTCAGCCCGAGCGGGCGTGGGCCGGTCGCCCTGTTTCCGAAAACGTCCTTGAGAAAAAGCCGCAGCCTCAATCGAGCCAGTTGAGCGCGACGCGAGCTGGCCTGTTGAGACAGCACGCGCTGCGAACGCAGCGGGCGTTGCTCGCCGGCAACCGCGATGGTCGCAAGAGTTAAGAGTTCCTCGAACTGACAGGCCGGTGTTCCGGTGTGCCGTCTGTCTGGGGCCAGTCCACGTGAAGTTTTTTCAGTGCCCGTCATGCCGCCATCCTGTCTCGTTCGAGCACGTCGCGTGCGCGAATTGCAGCACCGAGCTGGCGTTCGATTCCTCGCGTATCGAGATGACGAAACTTGCATCCCATCAAGCTTGCCGTAACCGCGAGATCATCGGCTGCAACTGGTGTGTCGAGGGCGCGGACTGGTATTGCGGCTCGTGTCGCCTCACGCGCACGATTCCGAACCTCGGCAGCACCAGAAACGTCATGCTCTGGCGCCGCATGGAGGAAGCCAAGCGCCGTCTTCTCTATGATCTCAGCCGCCTCAGGCTTCCGCTCGCATCGCGCAGCGGCGAACCATTGGCTTTCGACATTCTCTCGGACGAGGTCAGTCCGATCCTGACCGGGCATCTCTCGGGCCTGATCACGCTCAACCTTGCCGAGGCCGACGATGTCGAACGAGAATCTCGCCGCGTGGCATTCCGGGAGCCGTACCGCACGCTGCTCGGACATTTCCGGCACGAGATCGGTCACTTCTATTGGGACCTGCTCGTTGACGGCACGACATTCCAGGCCCCGTTCAAGCTGATCTTCGGTGACCAGGCGCAGGACTATCAGGCCGCGATCAACTCCTATTACAGCCGCGCCGACCGTTCATACGACCGGAGCGGCTTCATCAGCGAGTACGCCACGTCCCACCCCTGGGAGGATTGGGCGGAAACGTTCGCGCATTTCCTGCACATTGTGTCGACGCTCGACTCGCTGGCAGGTTTGCCGTTGTCGCTGGACGAGCGCGCCCGCCAGACCCTGACGGATCCCTATCTCGAGAGCGACTTCGAGGCACTCCTGGCCCTGTGGATGCCGCTTGCCCGCAGCATCAACGAACTCAACCGCTCGCTTGGGATGAGCGACGCATATCCCTTCGACATATCGCCGGCGGTCAAGGGCAAGCTGCATCTCGTCCACATGGCGATCAGCGCATTCCGCGATCAGCAGAGCTTGGCGGCGTAAACATCGCGCAGGACGGCCCCCGTTACGTCAGGAACGCGCGAATGCTGTCCGCGATCTCCTTCGCATGCGTCTCCAGCGCGAAATGACCGGTGTCAAAGAACTGCACCACGGCATTCGGATTGTCGCGTTTGAACGCTTCGGCGCCGGGCGGAATGAAGAACGGATCGTTCTTGCCCCAGACCGCCAGGAACGGCGGCTTGTGCTTGCGGAAATAGTCCTGGAAGGCGGGGTAGAGCGCGACGTTGCTCTTGTAGTCGCCGAACAGGTCGAGCTGCACGTCGTCCGAGCCCGGGCGCGCAAGGTAGAAATTGTCGAGGTTCTGGCCATCCGGTGACACGGTCATCGGATCGGAAACACCATGCGTGTACTGCCAGCGCGTGGCTTCCGGCGTGAGGAGCGCGCGCAGCGCGTCGCGATTGGCCGGCGAGGGATCCTGCCAATAGGCCTTGAGCGGAGTCCAGTTGTCGCTAAGGCCATCCTCATAGGCATTGCCGTTCTGCGAGATGATCGCCGTGATCCGCTCGGGGTGGCTGAGCGCAAGCCGGAAACCAGTCGGCGCGCCGTAGTCGAAGACGTAGACCGCGAACCGGTCGAAGCCGATCACCTCGGTGAAGCGTTCGATCACGCGTGCGACGCTCTCGAACGTGTAACGGAAGTTTTCGCGCGAAGGCATGTCGGATTGGCCGAAGCCGGGAAGGTCGGGCGCCACGATATGAAACCTGTCCCCAAGCAGCGGAATGAGGTCGCGAAACATGTGGCCTGCGCTGGGGAAGCCGTGAAGCAGCAGGAGTTTTGGCGCTCCGACAGTGCCGGCCTCGCGATAGGCCACCCTGAATCCGTCGACATCCGCGCTGCGGTACGTGATTGACATGACCTTCTCCATTGGCAGTAACCCTATTAAAGCTAGCTAAGAGGTTACGTCCAACCGTCGTAACTTGTCAATGGCGCCTTAACCGGTTATGTAGGTCTATGTTCTCCCGACCGGCCAAGGACCGCTCATGGATCGCGCGCCCGCCATGTTCATCGCCGACTCGCTCGGCCTCGACTTTCTCAACTCGGTGGCGACACCGGTCGATACGCCGGTGGACTGGATCGACGGTGGTCATGGCCTGATCGACTGGCTGGCGCAGGCAAAGCTGGTGCCGCCGGATGATCTGCACGCGCTGACGGCCCGCGCCACGCCGGACGAGCTGGACAAGGTCGCGGATCAGGCGCGCGCCTTGCGCGAATGGTTCAGGGGATTCGTGCGCAAGCATGCGGGCCGGCCGCTCACGAGGGATGCATTGCGCGAGCTCGGTCCATTGAACAGCCTGCTGGAGCGCGACGAAGCCTTCAGCCGGATCGAGCCCGGGCCTCACGATGGCGGCGCTCTCGCATTGCGAATGAAACGGCGCTGGCGCTCGCCGGAAGCGCTATTGCTGCCGGTTGGCGAAGCCATGGCGAAGTTCGTATGCGACGAGGACTTTTCCAACGTCAAGGCGTGCGAGGGGCACAACTGCACCATGCTGTTCGCCGACCACACGCGCAGGCGCGCGCGGCGATGGTGCATCATGGCGGTCTGCGGCAACCGCGCGAAACAGGCTGCCCACCGCAGCAGGCTCAAGAGCGTGCAGTGATTGGGTGTCGAGATGCTGGAATGAGCGCGGATCGAGCCCCGGTTCCGTGCCCCAAATTCCACCCAATCGGCCGTCACTAAGCGCCTTTGGGGGAGGCTGCAGCCTCCCGGAGTGGGACTGCTGGACTGATGATCGATTTGAGGCGACTTCTCGCGCTGGCAGCCGTTGCGCTGCTCGCCTTAAGCATCGGGACGGCCGTTGCCTCACCTGCCAAGACGAAGCCCGCCGCGGCCGCACCCGCCGCACCACCGCCCGTACCGTTTGAGCCATTGCCGCCGCCGAAAATCTACCTGTTTCGGGGCGCCATGGGGCCGTTCTTCTCCACCGGCATGGACCGGCTCGAAGAGAAACTGACGCAGGCCGGCTTTTCCGCCAACGTCTATGAATTCACCATCTGCCGATGGATCGGCGATCGTGCCATCTCCAGCTACAAGGAAACGCCGGCGCCGATCGTGCTGATCGGGCATTCGATGGGCGGGCTTTGCTCGATCGTCATCTCGGAGATGGCGGCCAAGGAGAACATCCCGATCAGCCTCGTCATCACCATCGATCCCGCGCACGCGACCGGCGACGTGCCGCTCAATGTCGAGCGCTTCATCAACATCTACCTCTCCGACAGCGTGCTTGGCGGCGGCAACGTGGTCGCGGTGCCGGGTTATCGCGGTCACTATGCGAGCTATGACCTGAAGGAGAACGCGCGGGTCAGCCACATCAACATCGAGAAGTCCGACGACATCCACCGTCAGATCGTCGACATGGTCACGCAGTTGCCGCGCATTCCGCCCCAGACGCAGGTGGATGCCGTGCCGCTACGCTATCTCGTGCCGGCGAATACGCCGGTCGAATTGTGGGACAGTGGCGTGCGACTACCGGTGCGCCGGGGCGACACCATGGAGAGCATCGCGGCAGCCAATCGCGTGCCGTTGTGGTCGCTGGCGCAGAGCAATTCGTTGCCGGAGAACGCAACGCTTACCCCCGGCCAGTCCATCATCGTCCCGCGCCACCTGACGCCGCCGGACCCGACAGCCGCCATGGCGACGCCACCGCCGGGACGGCGGTAAGCGGTCAGCAACGGAGTTGGCCGGGATGGAGCTTGGCTGCTGCCAGGCACCATCCCTCGCGGCCTCTGTCATTCACGCATCTTGTGCCGCGGCAGCCATCTTGATGCGGATGTCGCCAAGGAGGAGCGAGCCGTGGTGGAAGCCCGGCCCGCCGGGCGATAGGGCGCGGCGAGAAGCATCAGAAACAATGCTCTTTCAGCCGCATATTTGGCAGCGGGTCGGCCATTTTCGAAGCCGTGCATGACCAGGCGCCCTTCCGTCGTGCAGACACGCCACCGCCACGTCCTGCGACCGCATTTCTTCAGGAACGCTTCGAATGTCGGGAGCTGTTCGGGCATGTCGATTAGCCGTGGCTGCTCGCCGTCGGGCGCGTGATTGCGTTCCCCATTGCCCGGTTCGGAGCCTGAAAGGTGAGCGGAAAGGCGGAGACCGCGAGCTTCTCGATCGCCGAGCGCTCCTCGGACACACGTCTCTCGATGAACCGCCGTTCGAACTCGGTCAGCTCGGTCTTGAGCAGCCGCTGATAGCGGCTGATGTTGCTGCGGTGGCCGCGCAACAAGGCCAGCTCTTCATCAACCCTCATCGCAATCCCCGTCGAGCTGTCGTTGCCTAGGCTGCGAGGCCGGTTCGTTCGACGGATCGCGTGCGGACCGGCTTGCCACCCGGAGGTCCTTTCGGATGGTGGTCGAGGCTCGCGAGCGCTTCCAGAATTTCGTCGATGGTGACGGCTTTGCCCGAGCCGGGCAGTTCGCGCAATGCCGGACTCGAGGCGATACTGGCTGCGTCCGAAGCCCAGGACGCGAGGATTGCACGCTTCTCGCCGATCGACAGAGTTGGATCGGCTAGGACGTCGCGGGGATGATCATAGACAGAGCCAGGGTGCAATATCGCATTCAGATCGATGATGTTGTCGACATGATCGAGCATGAGAGGTCCTCCTCCTTTCTTTAAACCTCTGACTTGCATTCGGGTGCGCGGTCGAAGGCCATGGTCGATCCCGCCCGACGATCGGGCGGGATCACCGGGTCTCCGACAGACCAAATTCAGGCGGCTTTGCCCTCGAGTTGATGCACGTTGCCGGACGGCGCGGCATTGATGGCAATTCGCCGCGGCTTCATGGCTTCAGGGATTTCCCGGACCAGTTCGATCTTGAGCAGGCCGTTCTCGAACGAGGCGCTGTGCACCTGAACATAATCGGCCAGGTTAAACTGCCGCTTGAACGGCCGCGCGGAAATGCCCCGGTAGAGATATTCGCGTTCGGTCCTGTCCGGCTTGTTTCCCTCGACGGTCACCGCGTTCTGCTCGGCCGTCACCGCGACCTCGTTGGGTGCAAAGCCCGCAATCGCAAGCGAAATCTGGTAGCGATCCTCGCCGATGCGTTCGATGTTGTAGGGGGGATAGTTGTCCTCGCCGGCACGCTGTGCCGTTTCAACGAGGTCGAAAAGGCGGTCGAAACCAACGGTCGAACGCCACAAGGGAGAGAAGTCGTAAGTGCGCATAGCCAGATCCTCCAAGGAGCAAAATGGATACGAACGACACCGGACACGACCGGTGCCCGTCTCAGCTTCCCGACCCACCAGGCGTCGGGAACGCCACCTCTCGGCGGCAGCGGAAAAATAAAAAAAGCCTGTTTTGGTTTCAAGAGGGGGTCCAAAATTTTTTGGAATCCCCCGCGCCTCCCTAACCCTCTCGCCGCAAGAACGGGCGGGGAGGGAGACGCACCTCGGACTACGCGTTCGATCCGTGGATCGCCTCGATCACGGCGTCCGTCACGTCCTTCGTCGTCGCCGTGCCACCGACATCGGGCGTCAGCACGCCGGCTGCACATACTTTCTCCACCGCCGCCATCAACCGCACCGCCGCGTCCTTCTCGCCGAGATGCTCCAGCATCTGCGCGCCGGTCCAGAACGTCGCGACCGGATTGGCGATGCCCTTGCCGGTGATGTCGAAGGCCGAGCCGTGGATCGGCTCGAACATCGAGGGGAAGCGGCGCTGCGGATCGATATTGGCGGTCGGCGCGACGCCGAGGCTGCCCGCCAGCGCCCCGGCGAGGTCGGAGAGGATGTCGGCGTGCAAATTCGTCGCGACAATGGTGTCGAGGCTCTTCGGATGCAGCGTCATGCGCACCGTCATGGCGTCGACCAGCATCTTGTCCCAGGTCACATCTGGGAATTCGGCCGCGACCTCGGCGGCGATCTCGTCCCACATCACCATGCCATGGCGCTGCGCGTTCGACTTGGTCACCACGGTCAGGAATTTGCGCGGACGCGACCGGGCGAGCTCGAATGCATAGCGCATGATCCGCGTCACGCCGACGCGGGTGAACACCGCGACCTCGGTGCCGACCTCTTCCGGGAGACCCCTGTGGGCGCGGCCGCCCATGCCGGCATACTCGCCCTCCGAATTCTCGCGCACGATCACCCAGTCGAGGTCGCCGACGCCGACATTGCGCAGCGGCGAGGCGACGCCCGGCAAGATCTTGGTCGGCCGCACATTGGCGTATTGGTCAAAGCCCTGGCAGATCGGTAGCCGCAGGCCCCACAGCGTGATGTGATCGGGCACGTCGGGCGCACCGACCGCGCCGAAATAGATCGCGTCGAATTTCTTGAGCTCCGCGAGGCCGTCGGCCGGCATCATGACGCCGTGCTTCTTGTAATAGTCCGAACCCCAGTCGAACGTCTTGATGTTGAAGGCGAGATCGCCGCTACGTTTGGCCAGCGCCTCCAGCACGCGAACGCCGGCGGAGATGACCTCGGGGCCGATGCCGTCGGCGGGGATCGCTGCAATCGAATGGGTGCGCATGAAGTGCTCCGTCCAGATGTCGGTGGGATTGCGTGACGCTAGGGAACCTAGGCGGGGAGGGGCAGGGACTCAATCGACACTGGTTTATACAAAAAAATGATATAATTCCGTCACAGGATCAGAGGACCGGTGAATGGAATTGCATCAGTTGCGATGCTTCGTGGCGGCGGCCGAGCAGTTGCATTTCGGCCGCGCGGCGCAGCATCTCCAGATGCTGCCCTCCGCACTCGGCCGCCAGATTAAGCTGCTGGAGCAGGATCTGGATACGCGGCTGTTCGCGCGGACGACGCGGGCGGTGTCGCTGACGGAAGATGGCGCGACGCTGCTGCGCGATGCCCGTGCCATCCTCGCCCGCGTCGAGGCGGTCGAGAGCAATCTGCGCAATCGCTCGCGCGCAGGGGCTGCTCGAAAACTCCGGGTCGGCGCCATCGACAGTGCTGCGGCCGGGTTGTTGCCGGCGCTCTTGCGCGACTTCCGTGCAAAACATCCTGACATTGCGGTGCAGCTTCTCGAGGACAAGACCGTCCGGCTGCTGCCAAAGATCCTGACCGGTGCGCTCGATCTCGCTTTCGTGCGTCCGCCGGCCCAGCCGGACAAGCGGCTTGAATTCCGCGATCTGCTGCAGGAAACAGCCATCGTGGCATTCCCGCAGCGCCACGCGCTGGCCAAACGCAAGTCGATCACGCTGGCTGAGATTGCCGAGGAGGCGATGCTGGTGCCTGATCGCCGCTCGCGGCCGCACAGCCACGACCTCACCATGAAACTGTTCGAGCAGGCTGGCCTCACGCCGCGCATCGTGCAGGTCGCCGACGAGAAGCAGACCATCATCAATCTCGTCGCAACCAGGCTCGGTGTCGCAATCGTGCCGCGTTGGTCCACCCGGATGGCGGTATCCGGCGTGCGCTTCGTGCCGCTGCGGCCAAAGCAGATCGGACCCGTCGGCCGGCTGCCGCTCGCTGCCGCATGGCTGCGCGGCTCGCGTGACCCGGCCCGCGACGCGATGCTGTCCGTGCTCGAGGCGCGCCTGCGCAGCTATGCGCGGGACGCCTGAGGCGCTATGACATCGGCTGGGCGAGAAGGGTGATGCGATGACGGAACGGAGAGCTTCGAACGAATTGCGGGTTGCCATCGCGGGGCTCGGCTCGATCGGCACCAAGATCGCGACCGCGCTCGATCAGGGCATCGAAGGATTGACGCTCTCTGCCGTGGCGGTGCGCGATCCCGCAAAGCATCAGACGTTCCTCGCCAGCCTGCGTCGTCCGCCATCCGTCCTGCCGCTCGACCAACTCGGCGACGCCGCCGACATCGTGGTCGAATGCGCGCCGAGCAGCCAACTGCGTGCGATCGTCGAGCCCGCGGTGAAACGCGGCAGGGCCGCGGTCGTCGTCAGTGTCGGCGGGCTGCTCGACAATTTCGATCTTGTCGATCTCGCCCGCGCCAATGGCGGCCGCATCCTCGTGCCGACCGGCGCGCTGATCGGACTCGACGCCGTCAACGCGGCTGCGATCGGCACCATTCATTCGGTGAGGATGGTGACGCGCAAGCCGATCGACGGCTTGAAGGGCGCGCCGTTCATCGTCCAGAACAACATCGATATCGACAATCTGCGCGAGCCGCTGAAGCTGTTCGAAGGCACGGCGCGCGAGGCCGCAAAAGGCTTTCCGGCCAATCTCAACGTCGCGGTCGCGCTGTCGCTCGCGGGCGTCGGGCCGGATCGCACCCAGGTGCAAATCTGGGCCGACCCGACCGTGACGCGCAATGTTCACCGCATCGAGGTCGAGGCGGATTCGGCGCGCTTCTCGATGTCAATCGAGAATATCCCGTCCGAGAATCCCAAGACCGGGTTGATTACGGCGCTGTCCGTGATCGCCCTGCTCCGCAAGCAGCGCGCCACGCTCAGTGTTGGAACATAACCTTCAAGCGCCGGTGACACGCCAGATCACATTGCCGACGTCGTCGGCCATCAGCAGCGACTTCTTGTCAGGACCGATCACGACGCCGACCGGGCGGCCGTAGGATTCCTTTTCGTCGGGTGCCAGGAAGCCGGACAGGATGTCGCGTGCGGGACCCGAAGGCTTTCCGTTCTCGAACGGGATGAACACCAGTTTGTAGCCGGACAGCGTGCTGCGATTCCACGAGCCGTGCTGGCCGATCGCCATGCCGTCGGGGAAGCCAGGCAGCGTGCCCGCCGGCATCCAGCACAGGCCGAGCGAAGCGGTGTGGCCGCCGAGCGCGTAGTCCGGCGTGAGCGCCTTGGCGACCATCGCCGGATCCTGCGGCACGCGCTCGTCAACCGTCTTGCCCCAGTAGCAATAGGGCCAGCCGTAGAAGCCGCCGTCGCGCACCGAGGTCAGATAGTCCGGCGGCGTTTCGTCGCCGAGGCCGTCGCGCTCGTTGACGACGGTCCAAAGCACACCGGTCGTCGGCTCCCAGGCAAGACCAACGGGATTGCGCAGGCCGGCGCCGAAGATGCGGTGCGTGCCGGCGACGAGGTCGAGTTCGTAGACCGCGGCGCGGCCTTCCTCGACCTCCATGCCCATCTCGGCGATGTTGCTGAGCGAGCCGACGCCGGCATAGAGTTTTTTGCCGTCGGGGCTTGCGAGCAGGCTGCGGGTCCAGTGGCCGCTTGGCTTGAAATTGGTGAGGCGCTTGCCCGGCGCGGTAATGCGATCGGCGTTCGCCACGTACGGGAAGGCCATCACGCCGTCGGTGTTGCCGACATAGAAGGTGTCGCCGACCAGCGCCATGCCGAACGGCTGGCTGAGATTTTCCATGAACGCGCCGCGATACTCCGCGACGCCGTCGCCATCCTTGTCGCGCAGCAGCGTGATGCGGTTGGCACTGACGCCGAGCGCGGCGGCGCGCCGCATCGTTGCCTGCATCGCGTAATGAAACACGGACCGCGGCGCCCCCGCGATCTGCGTCGCCTCCGCGATCAGCACATCGCCATTGGGCAGCACCTCGATCCAGCGCGGATGGTCGAGGCCGGTCGCGAACGCATTGACCTTGAGCCCGGGTGCGACCGTCGGCTTCTGTCCTTCGCTCCAGCCCCGCGCCGTCGGCATCTTCAGTGTCGGGATGGCGCCCTGCGGCTTGGCTTCGGGAATAGCGGGCGACTGGCCCCAGGCCGGCGCAGGCACGGTGCCCGACAGCTTCCGCCATTGCAGCGCGATGCCGCCGAGAAGCGCAACGAACTGCGCAAAGATGCTGGAAAACGTCATGAGAGGCCCCTGTTTGCGCGCGCATCCAACGGGCTGACGGGCCAGACGTCAACCTGTGTGGAGCGCCGCGGGGCTCTATTCCCGTGGAATGGCAGCCGTTCGAATTTGCATGGGACGAATCCCGGCAGGCTGCCCGGGGATCAGCGGCCGATCTGTTGCTCTAGCCGTCGCGCCGTGCGGAAATCATCCAGATGATGAACGTTCGGCGCCAGCGCGGCCTCCCTGGACAGGAGATGATAGACGCGCGCCACCGTGCGCTGCTTCTGCTTCGGCCGCCCGGGCGGCAGCGCCCGCGCCTTGCGGACGGCGGCGATCGCGTGCTCGCGAAAATAATCGTAGGCGTCGGACATGGCTCGATGCTCTGCGAGTGGTGGCAGGTATCGAGGGGCTAACGGGCGCAGGCAGCAGGGGTTCCTGGCAGCAGGGGGCCGATGTGTTGCGCACACAGCTTCCTCAACGTCGTCCTGGCGAAAGCCAGGACCCATACCGCGGAATCCATCGATTGCGTGCGACCTCAGTTCCGGGCAATCCTCGCCAAACCGCTCCCTGGGGTAATGGGTCCTGGCTTTCGCCAGGACGACTCCGGAGGTGCAGCTGCGCTACGCTTGCGATGACAGCGTTGAAGCGATACCCGCTCTTACCGCGGCGACAGGAACGGGATGATCATCGGCACGCGGCGGCAATAAGCGCCGTAGGCGTCTTCGCCGAGCTCCTTGGACAGGAACACTTCTTCCATTCGGCCCTTCTGCCACATGCCGAGCGAGATCAGGATCGCGCCGAGCATCGCAGTGACCGTGCCGACCGCGATGCCGGTCACCAGCATGCCGAGGATCAGGCCGGTGTAGATCGGATGGCGCACGATGCCGTACGGGCCGGTGTCGATGACGCGGTGGTCTTGCTTGTGGGTGATGGTGTTGGACCAGAACTGTCCGAGATGCAGCCGTCCCCACCATGTGAAGGAGATGCCGGCCAGCACGATCAGCGCCACGACGTAGACGGCGCTATTGCTGAACACCCAGAGCGGCTTCTCACCGAGCACCTCGGCGGTCCAGGGCGTGAACAGGATGCCGCCGACCAGGATCGGGATGCGATAGCGGCCGGACTCCAGCGTCATCACCTGCTTCTGGGTACGGCCCTGCCAGAACGAGGCGCCGACCCAGCTTGCGAGCCAGGCGAGCCAGATCAGGGCGAGCAGTTGCGTCGGCCAGGTCGTGGTCCAACCACCCCAGGCGACAGAGAGAAGCTTGCTGAAATCGAAGGACATGCGGAAAGGTTCTTTGGGTTGGGCGGCAGCTCAGCTGGCGCGCGAGGAGAGCGCGTGATGCTCGATGGCGCCGGAGGCAAGCGCGCCGCCGCGGGCGAGAAGATGGGTGACCGTTTCGCGCAGGACCGGCTCGATCGGGCGCGGCGCGTAGCCGAGCTCGGTGCGCGCCTTGCCGATCGAGAGGTCGCTAGCGGCGAGCGCGATGCGCACGCCCTCGGCAGTGCCGTTGGGAGGCCGGCGCGTGATACGATCGGAGAGATATTCGAGCATGATGCCCGACAGCTCGGCCATCTTGCCGGGAACGACGACCGGGAATTGCCGGCGGCCGCTCATCGCGGACATCATCCGCAGAATCTGGCCGAGCCTGACGCAGTCGCCGCCGAGGATGTAGCGCTGGCCGTTACGCCCGCGTTCCATGGTCAGCACGAGGCCCATGGCGACGTCGCGGACGTCGACGAGATTGACCGGGAAGTCGAGATGCGGCTGCACTTTCTTCTGCAGGAAGTACCACAGCATCGCGGTCGGCGGCGTCAGATTATGGTCGGCGGCACCGATCGGCATGGTCGGGGTGCCGATCACCAGCGGGAAGCCTGCGGCTGCGGCCTTCGCGGCGCAATGCTCGGCCAGCGATTTCGACCGCGTGTAGGCGCCCGGCATCGCATCGGCCGGCTGCAGCGCCTCTTCGGCGGGAACACCGTTGAGGTCGGAATAGGGGAACAGGATCGATTCCGTCGAGCAGTGTAGGAAGCGCGAGACCCCGCGCTTCATCGCGGCCGCGAGCATGATCTCGGTGCCGCGGCAATTGACATCGTGAAAGGCCTGCTTGTCGGCGACCCACATGCCGGGCAGGCCGGCGAGGTGATAGACCTGATCCACACCCGCCATCGCGGCACCGACCGCGGCGCCGTCCAGCACCGAGCCACGGGCATATTCAACGTCGGCATACGGCGTGGCCGGCGCACGAACATCGAGAACACGCACCCGCTGCCCACGGGCGCGGAGCGCTTCTACGAGATGATGTCCGATGAAGCCGCTGCCACCGGTAACCAGTACGAGAGCCATGCAGAAGGTTTGCTGTTTCGCGTCTAGAACTATCGGGTTGAAAGGGAATTGGTCGGAACAGGCGCCAGAATCGCGGCAAGGTCGCGACGGAAGCCCAATGCAATGAATAATTTTGCCATGACAAACATCGGTCCAAGCAGGAAATGCGTGGGGTGGTCGACCATCGACGGCTGCCGCTCCTCGAAAACCTTGTGGCCGACGATCTGCGCAGTGACGCCAAGTCCGATCAGCACCGCAAAAATCGACCACATCATGACGATCGAGACCTGATTGCCGATCGCGGTTGCGACCAAAAGCAGCACGATCATCGCGGCGAGGATGCCGAGCCCGATCCCGGCGTCCAGCATCAGCCAGTAGACCAGCACCGGCAGGGCAAGAATTACGGCCAGGCTGACCTCGATCCCGAACAGCGGGAAATGCACCTGCGTCAGCGGCAGCACAGCACCGGTGAAGAGCAAGAGGATGCCGACCACGTGCATCGCGCAGTTCCAGGGATCGCGATGATATTCGACGTAGTCGGCCAGTTGGTGTTGAAAATAACTGGCCATCTCGGTCTCGTGCAGCATGGGGTCGGGGAGGACGAAAAAAGCCTATAGCACCTGATAGGGCGGTGCACAAACCGGCGCGATTGTCGCGCGAAGCCGCGCTGTCGCGCTGTGAGACAGGTCACAAAACGATCGGGACTTCAAAGGGTTCCGTCGGGCGCCGTGGCGCGTCCGCTCAGTGCTTCCTAGCGGGCTTTTTCGCCGCAGGCGCAGGTGTCGCAGCCGGATGCGCAGGCGCTTCCTCCGGTACCTTGGCATAGGTCAGGATTTGCAACTGGCCGTTGACGACTGAGCTTGGCTTGGCGCGGTCGAGAAACTGCTCCTCGCCGAGGCCGATCGGATGCAGCCGCTTGGTCGAGATCTTGAACGTGTTCACCAGCACGTCGCGAATCGCGTCCGCCCGGCGCTGGCTCAGGATCGCGTTGGCCTCGCGCGTCTTCGCGTTGGATTCCACGTGGCCGACGATCAGGAACGTGTAGGGCAGCAGCGCGGCATGGACCAGCGCGTCGGCGAGGCGGCCGACGGTCTGGTAGGACGCCGGCTGGATGATCGGAGTGTCGGCGTCGAACTGGATCTGCGCGGTGAACGTCGGCAAACTGGCCAGATCAGGCGCGATCAACGGCCGGTTCACCGGACCCGGATCGTTCTTGATCCTGGCCTTGGCCCGCTCCATCACCTGCAGCTTCAGCGCGGGGATATCGATCTCGGCGGGCTGTTCGAAATGGTTGAGCTTGCCGACGATGTCGTCGCGGGTCGGCGGCGCCGTCTGCGCCTCGGCTGTGCCCGCGAGCAAAGCGAGGCCAAGCGCGATGCATATTCCGGCGGTGGTAAGCCTGTTCGCTGGCATCACCGATACCCCGCGTCGTCGACGGCCTTCAGGCAGTTGTTGCTGATGCCCTTGGGCGTCGAGATCAGGCAGGGGACCGCCTTGCTGGTCTCCTTGGTCGAGCCGCCGCAGACCTTGACGATCTCGCGCTGGCAGGCGTTCGCCACCGTGACGCGGGCAGCGACGCGCTTCTGGATCGCATCGAAGGCGCCGAGATAGTCGCTCTGGCACTGCTGCGAGAGCACGTCGCGGTTGCGCGACAGGCACTCCTTCAGGCGGGTCGAATCCGGGTTGACGCCGCGGCAATTGGCGACGATTTCCGCGCCGCAACTTTTCGCCAGCAGCCCGATCGCATCGCCAAAGCTCATGGTCTCCGCCGCCGCAAGCGACGGCATACCCAATGCCAGCAAGATCAGTGTGATGGAGCCCCGGACCATGGCCGCATCTGATACGGGGAAGTTCGCGGGGGTCAAGAGGCGTTCGGGCGAGAAGTGTCGAGAGTCCGACCAGTGCGGCGAACAGTCCTCACTCCGTGGCCTCAGTGAGGGGCGGCCATTCGATCAGGGCGACCGTGTGCTTCGCGAGGTCGTCGGCCACATCAGGGTCGGCCTTGAGCTCGTCCAATGTCCGCGGCGGGGGAAGCTGGCGGCCGTCCGCGATCAGTTCCTGTGCATAGAACGCGAGTGCCTCGGGCGCATTCTCCAGGGCCTCATCGACGTCGTCGCCGCCGGAAATGCAGCCGGGCAGGTCGGGAAACCACACGCCGACGGCCTCGTCCGGGCCGGCATCCTCGATGATGGCGATGTAGTGCGGCATGCAGGCCTCACGCCCGCTGCACAAAACTGTCCACGACCTTCTTTTCCCCCGCCTTGTCGAAGGCGATGGTGAGCTTGTTGCCGTCGATCTTAGTGACGCGGCCATAGCCGAATTTCTGGTGGAAGACGCGGTCGGAGAGGGCGAATTCCGAGGTCGTGCCGGTGGATTTGGCCACCAGCTCGCCCTCGATCGTCAGGGGCCCCCGACGGCGCGAGGAGAAGCTGCCGAAATCGGGCGAGGACGACTGGGACGAAAACGACGAGGCCTGTTCCTCGAAGCTGCCGCGGCCGCCATTGCCGCCCCCGCCGCCGCCGCGATTGCGATTGGCCTGGGCGCGCTGCCAGCCGGGGGTCGAATAGGTGGAGCCGAACGCTTCCATGTCGTCGAAGCGGGAGGCGCCGTAGCCGCCGGTGCCGCCCCAGGCCGAGCCGCCCTTGGATTCCGTGATCTCGACATTGGCCGCGGGCAATTCGTCGAGGAAGCGCGAGGGGATCGTGGTCGACCAGGTGCCATGGATCCGCCGATTGGTGGCAAAATAGATTTTGGCGCGGCGGCGGGCCCGGGTCAGGCCGACATGACCGAGCCGGCGCTCTTCCTCAAGGCCGGCGCGGCCCTGTTCGTCCAGCGTCCGTTGGCTCGGAAACAGACCTTCCTCCCAACCCGGCAGGAACACGTTGTCGAATTCCAGCCCCTTGGCCGAATGCAACGTCATCAGCGACACCGCGTCCTCATCGGCGCCGCTGTCGCGGTCCATCACCAGCGAGATGTGCTCCAAGAACCCTTGCAGGTTCTCGAACTCCTCCATCGAGCGCACCAGCTCCTTGAGGTTCTCGAGCCGGCCCGCGGCGTCCGCCGAACGGTCCTTCTGCCACATCTCGGTGTAGCCGCTCTCGTCGAGCACGATCTGGGCGAGATCCGTGTGCGACGTGACCTCGCGCTGGGCGCGCCAGCGGTCGAACTGGGCGACGACGTCGCGCAACGAGCCGCGCGCCTTCGGCTTCAGCTCGTCGGTCTCGACCACCGCGCGCGCCGCTTCGAACAGCGGAATGCGGCGCTTGCGGGCGTGATCGTGCAGCATCTGCACGGTGGCATCGCCAAGGCCGCGCTTGGGCGTGTTGACGATGCGCTCGAAGGCGAGATCGTCGGCCGGTGAATTGATGACGCGCAGATAGGCCAACGCATCGCGGATTTCGGCGCGCTCGTAGAAGCGCGGGCCGCCGATGACGCGATAGGGCAGGCCGAGCGTGACGAAGCGGTCCTCGAACTCGCGCATCTGGTAGGAGGCGCGAACGAGAATCGCGATCTCGTTGAGCTTGTCGCCCTGGCGCTGGATCTGCTCGATCTCCTCGCCGATGCCGCGGGCTTCCTCTTCCGAATCCCACGAGCCCGTCACCGTGACCTTCTCGCCGTCATGGTCCTCGGTGCGCAGCGTCTTGCCGAGCCGGCCCTCGTTGTGGGCGATCAGGTGCGAGGCGGCGGCGAGGATGTGGCCGGTCGAGCGGTAGTTGCGCTCGAGGCGGATGACCTTGGCGCCGGGAAAATCATGGTCGAAGCGCAGGATGTTGTCGACCTCCGCGCCGCGCCAGCCATAGATCGACTGATCGTCATCGCCGACGCAGCAGATGTTCTTGACGTGGGGGGCAGCGAGTTCCGTCATTCCGGGGCGATGCGTAGCATCGAACTCCGGTGCGCGATCGCGCACCTGAGAATCTCGAACGGCAGACTCATCTCCGGATTCCGGGTTCGGCTCTTCGAGCCGCCCCGGAATGACAGTGGGCGAGGTTGGCTTCGTCGGTGCCTGCGACAATAGCCGCAGCCACAGATACTGCGCGACGTTGGTGTCTTGATACTCATCGACCAGGATGAATTTGAAGCGCTGCTGATACTGCCGCAGGATATCCGGATGCTCGCGGAAGATGCGGATGTCCTCGAGCAGCAGATCGCCGAAATCGGCGGCGTTCAAAATCTTCAACCGCTCCTGGTAGCTCGCATAGAGCTTGCCGCCCTTGCCGTTGGCGAACACGGCGGCTTCGCCCGACGGCACCTGCGACGGTGTCAGGCCGCGGTTCTTCCAGCCGTCGATCAGGCCGGCGAGCATGCGCGCGGGCCAGCGCTTGTCGTCGATGTGGTCGGCTTGCAGCAGCTGCTTCAAGAGCCGCACCTGATCGTCGACGTCGAGCACGGTGAAGTTCGACTTGAGCTGCGCCAGTTCGGCGTGGGTGCGCAGGATGCGTCCGCCGATGGAGTGGAAGGTGCCGAGCCACGGCATCCCTTCCACCGCATGGCCGAGCATCTGGCCGAGCCGATGCTTCATCTCGCGCGCGGCCTTGTTGGTGAAGGTCACCGACAGGATTTCGGAGGGGCGGGCGCGGCCCTGGCTCAGGATATGGGCGATGCGCGTGGTCAGCACGCGGGTCTTGCCGGTGCCGGCGCCGGCCAGCACCAGAACCGGGCCGTCCAGCGTCTCCACCGCCTCGCGCTGCTCCGGATTGAGCCCGGACAGGTATTGCGGGCCCACCGAGGCGCGCGCACGCGCGGCGATGCCGCCGGCTGCGGGCTGGTGGTCGGGGACGCTCTGGGACGTGATCTTGCTCGGCTCGGTCATGCGAATCATTTGCCCCACGTTGGCACCGCGGGGTGGTGAAAGGGGAGCCTTCTTAACAGGGATTGGTCCCTATATGGGGCCGCGGACGGGGGTTTTCCACGTGCGCGGAAAGCCAATTTGTTCCTGCGGGTCAGGCGAATTTCCGGCCCCAGCGGCCCGGAACCATTGTTCCGAGTTGGCGATTGGTTCTGCAAGTGAGGCGCGTCAGCCGCGCCGATCGCAGACAGACATCGAAACAGAGGTTCGGATCATGCTTAGCTGGGTTGTGACGTTTCTGGTTATCGCCTTGATCGCCGGTATCCTGGGCTTTGGCGGCCTCGCCGGCGCGTCGATCGAAATCGCCAAGATCATCTTCTTCATCGCGGTCGTGCTGTTCCTGGTCTCGGCCGTTGTCGGTCTGGCACGGGGTCGTAACAGGGTTTAGCCATGTGATCCTCATGGTGAGGAGCGCGGAACGCGCGTCTCGAACCATGAAGGCCCGGCTGTGGCCTTGCATCCTTCGAGACGCCCGCTTTGCGGGCTCCTCAGGATGAGGAGGTTAGACCCTTACCGCTTCGAGGGCATCGCCACGTTCCGGCCGATGCCCTCGGGCCGCGGCATGGCGCTATGAGCCTTGACCACCGCCGCAATGCGCTCGCGAATGTCTGGCGGAAACGCCGCCACCTTTCGTGAGCCCATGTCGATGTGCAGCGACATGTTTTCGGAGGTTGCCGACAACCAGCCTTCGGTCGCGTGCCGCAGCTCCTGGAAGGTGTGAAGCCGCTTGTCATCGGCTTCCAGCAGCCAGACCGAGACCTGCACGGGATCACCGAGGTGGATTTCGCGCAAATACCGCACATGGCATTCCGCGGTGAAGGTCGAGCCGCCGCGCTCCTTCATGTAGCCCGGCCCGACCCCAAGCGTCAGCCACATCTGGTCGATCGCGCGGTCGAACATCACGTTGTAATAGGCCATGTTGAGGTGGCCGTTGTAGTCGATCCATTGCGGCTCGATCTGCATGATCAAGGCGCGGAACGGCGCGCCCTCGATCGTTGTGGCAGCAGTCTCCGGCATGTGTCCTTCCCCAGCTATGCGTCCGGTCGCTTGACTTGACCGGTGAGATGTCCTTTGCCACGGTTCGTCTCGTCGGGAGGAACGTCCGTGGGTACGACCATCACCAATAATCCGCCGCGGCCGGCGCCGAAAGCCCTCGCGAACGCGCTGGAGCAGCTTGCCGCGCAGTTCGGCAACCGCCTCATCACCTCGCAGGCCGTCCGCGAGCAGCACGGCCACACCACCACCTGGCTCGTGAACCAGCCGCCGGACGGCGTGGTGATGGCGCAGGAGACCGCCGACATCCAGGACGTGGTGCGGATCTGCGCGACAAACGGCGTGCCCGTCATCGCCTTCGGCACCGGCACCTCGCTCGAGGGCCAGGTCAACGCACCCGCCGGCGGAATCTGCATCGACCTGCGCGACATGAACAAGGTGCTCGCGGTGCATGCCGAGGACCTCGACTGCGTGATCCAGCCCGGCGTCACCCGCAAGGCGCTCAACGAGCATCTGCGCGACCAGGGCCTGTTCTTCCCGATCGACCCCGGCGCGGACGCGTCCCTCGGCGGCATGGCCTCGACCCGCGCCTCCGGCACCAACGCGGTGCGCTACGGCACGATGCGCGACAGTGTGCTGGCGCTGAAAGTGGTCCGCGGCGACGGCGAGATCATCACGACCGGCACGCGTGCGAAGAAATCATCCGCCGGCTACGACCTGACGCATCTGTTCGTCGGCGCCGAGGGCACGCTCGGCATCATCTCCGAACTGACCATCCGCCTGCGCGGCATCCCCGATACGATCGCGGCCGGCGCGGTGTCGTTCGAGACCGTGGACGGGGCGTGTCAGGCCGTGATCCTAGCGATCCAGACCGGCATTCCCGTGGCGCGCATCGAGCTGCTCAACGCCGCGCAGGTGCGGGCCTGCAACGCCTATTCGAAGTTGACCCTGCCGGAAACGCCGCTGCTGCTGATGGAATTCCACGGCAGCGAGATCGAGGTCGGCGAACAGTCCAAGGCCTTCGGCGAGATCGCAAAAGACTGCGGCGGCGGCGACTTCTCCTGGACCACCAAGCCGGAGGATCGCACAAAACTGTGGCAGGCGCGGCACGACGCCTATTGGTCGGTGAAGGCGCTGCGGCCGGGCGACAGCATCGGTGTGGTCGCGACCGACGTCTGCGTGCCGATCTCGCGGCTTGCCGAATGCGTTGGCGAGACCGAGGAAGATCTCAAGCGTCTCAACCTGTTGTCGCCGATCGTCGGCCATGTCGGCGACGGCAATTTCCACTGCTCGCTGGTCTGCGACACCAACGATGCCGACGAGATGGCCCGCGGCGAGGAGTTCATGCATCGGCTGGTCGAGCGCGCGCAGGCGATGGACGGCACCTGCACCGGCGAGCACGGCATCGGCCAGGGCAAGCAGAAATATCTCAAGGCGGAGCTCGGCCCCGAGGCGATCGACGCGATGCGGGCGCTGAAAAAGGCGCTCGATCCGCAAAACATCTTCAACCCCGGCAAGATCGTTCCGGAGGCGTAGAGTCTGGGCAGCTAACGACCGGGAACTTTCGGCAGTCCTGCCGGTTCCAATTCCCGCCAGTTCCGACGCCTTATGGCCGGGTTCTGCGCGGGAGGGTACAATGGTGCGACCGGTCATTCGAATTGCCGCGGTGGCATTTGCGTGCATGCTGGCGGGAGCGGTACTGGCGAAAGGCGGCCATGGCGGCGGCCATGGCGGTGGGCACGGGGGCGGGCATGGCGGTGGGCACGGGGGTGGCCATCATGGCGGCGGTCATTTCGGCGGTCACGGTTTCGGGCACGCGCATGGCGGCGGCGGGCATCATGGCGGGACGCGGTTCGCAGCCGGAGCCCGACATGGTTCCTCGAACTTCGGTCAGATCCGCAATGCGGGTATCCGTCCCGCGCATTTTCGCAATGCCCTGAACGCGCACTCCAGCGCGTTTCGCAATGGCCGGCTGATCAGCAATCCGGCGGCGCGGGCCCAGATCGCAGCTGCGGCCGCCCTTGCCGGCTGGCATGGCGCAAGCAGCGGTTGGTGGCAACATGCCGGGGGCGGCTATGGCTGGGTCGGGCCGCTGTTCTGGCCGTTCGCCTACAACGACCTCTACGACTACGCGATCTGGGGCGACGGTCTCGGCTTCTGGGGCTACGGCTATCCCGACATCTATGCCGGCATGTTCGGCCCCTATGGCTATGATCGCCTCTCGGCCTATCTGCCGCAACGACCGCAGGGACGACGGCAAGCGCGAGGCGTTGCGCTCGATCAGCTTTGCGGCAGCGACCGTCGCGAAATCGTCGGTCTGCCGATCGACCAGATCGTCGCGGCGGTGCAGCCGACCGAGGCGCAAGGCGCAAGCCTCGACGAACTCGGCAATGTCTCGATCCAGGCAGCAGAGCTCATCCGCGCGGCCTGTCCAACGCAAGTCGCGGCGACGGCGCCCGGTCGGTTGGCGGCGATGCAGCAGCGCATCGAGGCGATGGAGAAGGCCGTCGAGCTGGTGCAACCGGCGCTCGACAAATTCTATGGGGCCCTCACCGACGAGCAGAAGGCCCGTTTCAATGCGTTGGCCGAGGATCAGCGCCGGACAGCGGCTTCCCGCGACGCCAGCGCATCGCTGGTTCAGAATTGCGGTGCGCCTGTTGGGCTCGATTGGCCAGCCGGCGAGATCGGCGCGCGGCTCCATCCCAGTGAGACTCAGCGTGCTGCTCTGCAAGTGCTTCAGGATACCAGCGCCAGGGTCAAAGATTCGCTCAAGGACGCGTGCCAGCCCAGCGACGTGATGACACCACCGGCGCGCATGGCCGCGGTTCACAAGCGGCTCGAAATGATGCTGGACGGCGTGAAATCAGTGCGGGCCGCGCTCGAGGATTTCTATGGCACCTTGAGCGACGAGCAGAAGGCGCAGTTCGAGGCGATCGGGCCGCGTCGGACGTCCTGAGCGCGTCGCAAAAAGCCGTGGCGGAAAACCGCCTCGCCGATCGCACTGCGGTTCTCTATGGTGGGTGGCGCTGAAGCAGAAACAATGCGGTGGCCGGAAGACCACGGGTGGCGGGGTGATGGAGTGGTTCGCAAGGAAGAAGGCGGGCGACGTCTGGGATGAGACGGTCGAAGGACCGCTCGGCGACATCGAGGCCGCCGAGCGCATCCGTGCGATCTGTGACGCTGCTGCGGCCAGCGCGGCAGGCAGCGCGCGCAACGACAAGCGCGACAGCGCGCGCTACGAGCGCGCGGCGAAAGTCGCGATGGAAATCGCGATGAAGATCTCAGATGGACTGATGCGCGACGACGCAGTGCACCGCATCGTCGATCTCTGCATGAAGGCAAACGACCTCAAGACGGCGCAGATCCTGTTTCGCGCGATCCATGCCAGCTGGATCCGCGAAACGGTCCAGAGCGATCACCCGATATTGGCGCAGTGAAGGCGGTGCGCTCCCTCCCCCGCTTGCGGGGGAGGGTCGGGGAGAGGGTGTCTCCGCAACGGGACAATCCCCAAGAGGACAAAGCCCTCACCCGGCGCGCGGGACGATGCTTCGCATCGCCCGGGACGCGCCGACCTCTCCCGCAGGCGGGCGAGGTGCACCGAGACCGCGGCACGCCGGTTCGACTCAAAACCCGCTGACTCTATTTCGCCAACTTCCGCACGGCCTCGTCCACACTGTGGAAGACGTTCTCCCGGGGCAGCGCCTCGAACAGCCTGAACCGCTCGAACGCGGCCTGCGCGCGTACCGATTCCAGCCGGGCCAGCGCGACCGTGACACCCTGTTCGCTGCACGCCCTGAAAACGTCGAGCAGGATCTGCGCGGCGGTGAAGTCGATCTCGACCATGCCGCTCGCCTCCAGCACCAGCAGTTGCGGCGGCGTCGCGCCGAGCACCCTGGACACGTCGCTGCGAAAGCCGGGCGCATTGAGGAACGACAGCGGCGCCTGCAACCCGATCACGGCGACGCCGTCGATGCGCTCGCCGGTGATGTGCGGGTGCGCCGGCCACCAGATCGTGGTGCCCGGCACGCGCTCGAACTCGACCAGCCGCGCGCGCGTCGTGCTCCAGATGCCGTGCAGCAGCGACAGCACGATGCCGAGGAACGCACCCTGCTGGATCGGCAGCACGATGATCAGCGCGGCGGTGGCGGCGATCAGAAGGAATTCGCTCGGGGATTGGTGATAGATCGTGACGATCTGCTTCACGCGGATGATGCGCAGCGCGACGAACAGCAGGATGCCGCCGAGGGCTGCGTCCGGAACGTGCTGCAGCAATCCCGTTCCAAACGCGAGCAGCGCCAGCACGATCGCAGCGGCGGCGAGACCCGCGAGCTGCGATTGTCCGCCGGTCTCGGCGACAATGCCCGTCCGCGGCGGGCTGGCATTGACCGGAAACGCGCCGAACAGGCCCGACAGCACGCTGCCGGCGCCCGCGCCGAGAAAATCGCGATCGACATCGGCCGGCTTGTCGGGATCGGACGGGAACGAGCGCGTCGTCGCCGCAGTCTGCACCATCACCACGACCGTGATGACAAAGGCGAGCGGCACGAGGCGGACCCATTGCTCCGCTGCAAGCTCGGGGAAGGTCGGCCGCGGCAGCATCCCCGGCACGAGGCCTACGACATTGACGCCCTTGCTCTCGAGGCCGAGTGCGATCGTGGCCAGCGTCGCGGCGACGAGCCCGATCAGCGCGCCCGGAATTTTTGCGCTGACCTTCTCGGAGACGAAGACCACTGCCAGCACACCGAAACCGATGCACAACGTGAACGGATTGGTGCGGCCGAGCTCGCTTGCGAGCACGCCGATGCGATCGAGCGTCGGCCCGCCCGGCGAGTCCAGACCCAGCACGCCCGGCAATTGCGACACGATGATGTGGACGGAGATGCCGGCGAGGAAGCCGACCATGACGGGCACGGACAAGAGATTGGCGATGCCGCCGAGGCGGAAGGCGCCGCCGGCCAGCATCATCGCGCCGACCATCAGCGCCAGCGCGATCGCGAGCCCCTGATACTCAGGCGAGCCGGTGGCGGCCAGCGCCGCCAGTCCGCCGGCGAAGATCGGCGTGATCGTGGAATCGGCGCCGCAGGACAGGAAGCGGTTGCCGCCGAGCATCGCAAAGCCGAGCGAGCCCGCCATAAAGGCGAAGAAGCCGATCTGCGGCGCGAAGCCGCCGAGCCGCGCCGTGGCCATCTGCTCGGGAATCGCGATCGCCGCGAGCGTCAGCCCCGCCATCAGGTCGCCCGGGAGGGAATAGGACGCGAGTGAGCGAAACAGCGGCCAAGCTGGCTTGGCGTGAGCGTCGTGCGGCATCGATGTGGAGTCCCCGGAAAGCCCTGGCGTTAGTCGGTTAGACTACAGCATTTCCGTATCGGGAAGCAGAAGACGCAGTTTATCTCCATCCGTCGTCATTGCGAGCCACCGGGTCCGCGCGAAGCGCGGCCCCGGTGGCTCGCAATGACGGAGGACAGATCTGTCCTCCGTATCTCGCGAGTGGCCTCAGTACCGGCCGCGGTCGTTGTGATAGTCGCCGCCGCGGCCGCCGCCCATACCCATGCCGATCCCGACACCAATTCCGATGCCTTGCATGATGGCGCCGGGCGGCGGGCCGCGATCCGGTGGCGGCGCGCGCTCGTAGATCACTTCATCAGGCGGCGGTCGGCGCGGCCTGGGTGGCGTGTCGACCACCTTGCGCTTCGGCGGCGTGTCGTCGACGCGCTTCTTGATCACAGGCGCGATTGTCGGGTTGATCGGCGTTGCCGGTGTCGAAGGTGTCGAGCAGGGGCAGGTCGGGGCCATTGCGACGGCGACCGGGGCAGGAGCGGCCGCGACCGCGGCAGGCAAGACGTAGTTGCGGTTCTGCACGCGAAGCAGCAGCCTGCGTGCGGTCGCAGCGAGGTCGCTGTTGTCCCAGTTCGCCAGATAAGCCTCGAACGAGGCGCGGGTGTTGATCGCGGTGGCGCGCTCCCACGCCAGCATCTGGCGCCGGCGCTCCACAATCGTGCGCAGCCGCGGCGTACGGGTATCCTGCGCATACAACTCGATATAGGCCTGATACGCCGGCACGGTGTCGTCGGTGATCACCATCTCGTAGGCGACCATGGCCGGCTTGCCCTGCAAATCCTTGCGCCAATCCTCGAGGCTGCGCGTGCCGCTCGCAAGTGCCATGGAGGATGCGCCAGGAAGCGCAGTCTGACTGCCGCTGCTGTCGCCGCCGAAAAACTTGAAGTCGGTCGTCAGCGACGAGCTTTCCCAGGGGATCTGGCGTCCGTCGGTCGATTGCGCCACGGCGACGCGAATGCGCTTGAACACTTCCTCGATCGGCAGATTGGGCTGCTTGGCGACGGTCAGCGCCGCGGTGGTGTAGGGGCTGTCGATGCCGCTGCCGTCCTCGGCTTCGGAGCCCGGCGAGGTCGAATAGGAAATGAAGGAGCCCGGCGCGCCGGCCTTGGTGTCGACGATTGCGAGCCCGTGTCCGGCGCCGCTGAGCGCCGGGAACGGATTGTTGCGGCAGGCATCGAGCATGAAGATTCGGGCTCGTGTCGGCAGCGCGCCGAGCGTGTTGAGCAAATCGTTGAGCCGCACACCCTGCAGCGGAATGTCCGCTTCGCGCTTGGGGTCGAGATCGACGGGAACGAGATAGTTCTCGCCGTCGATCTGGAGGCCGTGGCCGGCATAGAACACCAGCGCGACGGTGTCGGCGCCGCTGGCGCTGACCTTGCCGGCGAAATCCGAGATCGCCTGACGCATATCGTTCTGCGCCAGATTGGATGCCGTGGTGACGGTGAAGCCGGCATTGCCGAGCAGCTCCGTCATGCCCTTGGCATCGTTGGCTGCGTTGGGCAGTTCCGGCACGGTGCGATAGGCCGATTGACCGATCACGAGTGCGAGCCGCGCTTCGGCCGCCGCCTCCGTGGGCGTCGTCAATTGCGTGAGCGCGAGAAGACCGGATGCAAGAAACAAATTGCGAAGAACTGGACGGCGCATGGTGTCACCTCCATCGGCAATGCGCACGATGATGTCACCTTTTCTAGGTGGCCGCCATGCGTCTGTCTGTGCACTGGATCACGTTGAGCTGCGGCAAAATGGGGCAGAAGGTCTGCCGGAGCTGGTGCAGCATCGTTCTGGCGGCATCCATGTGAATTGCGCATTGATCCATGCGCCAATTGGATCGATGCCCAATGCTACGCGAAAGCATCTTCTCGCGCATCGGCCCCATGCCGATCTGATCGAGAATCCCGCAAAAACATGGCTGTTTCGCCGCGCGCTGATGCCGGCGATCTTCGCGATCCGCCGCTTTGCAGCGGTCGGCCACAAGTCTTGCCTGCACCGCCGCTTTGGCCATACAGTCCGCGAAACGGGCTGCGGCAACGACCGTGGCGCGAAAAATAATAATTGGGGAGAGACCGCACCATGTCCATCGTGCCCGTGAACCGTCGCGCGTTCATCAAGTCGTCGACGGGACTTGCCGCCGGCCTCGTGTTCTCCCCCGCACTCATCGGCCGCGCCGAAGCCGCGACGCTGAAGCTGAAATGCTCCTCCTCGCTGCCGAACGATCCCAAATTCGCCAACGGCCGTGTCTATTACGACAATCTCGTGAAGAACCTGAAGGCGAACGGCCTCGGTGAGCAGGTCGAGGTTGCGTTCTTTCCCGACAACCAACTGGGTCAGGAAATCGACGTTATCAACTCGGTGAAGCTCGGCGTCATCGACCTCATGGTGTCGGGCTCGTCGATCTCGGCCAATCTGGTGCCGCTGGTCGGCACCTACGACCTCGGCTTTCTGTTCTCGAGTTTCCCGCAGCAGACCAAGGCGTTCGACGCCGGCGCGGCCAAGCCGATCGAGGACGCGCTGCTCAAGGGCAGCAACATCCGCATCATCGCCTGGGCCTATAATTTCGGCTCGCGCAGCGTACTTGCGAGGAAGCCGGTGAAGACGCCGGAAGATCTCGCCGGTCTCAAGATCCGCACCCTGCCAAATCCCGTCATCACGGAATGCCTGCGCCTGATGGGGGCCGCCGCGACGCCGCTGGCGTTCGGCGAAATCTACACGGCATTGCAGGCCGGCGTGCTGGACGGGCTGGAGCACGATCCGCCGACCATCCTGGCCAGCAAGTTCTTCGAAACGGCGAAATTCTATTCACTGACGCAGCACAATTTCTCGCCGCTCGCGATCTATTTCAGCGACACGACCTACAATCGCATGGATCCGAAGCTGCGCGACGGTTTCCTCGATGCCGCGAAGAAGGCTGCGGCGGACACGCGGACCCATGGGCTCGCGGTCGAGAAGGAGGCGCTGTCGGCCTTGACCGAAAAGGGCGTGACGGTGGCCGAATGCGACCGCGAGGCGTTCAAGAAGCGCGTCGCGCCGCAAATCGAGAACTTCATCAAGGCGCGGCCGGAATCCAAGGCCGTCATCGACATCATTCGCGCCACGCAGGCCTGACGTGGCAATGACAGCTGCCGTACCTCTCTCGGGCGACCGCCACGGGAGCATCGCCCTGCTGCTTCGCCTCAGCGACGCGATCGCGGCCATTTTGCTGGCCGCGGACCTCGTCGTCGTCTGCGGTTCCGTGCTGCTGCGCTTCTGCTTCAACGCGCCGGTGGAGTGGTCCGACGACGTCGCGCGCGGCCTGATGGTCGGCTCGGCCTTCTTCGGCGCGGCGAGTGCGCTCGCGCGCGGCGAGAATGTCGGCGTCTCCTTCTTCCGCGATTTGGCGCCGGCACGGCTGCGCGCGCTGGTCGACGCCGCGAGTGCGCTGCTCGTGGTGCTGATTTCGGGTTACGTCGCCTACAATTCCATCAAGCTGGGCTCGCTGACGGCGGGGCAGACCACCGGATCCGGCTTGCCGCTGGAGCTGACCTTCTACCCGATGGGCCTCGGCGCGCTGTTCATGACGGTGTTCGCGATCGACCAGCTCTGCGCCAGGCCGCTTCCCGATATCGTCAGAGGCCTCGTCGCGGTTGCCATCGTGACCGGCCTCTATCTCGCGTGGGATTATCTGTCGCCCGCCACGGTGCCATCGGCGGGCACGCTGATGCTGATCGGCTTCTTCGCGACGTTGGTCGGTGGGTTGCCGATCGGCTTTGCGCTGGCGCTGGCCGCGCTGATCTTCATCTGGGTCGAGGGCGCGCTGCCCGGCGTCATCTTCGCACAGCAGATGGCGCGCGGCATCGATAATTTCGTGCTGCTCGCGATTCCGTTCTTCATCCTTGTCGGCTACCTCATGGAAGCCAACGGCATGTCGGTGCGGCTGATCGAGCTGTTGCAGCGCGGAGTCGGGCGCATGCGCGGCGGCCTCAACGTCGTGATGGTAGCCTCGATGGTGCTGTTCTCCGGCATCTCCGGCTCGAAGATGGCCGATGTCGCCGCGGTCGGCTCCGTGCTGATTCCGGCGGCGCGCCGCTCCAAGCAGAACCCGGGCGGTGCCGTGGCGCTGCTCGCAGCCTCCGCGGTGATGGCGGAGACCATTCCGCCCTGCATCAATTTGATCATCCTGGGCTTCGTCGCGAACCTGTCGATCGGCGGCCTGTTCGTCGCAGGGCTGTTGCCGGCGGCGCTGATGGCGCTCGCGTTGATCGCCGTCTCCATCATCTTCGGCAAGACGCCGACTGAGGCTCCAACTGAGACTCCGGCTGATGCCGAGGACATCGCGCCGCAGATGCCGGTGTCGGGCCTGTGGAGTGGCGCGATCGCCTCGTTCGGCCTGATCTTCATGATCTTCTTCGGCTTCAAGAGCGGCTTTGCCACCGCGACCGAGATATCCGCCTTCGCGGTGGCCTATGCGCTCGTCGTCGGCAGCGTGGTGTTCCGCGAGCTCAGCTTCACATCGGCTGCGCACAGCTTCGTCCAGGGGGCAACGCGCGCGGGGCTCGTGCTGTTCATCGTCGCGGCGGCGCAATCGCTGGCGTTCACGCTGACCTTGCAGCAGGTGCCGCATGCGGTCGGCGATTTCATGCTGGGACTGTCCAAGACCTCGGGCACCTGGCTGTTCATCCTGCTCGCAATCGCCGTGCTGATCGTGATGGGCTCGGTGCTCGAGGGCGCGGCCGCGCTGATCATCTTCGGGCCGCTGCTGCTGCCGGTGGCCGTGCAGCTCGGGATCGATCCCCTGCATTTCGGCGTCGTGCTCGTGATCGCGATGGGCATCGGCCTGTTCGCGCCGCCGCTCGGGCTCGGGCTCTACGGCGCTTGCCTGATCGGCAACGTGCCGATCGAGCAGACGGTGAAGCCGATCATGGGCTATCTCGGCCTATTGTTCCTTTGCCTGCTCGTGATCGCGTTCGTGCCATGGCTCAGCACGGCATTGCCGCGCGCGTTCGGCTACTGAAGGAGTCTTGCCGTGAAAGTCCTGCTGGCCCACACGCCGGAGATGCGCCGCAATTACTACGGCGATCGCAGCCTGAACGGTTTGCGCGCGGCCGCCGAGGTGGTGCTGCACGAGAGCGATGAGACGCTGGTCTCAGCCAGCCTCGTGCGCGCTGCGCAAGATGTCGACATCATCGTGGCCGATCGGATGACCGAGGGACGCGGCGAGATCTTTGCGCAGTTGCCGCGCCTGCGCGCCTTCGTCCGCTGCGCCGTCGACATTCGCAACGTCGATGTCGAGGCCGCGTCGAACGCCGGCGTGCTCGTGACCCGCGCCGGGCCCGGCTTCGTGCAAGCCGTTGCCGAGCTCGCGGTTGGCTTCATGGTCGATCTCTCCCGCGGCGTGTCCCGAGCGACGGCCGATTATCACGCCGGTCGCAGGCCGGAAGCCCGGATGGGCCGTCAGCTCGCCGGCAGCAAGATCGGCATTATCGGCTATGGCAGCATCGGGCGTTACCTCGCCGACATCGCCAAGGTGATGCGCATGGAGGTGCTGGTCGCAGATCCGTTTGCGACCGTGAGCGACAGCGCCATCCGGCAGGTCGGCCTCGACGAGCTCCTCGCCGCGTCCGACTATGTCGTCTGCCTTGCCATCGCCAACGAGCAGACCGAAAACCTGATCGGCGAGGCGGCGCTGGCGCGCATGCAGAAGCATGCGGTCTTCGTCAATCTCTCCCGCGGCAATCTCGTCGACGAAGCGGCGCTGGCGAAGGCGCTGCTTGAAGATCGTATCGCGGGTGCCGCGATGGATGTCGGCCGCGCGCCTGACCAGATGCCAAATCCGGAGCTTGCGAAGTATCCCAACGTCATCGCCACGCCGCATGTCGGCGGCCTGACGCCGCAGGCGATCGAATATCAGTCGCTGGAAACCGTGCGCCAGGTCGAGGCGATCGTCAAAGGCGAGGCCCCACAAGGCGCCGTCAACGCCGAGCGCTGGACGCGGCGGCCGTGATCCGCTCTACAGCCGGTCCACGGCTTTGAACGTCCCGTCCTTCTGGATCACCGTTAAAAACACCTTTGGTGGCGCGTCGATCATGCGCATGCCGACGGTGACGGTGCTGCCGCTGATGTCGAAGCGGCCGACATCGTTGATCGCGCGCAGCAGGCTCGCGCGGGTCGGTTGCGGTCCGGCCTGTTCCAGCGCCGCGGCCGCGAGACGGCCGGCGATGTAGCCTTCGAGCGACACGAAATTCGGCGTCAGCGTCGGGTCGAACGCGGTTTGCGCGGCCTGATAGTCGGCGACGAGCTTGAGCGAGCGGTCCCAGGGAAACGGCACGACCTGCGTGACGACGACGCCTTCGCCCTCGGGGCCGAGCTCCCGGGCGAGCGCAACGGCGCCGACGAAAGAGATGTTGACGAAGGTCGGATTGGCGCCGCTGCGGTGCGCGAGCTTGATGAACTCGGCGCAGGGACCGTAGGTCCCGACCATGACGATCGCCTCGGGTTCGACGCGCTTGATCGTGCGCCAGGCCGAAGCGACGGCGCGGGTGTTGCGCTCGAAGCTGCCTTCGGCGGCGAGCTCGAGGCCGCGCCTGGCAAGCGCGCGCTTCACGCCGGAAAGACCGTCGCGCCCGAAGGAATCGTCCTGGTAGAAAATGGCGATGCGGGTGAAATGGCGATCCTCCGTGAGGTGCTTGACCCATGCCTCGGCCTCGGCGCCATAGCTCGCACGGATGTTGACCACGTTGGCGAGCTCGAGGTCGCGTAAGAACTCGGCACCGCTGAACGGACCGATGAAGGGCACGTTCCTGGCGCTGGTGATCGGTATCGTCGCCACCGCGGTCGGTGTGCCCACCGCACCGATCAGCGCAAACACCTTGTCGTCCTCGATCAGCTGCAGCGTCTGCGCTACCGAGCGGTCGGGGTCGTAGCCGTCGTCGCGGCTGATGAGCTGGAGCTTGCGGCCGTGGACGCCGCCCTTGGCGTTGATTTCGGTGAAGGCTGCGACGATGCCCTGCCGCATCCGCTGTCCGAGTGCGGAGGAGGGACCCTCGAGTGCTGCGGCCTGGCCGAACAGGATCGCATCCTCGCTGACGCCGATCTCGTCGGCTTTCGCCGGCAGCATGATTGCTGCCAGCAGGACGACGGTCATGACGATGGACGTCGCAGATCGAGATCGATACATCAGGAAAAGTCTTGCCGGTGCGGTGAGTAGCTTCGGGAAAGCTATCGCCGCAGGATGAATCGGCGATGTATCGATGGCTCCGTACTACTCCGGGGAAAACCGGCAACTTGCTTCGACAACGTCCGCATCACCCTGCACTTCATTAACTAAGCCGGCTAATGCAGAAAAGCCGGGTTCCGAAATTGTGCAGTTCTTAACCGCGGTCCTGTTCCGATAATGGCTCCGGCGGTTCAACCAGAGGTTCGGTTGACCGGGAGAGGGGACGGCGGTTTCTGGAATGGGCGGTCGGGATCAGAACGATCAGGATCGGAGGCGTATGACCGGATGGTGGCGTGCCGCGCCGCTGCTCGGGCTCTATCGCCCTGCGCTCGTTGCGGTCGGCGTTGGTCTTCTGTTTTCGGTCGTGGCTGCGGCCGCGGTGGCGCGATGGGAAGGCCGCGTCAACAAGATCGAGTTCGAGAACGCGGCCGAGACTGAAGTGATCGTCATGCAGAACGGCATGGGCGAGTACATCTCCAGGCTCGTCGCGCTGCGCACGCTGTTCGAATCGACCAACCAGGAGATCACCCGCAGCGAATTCGAGACCTTCAGCACCCGCCTGTTCGAGCGCCATCCCGGCATGCTGCGCATCTCCTGGGTGCCGCGCGTGAACCGCAAGGAGCGCGCCGAATACGAGGCCGCGGCGATCATGGACGGTGTCTCCGGGTATCGCATCAAGTCGCTCCAGGGCGATGGGTTCGCGACCGCGCCGCAGAGCGACGAATATTTTCCGGTGCTCTACTCGACCCAGCCGAAGACGTCTCCGGTCTACGGCATGGACTACGCGACCGTTCCGGAGCGCCGCGCGCTCCTCGAGCGCGCGCGCGACACCGACCGGGTCTCGGCCATTCGCACCCGCCTCTTCGAGCCGAGGGCGGGCGGCCGGTTGCCCGACGTTCTCGTCGCCATTCCCGTCTACGCCAAGGGAACGTCGCGCGACACGGTCGTGGACCGACGCCGCAATCTCGCCGGCTTCGTCGTCGGCGTCTTCGACCTGCCGCTGCTGATCCAGTCCATTCGCGTGACCACCGGCGCAAGCCCCGCGGTCAGCGTCAACGTCTATCCGCCGTTTGCGTGGCAGATCGTCGGCCTGGAGGAGATGCTGCCGGATTATTCGTCGGCCGCCACGGCGCCGCAGTCGATGCGGGACGTCGCGCGGGCCCTGCACTGGTCGGGCAATCTCAAGATCGGCGACACCGACTGGCAGGTGCGGGCGGTGCCGACTGCCGGCGGTCCGCTGGAGACGACTTACGATCGCGCGGGCGCGGTGCTGATCGTCGGCATGCTGCTGACGCTGTCGCTTTCGACCTATCTCATGCTCGCAAGCCGCAATTCGCAGCGGTTGTCGCTGGCGAACCGGCGGGTGCTCGAACTCGCCCAGACCGACATCCTGACCGGATTGCCGAACCGCGCTTTCTTCCTGGCCCGGCTCGACGAGCTCAATGGCCGTTTGAAGGACGGCGGTCGGACCTTCTCGATCCTGATGCTCGACCTCGACCGCTTCAAGAACGTCAACGACTCGCTCGGTCACGGTGCCGGCGATGCGCTGCTGCGTCAGGTCGCACAGCGGCTGAAATCCGCGCTGCGCGCCAGCGACGTGCTGGCCCGGCTTGGTGGCGACGAATTCGCCATCATCCAGGAAGCTTGCGAGGATCAGCGCGTCTGCTCGACCGAACTGGCGGGGCGGATCGCCAAGCTTGTGGCCGAGCCGTTCCTTCTTCCCGGACACCGCGTCGAGATCGGCACCAGCATCGGCATTGCGATCGCGCCCGATCACGGCAGCGATCAGGAGCAGCTGCTGAAGAAGGCCGACCTGGCGCTCTACCGCTCGAAATCGTCGGGCCGCAACTGCTTCACCATCTACGATAAGGCGATGTCGGCCGAGCTCGAGGCGCGCAGCACGCTGGAAGGCGATCTGCGCGACGCCATTGCGCGGTGTCAGCTCGAGGTGCACTACCAGCCGTTCGTCGACGCCCTCAGCGGCGCGCGGCGCGGCTTCGAGGCGTTGGTGCGCTGGAGGCATCCGACGCGCGGCTTGATTGCGCCGGACCAGTTCATCCCGCTTGCGGAGGAGACCGGGCTGATCGTGCCGCTCGGCGAGTTCGTGCTGCGACGCGCCTGCGCGGACGCGGCCGGCTGGCCGTCCGACCTTGCGGTTGCAGTCAACCTGTCGCCGATCCAGTTCAAGGAGGCCGAGCTGTTCGAGATGATCAGCGCGGCGCTCGCCGATTCCGGGTTGCCGCCCCGGCGGCTGGAGATTGAGATCACGGAATCCGTTCTGCTGGAACGCGGCGTCGAGAACCACGCCTTCATGGAGCGGCTGAAGAGCATCGGCATCGCGCTCGCACTCGACGATTTCGGCACCGGCTATTCGTCGCTCAGCTATCTGACCGCGTTCCCGTTCGACAAGATCAAGATCGACAAATCGTTCATCCGCAACCTCACGCATCAGCCGCGCAGCTCCGCCATCATCTCCTCGATCGTGACGCTGGCGCGCGGGCTGGACATGTCGGTCACCGCCGAAGGCGTCGAGACCCGCGAGGAGTACGAGCGGCTGAAGGCGCTCGGCGTCAATTTCGCGCAAGGCTATCTGTTCGGCCGCCCGCACCCGATCGAACGGATCCTGTTCGACCCGGCCGTCAAACCATCCCAGCTCGACGCCGCCTGAGCGCCCGCCTCGTCCTTCGAGACGACCGCTTCGCGGTCTCCTCAGGATGAGGCTAGGTGGCATCGCTGCCGGTCGAACTGCTGCCGCACACTCCGTCCTCATCCTGAGGAGCCCGCCTAAAGCGGGCGTCTCGAAGGATGGCCGCAGGGAAACCGCACTCGAATGCGATCGCGCTCTCGCTCAACGGGCATGCGCGAAAAGCGCTTGACCCGGGCAGTCCCGGATGGTCGGAAGGACCGTCCAGGGATGAAACACACAATGCGGCTTCCGTTCTTCTACGGCTGGGTCGTGGTCGCGGTGACTTTCGTCACCATGGCCATCGGCGTCAACGCGCGCACCGCCTTCTCGCTGTTCTTTCCTCCCATCATCTCCGAGTTCGGCTGGGAGCGCGGCGTCACCGCGGGCGCCTTTTCCTTCGGCTTCGTGGTGTCGGGCATGGTCAGCCCGTTGATCGGCCGGCTGATGGACCGCGCCGGCCCGCGCGCGGTGATGGAGCTCGGCGTGGTTCTGATGGGTGGCGGGCTGCTGCTCGCGCCGCTCACCAGCCAGCCATGGCATCTCTACGTCACCATCGGCGTCATGGTTGGCGCCGGCTCGGTGTGTCTCGGCTATTCCGGCCAGTCGCTGTTCCTGCCGAACTGGTTCATCCGCACACGCGGCCTCGCCATCGGCATTGCCTTCGCCGGGGTCGGCATCGGCTCGGTGACGCTGCTGCCCTGGGTGCAGCACTTGATCGAACAGACCGGCTGGCGCGCGGCCTGCACGGCGATGGGCCTGATGATTCTGATCGTGCTGGCGCCGATCAATCTGTTCCTGCACAGGCGCCCCGAGGATATCGGCCTGCGGCCTGACGGCGATGCCGCGCCGGCCGCAGGCGCCGCAAAACCCGTCTCCAACATCGTCGATCCCGTCTGGGCCCGGACCGAATGGACACTCCGGAAAGCGGTCACCACGGCGCGGTTCTGGTGGATCGCGCTCGGCTATTTCTGCGGCCTGTACATCTGGTACGCGGTGCAGGTGCACCAGACCAAATTCCTGCTCGACATCGGCTTCAGCCCGGGTGTCGCGGTGTGGGCGCTCGGCATCGTCAGCCTGCTCGGCATTCCCGGCCAGATCCTGCTCGGCCATGTCTCCGACCGGATCGGGCGGGAATGGGTATGGGCAATCAGCTGCGCGGGTTTTGCGATCTCTTTCGCGGCGCTGATGGCTCTGAAATTCCAGCCGTCATTGTGGCTGGTCTATCTCATGGTGTTCACCCAAGGCGCGCTCGGCTACGGCCTGACCTCGATCATGGGCGCAGTGGTGTTCGAGATTTTTCAGGGCAGGCACCAGGGCAGCATTTTCGGCACGATCATGCTGGCGGCATTGGCGGGCGGCGCCGCCGGTCCCTGGGTCACAGGCTTGCTTTACGATCGACTCGGCGACTACACGCTCGCCTTTGGCGTTGCCATCATCGTGAGCGGATTGTCGGCGCTCTCGATCTGGCAAGCCGCGCCGCGCAAGGTGCGCGCCGTCGCCGGCAAGCTTCAGGCGGGAACCGCCCCCGAATAGGTTCCGTACGCACCGAATTACCTTCGCGTCTTTTGCGGAATGTTAAGCATGTCGCGGTGCGAGCGGACTGCAAAAACGTCTTGGACACCATCGCGGCGCTAGCCTCGGTTGCCATATCTTCCCGATGCCTCCGGGTCCAACGATGTCTGCCTCCGATTGTCCCATGACAGAAACTCCGGAAGTGCTGTTGGCCGCGCTCGAACGCGCCGACGAGGGCATCGTCATCGTCGACAGCGCGTATCGCATCACGCATTTCAATGCCGGTGCAGAGCGGATCTGGAAACTCGCACGGGCTGAGGTGCTCGGCCGCGACGCCGGACTTCTCAGCCTCAAATGCCTCCAGGCCGAACCGTGTGCGGAATTCCGTGACGAGATCAGCCTGGTGCGACACGACGGCAGCCGCATCCGGGCGGCCATCTCGCTTTCATCCATTGCAAGTGGCGGCGTGACCCATCGCATCGTGTTCGCGCGTGACGTTACCGCGGATGCCGAGCGCCGCGTCAGGATCGGGCTTCTCCACGCCGTCTCCGACCAGACCAACCGCGCGGTGCTCATCACCGACACCGACCAGAACATCGTCTACGTCAATTCCGCCTTCACGACGCTGTTCGGCTACACCAGCGAGGAAGCCGAAGGCCGCCGTGCCCGGGGCCTGATCGCCGGCCGCCACACCGATCGCAAGGCCGTTGCGAAGCTCGTCAAGCGCCTGATGGATGGCGGCCACCGCGGCGAGGTCGAGATGCTCGCCTATGACAAGGATGGCGAGGAGATCTGGGTCTGTGCCCGCATCGATGCCTTCCGCGACAGGAAGGGCCAGGTCAAGCACATCTTCGCGCTGCTCGAGGACATCACGGAGACCAAGCAGCTGCACTCGCTCCAGCAGCTCATCATGGGCGCGCTCGCTGATGAGGTTCCGATCGGCGAGATTGCAGACCGGCTGTGCCGCCGTGTCGAGCAGATCGCGCCCGACGTCGTCTGTTCGCTGCTTCACGTCGATGCCGCGGGCCTGATCCATCCGCTCGGCGGCCCAAGCCTGCCCGAGGGCTATTCCCGCGCACTGGAGGGCATTGCCATTGGCCCCAATGTCGGCTCGTGCGGAACCGCGGCCTTCTACGGCGAGCCGGTGCTGGCGACCGATCTGGAGACCGACCCGCGCTGGCAGCCCTACAAGGCGATGCCGCTCGCGATTGGCCTGCGCGCATGCTGGTCGACGCCGGTCAAGGCCAAGGACGGACGGGTCATCGCCACCTTCGCTTTCTACTACCGGGAGCCGCGCGCGCCGAGCAATTGGCACCGCCGCATCGTCGATGCCTGCGTCAATCTCGGCGCCTTCGCGATCGAGCGCAAGGAAGCGCGCGCCGAGATCGCGCGGCTCGCCTATCACGACATCCTCACTGGTCTGCCAAACCGCGCACAATTGCGACGCCTGATCACCACCGCCATCGATGCCTGCCCGACCGGCAGCCACGTCGCGCTGGCCTTCCTCGACGTCGATCATTTCAAGGACGTCAACGACACGCTCGGTCATGCCGCCGGCGACGAGCTCCTGATCCAGCTGGCGCAGCGCCTGCGCGAGCAGATCGGACCCGAGGACATGCTGGGGCGGCTCGGCGGCGACGAGTTCGTCATCCTGCTGCCACGACGCAACGCCGAGGGTGCCGCGCGCGTGGCGGCCGGAATCACCGAAGCGCTGGCCGCGCCGCTGCGGCTCGGCTCCAGGCAGCTGCAGATGTCGGCGAGCATCGGCGTCAGCCTCTATCCCGATCACGCGACCGACATCGACACCCTGATGCAACAGGCGGACGCGGCAATGTACATGGCCAAGCAGGCGGGACGTTCGACCCATCGCCTGTTCAGCGCCGAGATGAACGGGCTCACCGAGCAGCGGCTAGCCTTGATTGCGGCGCTGCGCCGCGCCATCGCCGAGGGCGCGCTGACCCTCAGGTATCAGCCGCAGATTCGCAGCTGCGACGGCGCGATCCATGGCGTCGAGGCGCTGGCGCGTTGGCACGATGCCGAACTCGGCGACGTCTCGCCGGCAAAATTCATCCCGCTTGCCGAAGAGTGCGGCCTGATCGAGCAGATCGGCCTGTGGTCGGTGCGCGAGGCCTGCCGGCAGATGGCGAGCTGGCGCCGCGCCGGGCTCGACATTCCATCTGTGTCGGTGAACCTGTCGCCGATCAACTTCCGCAACGTCACGCTGGCCGCGCGGCTCAAGGACATCCTCGCCGAATACGATCTGCCGGCGGATGCGCTCATGCTCGAGATCACCGAGGGCGCATTCATGCAGGACAGCGTCGCCGCGCTCGAGACGATGAACGCGATCCGGGAGCTCGGCGTCGGGCTTTCCGTGGACGATTTCGGCACCGGCTATTCCAGCCTCAGCCGGCTCGCCCATCTGCCGATCCGCGAGCTCAAGATCGACCGCAGCTTCATGCGCGACATCGAGCGCGACGCTGGCGCGCTCGCGATCGCCACCGCCGTGGTGCGCGTCGGGCAGGGCCTCGGCATGACCGTCGTCGGCGAAGGGGTCGAGACCGAGGCGCAGCGCAAGGTGCTGGCCGAACTTGGCTGCGACGTCGTGCAGGGTTTTCTTTACGCACCCGCGCTCGCGCCTGTTGCCTTCGAGCGCTGGCTGATCGAGCACTGCGCCGAGCAGGCGCAGGCGATGCTGGCTCGTCTCGACATTGCACCGGCCGGCGCGACTGCGGTGAAGCGGTCGGCGTAGGGCGTCTACTCTCGGAGCCGCCACGGCAGCAACGACGGGCTAGCCATCGAAATCAACGAAACGCGTTACTTCGATCGTGCCTGGTTTGGCTTTGGTCGGCATTGACGCGGCAATGCATAGTGAACGGTCAGCAAGCTTTCGTTCCTGTCGTCGAAAATCAAATGATCGGTCAAGGCCATTTCCGCGCGCATAGCATTGCAGCAGAAGATCATCCATCGATTGAACGTGGGCAGCGGGCTCATGGACCGGTAAAGCTCGCCACACTCGATGGTCACGTTCTTAAGGCCTTGCGCATTCGCCAATTCGAGCCGGGATCGAATCTCTTGCCGGAAACGGTCCGTTGAAACCATGCGACATCCGATTGCCGAAAACCCTTCTGAGAGGGGGATCAGCCGGCCAGTATTGAAATCGAGCGATGAGCCCTGTCAACTCAGACGTCAGGCCGTGTGACCATAGAGCAATGCCAACACAAAGATACAGCTAATAAAGCCGATCTGATTGATGCTCTCGTCTCGCTATTGGGCGACAGCGTTCCTATATGCTCGATATCGCCGCCCGCCCTTGGCAGTTATCGGTGACTGAGAGCATTGCGCTCCCGCCTCAACCACGAAGGCGGTCGGATGTCCGATATCCCAAAATACAAATCTCCTGGACTGATTGGTATCTCCGGTGCCGCTGCGGGTCGCTGCGTCGGCCTTCATGCAGCGGAATCCATTTTCAATTGATCTGCAGCAGCGATCTCGCACGCAGGTCGTCAGGAGGCTACGTGGCAAACACAGCAACGATCCGAAATTCGAACGGGCTTCCGGCCACATTCACGGGATCGAAGACCGGGCAGGACGACGCTCCGTTTGTCTTCGTGAAGGTCGGCGATGAAGAGCGCCGCATGCGAAGGGCCGAATGGGATGCGCTTCCGCCCTGGACCGGCCCGCGCCCGGCACGAACAGTCAACGATTGATCGCACAGCCTTTGGGGGCCCGCTTGACGATCGAACATGCTATCGTGCGAACCAAGCCGAAGCCCTGGGGCAGTCTCGATCTGCGGCCCTGGAGCCTGGCGTCGACGAGCGACGGCCCGATCGGGGAATTGTGGTTCGAGCGTCCGGGCCTTGCTGGGCCGGAGACGGCGTTGCTGCTAAAAATGCTCTTCACCTCCGAGCCGCTATCGATTCAAGTTCACCCGGATGATGCGTTCGCGCGCTCGATCGGGCTTGCCAACGGCAAGACCGAAGCCTGGTACATCGTCTCCGCGGTCCCCGGTGCTAGGGTCGCGGTGGGACTGAACCATCCGCGCTCCGCCGCAGAGTTGCGAGCGGCAATCACTGACGGCTCGATCGCCGATATCGTGGATTGGCAGCCGGTTCATCCAGGCGACGCCATTTTCATTCCTGCCGGAACCGTACATGCGATCGGCGCCGGCATCGTGCTCGTCGAAATCCAGCAGCACAGCGACGCCACGTTCCGGCTGTTCGACTATGGACGACAGCGCCAACTGCACATCGACAATGCCGTCGCGGTGGCGACAGCAGGCCCGCGCCAGATCCAATTGCCGTCCGAACGTCTGAGCGGCGCGCGAACGGTCCTCACGGTCAATTCATATTTTGCGCTGGAGCAAATTGACCTTGCTCCGGGCTCCGTTTGGATGCTCGACGCACCGAAAGAGACCTGGCTGCTGGCGATAGAAGGCCAGGCCCAACTCGGCTCGACGAGGCTGGCGCCGGGGGAGGCGATCTTCCTGGAAGCCGACCATGCGGAAATCGAGGTCGGTGCGAACGGGTTGAAAGCGCTACTGGCCTATCCCGGCCCGAAGATAAACCTCGCTGCGTTGATAGAGCGCAGCGCCGCGAGCGCCAGTTGCGCACCGCACGCCTTTCCCAGCACCCTGGTCGCGTCTCCCTTCGAGACCGCCGCGCTCAAACAATCGGAGACGCCAAATTGGCTGCCGTAAATCGTATCGCATTCATCGGCAATTCGCTTCCCCGCCGCTGCGGCATTGCGACCTTCACCACCGACTTGCAGAGCGCCATTGCGGCGTCCCGGAGTGATCTGGAGACCGTCATCGTCGCGATGACCGATCACGGCCAGGTCTACGATTATCCTGCCACCGTGGGCCTGGAGATCAACGACGACAGGCAAGATGATTATGTCCGTGCGGCCACTTATCTGAACAGCGGCGGCTTCGAGGCCGTTTCGCTGCAACACGAGTTCGGCATTTTCGGCGGCGAGGCCGGAGGCCAGATCATGGCGCTCCTGTCGCGCCTGACCATACCGATCGTGACAACCCTGCATACGATCTTGTCCGAGCCGACGGAGGCTCAGCGTGACGTCATCGCGCGCATCGTCGAATGCTCGTCCAAGGTCGTCGTGATGGCGGAGAAGGGTCGGGAGTTGTTGCGTTCCGTCTACCACGTGGCTGACGAGAAGATCGAAATCATCCCACACGGTATCCCGGAATTTGCGTTCGTCGAACCCGACGCGGCCAAGGCTGCGCTCGGATTCAGCAACAAGTCGGTCATCCTGACCTTCGGATTGCTGTCGCCGAACAAGGGTATCGAAGTCATGATCGATGCGATGCCTTCGATTCTGAAGACCCGACCCGACGCCGTTTACGTCGTCCTCGGTGCGACGCATCCCAACCTCGTGCGCGATCGTGGCGAAGCCTATCGTGAGTCCCTGATGGCGCACGCGCGCCAGGCTGGCGTCGAGGATCACGTCGTGTTCCTCGATCAGTTCGTCGACAAGAAAACGCTGCTCGATTTCATCTCGATGTCCGACGTCTACGTGACGCCGTACCTCAGTGAGGCCCAGATGACCTCGGGCACGCTGGCCTATAGTTTCGGCCTCGGTAAAGCCGTGGTGTCCACCCCGTATTGGCATGCCCGTGAACTATTGGCCGATGGCCGCGGCATCCTGGTTCCGTTCGGCGATGCGGCAGCGCTTGGCATCGAAATCGCCAAGCTGCTCACCAACGACGTGCTTCGGCAGGCGATGCGCAAGCGCGCCTATTCGAGCAGCCGCGCGATGACATGGGAAAGAACCGCCGAGCGCTATATGTCGATCTTCGAGAACGCCGGCCGCCGGCATCGGCTCAAGACCATCGCGCGCACGGATACTGGTACGCTGCTGCGCGACAGCCGCGCGCCGCCGGAAATGCAGCTCGGCCACTTCCTGTCGATGTGCGACGACACGGGACTGTTTCAGCATGCCGTTCATAGCGTGCCGGATCGTGCCCACGGCTATTGCGTCGACGACAACGCCCGGGCGCTGCTGGTGGCCTGTGCACTCAACAATCCGGGCGAAGAGCGGCTGCCGGAAGCGCTGACGGCGCGATTTGCCGCCTTCGTCCAGCATGCCTGGAATCCGGATACACGACGATTTCGCAATTTCATGGGCTTCAACCGCTGCTGGTTGGAGGACCAGGGGTCGGAGGATAGTCACGGACGCACGCTCTGGGCCTTAGGCGTGTGCGCGTTGACCGATGCCAGCACGTCGCGGCGCTCATGGGCCGCGGCGCTGTTTTCCGAAGCGATGGCAACAGCGGAAGAGTTTCGTTCGCCCCGTGCGTGGGCGTTCGTATTGCTGGGCCTTGATGCATACTGCTCGGCTGTCCCGAACGATGTCCAGGCGACCCGTTTGCGTGCCGTGCTTGCCGATCGGTTGATCTTGATCTTCGACACTGTGGCAACAGGCGATTGGGTCTGGTTCGAGGATGGGTTGGCCTACGATAACGCGCGCTTGCCCCAGGCGCTGATCATGACGGGCCTGGCGAGTAAGACATCGCGCTATGTCAATATCGGGCTGGAGTCGCTGCGCTGGCTTGTGAAGAGGCAAACTTCGGCGAAGGGCCAATTCCGCCCGATCGGCACGGCGGGATTTGGTGAGCGACGCCAACCCTCGCAAGCCTTCGACCAGCAGCCGCTGGAGGCCGCGGCGACCATCGCGGCATGCCTTGCCGCATGGCGGGCCGATCACGATGTCGAGTGGAAAGCCGAAGCCGCGCGGGTCTTTGCGTGGTTTCTGGGCAGCAACGATCTATCGGCCTCGCTGGTCGATTTGGAAACCGGAAGCTGCCGGGATGGCCTGCACCCCGATCGTCCCAATGAGAATCGCGGAGGGGAATCCGTGGTGTCGTATTTGCTTGGGCTTTCCGAGATTCGGCAAATTGCCCGCCTGAGCGAAAGCCGGGCCAAGCCTGCTCCTCTCGTCGCCTGACGGAGCCGGTTACAATTTCCTCCTTCAACCCATCGAGGCCGTTTTGTCGCAATCTCCCTTCCTCAAACGCCAAGCCCTTCAGCTGCGGCCTGATCCGACCCGTGTCATCGTTCGGCCTTTCAAGCCGGCAACCGAGCCGCGCGACCTCAATCCGACAGACAAGACCCGCGCCAATCATATCGTCGAACGGGTCCTCGCGCTCGATCCCGAGACGGCTAACCGGCAATTGGCCGACGTTCTGGAGAATTTCCTCGGCCGTCACCGCAACCTGTTGCAGATTTTCGAGGCACGCGCCGCGGAAATGGAAGAGGCGCTGGCCGACCATGCTGTATTCACGCAGGTGCAGCGCCAACTCGCGGGCGCCTATTTTCTTAACGAATATTCGTTCGAGGCCTCGGCATTGTTCAATCCGAGTATCGTGCCACATCCCGATCAATCCGGAACGCCGGAAGGCAGCCTCCGCTTCATCCTGAGTCTGCGTGCCGTCGGCGAAGGTCATGTGTCGTCCCTGACATTTCGGTCGGGGCTTATTGCGGCAGACGGGACCGTGACGATCGACCCGACGGCGCGTCTTGCATCCAGCCCCGATCTCGTCAGGCTGACATCGAGCGCCGGCGGCGACGGGGTTGATGTTACATTCGCGGCTGGCCAAGATCTGAGCGAGCGGGTGATTTTTCCGGTCACCGAAGCGCAGTCGAACGGGATCGAGGATGCCCGTTTTGTGCATTTCAGCAACGCCGGCGAGACGATCTACTACGCGACCTACACCGCCTATAGCGGACGCGCGATCCGGTCGGAGCTGATCGAGACGTCCGACTTTGTATCGTTCCGGCTATCGACCCTGAAGGGCAATGCCGCGCGCAACAAGGGCATGGCGTTATTCCCGCGCAAGATCGGGGGCAGATATGCGATGATCGCGCGCCAGGACAACGAGAACCTCTATCTGATTTTTTCCGACGATCTCCATACGTGGGATGGCGGCCAGCCGATTCTGAAGCCGCGATACCCCTGGGAGTTCGTACAGATCGGCAATTGCGGATCTCCGATCGAGCTCGATGAGGGATGGCTGCTGCTGACGCACGGTGTCGGCCCTGTGAGGAAATATTCGATCGGGGCCGCGTTGCTGGACAAGAACGACCCTTCGAAGGTGCTCGGCCGCCTGCGCGAGCCGCTATTGCGCCCGGACCCTTCCGAACGCGAAGGATATGTTCCAAACGTCGTCTACACCTGCGGCGCGATGCGCCACCGCGACAAGATCATCTTCCCCTACGCGGTCTCCGACAGCTTCTGCAATTTCGCGACCATCGAGATCGCATCGTTGATCGCGGCCATGGACAGTAACGCATAGGAACTGCGCTGACCGCTCTCGACGTCCATCCGATGGATTCGAAAAGCGTGAAGCGGTCGGCGCAGAACGCTGCTTCGAGCTAGTGATGGCCAGGCTCAGGCGTTCGGTTGCAGGAACGTGCCGTATTGCTTGGTCGCAGCGACCGCAGCCGCGGCCTGTCCGATCATCCGCATCGCTGCCATCATCGGCCACGGGCCAAGGCTCACCCGCCGAACGCCGACGCGAGCCAGATCCCGGATTGCGGGAACGCCTTTTGTCACCATGATGTTGACCGGCAGAGGCGTGAGCTGAACGAACCTTTCAATGAGAGCGAGGTCGGTGAGGCCGGGGACGAAAATTCCGTCGGCGCCGGCCTCGGCATAGACCTTCGCCCGCCGTGCCGCTTCGTTCATGCACTCGTCCGGCGATCCGAATTTCAGAAGGAACGGATCCGTTCTCGCATTGATGAACAGCTGAACTCCCAGATCTTTCGCGGCGTCCCGCACGGCCTTGATCTTGGCGGCATGGCGTTCGGGATTGACCAGCTGCCGCTGTCCCCCCGAGAGCCCGTCCTCGATATTGATGCCGACGGCGCCGGCTTTCAAAATCTCGGTCGCCGATCTTGCGGCGGCCTCCGGGGTGTCGCCATATCCTGCCTCCAGATCGATTGAGACTGGCACCGACACGGCCGCGGTCATTCGCGAGACCAGGCCGGTCAGCATGTCGAGCGGGATATTTTCTCCGTCGGCGTATCCAAGTGCGGAGGCGACCGCTCCGCTGCTGGTTGCGATGGCCGGAGAGGTCTTCGCGATGGCTTTGGCGGTGGCGGCGTCCCAGGCGTTGAACAGGACGAGCGGATCGCCCTTCCTGTGAAGGGCATGAAAGGTCTCGGCGTATTGCTGTTGGGTCTTGGCGTCCATTGCGCGCACTCCGGATTAGAGAACTCAAAGGGTGTTGTGGGCCACGCCCTCTGCGTTCAGTGCGTCTTGAACCAGTCCATGATCAGGCCGGTGACTTCTTCCTCACGCTCGAGGTGCGGGAAGTGCCCGACATCGGGCAGGACAATCCGCTGGTGCGGCCCCTTGAACAGCGGCTCCTCCTCGACCGAGTACCTCGCTGTCGGATCGTTGCTGCCGTAGATCGTCAGCGTCGGCGTGTGCATGTCATTGATCGGCAGCCGGCCCGCGAGCGCCGCATCGGTCAGGCCTCCGTAATATTTAAGCGCCGCGGCCATCGTGCCGGGCGAGCTGAGCGTCTCCTTGATCGAACGGATGTGCTCGGCATTGTTGGATGTCGGCGACCACAGCTTCCAGAGATAGTCGACGAAGGGAAGACCCTCGGTGCTGACCGCCGATACGGCGCCGGGCAACTGGAAGAAATAGACATGGAAGACGGCTCGAACGAGCTCCGGATCTCTTCTGATGCTTGAAATTGTAATCGGATGTGCGGTGTTCATGACCACGGCGGCCTTGATCGCGGATGGCGCCGTGGCCAGCGCCTGAAAGGTCGACGTGCCGCCCCAATCCATGCCGACGACGCGTGCCTGTCCGTCGTCGCTCAGCGCCGCGATGAGGGCTTCTAGATCCTTGCCCAGTGCGATGGGATCGAAAACTCCGTCCGCCGGAATCTCGGTCGGCGCATAGCCGCGCAGGAACGGCGCGACCGCACGATAGCCTGCATCCGCGAAGACCTGCAGCTGCTTTCGATACGACCAGGCATTGTCGGGAAAGCCGTGCAGGAACATGACCAAGGGGCCGTCGCCCTGTTCGAGATAGGCGAAGCGCACGCCGTTGGCCTGCACGTATTTCAAGGCGGGTTCAATGCCTCTGGTATTCGCTTGGGCATCCGCTTGTCGTGCCGCGCTCCCGATATTCATCGTCATTCTCCATGTCATCGTGCCCCGCGAGCAAATATGTGCGGAGCGCACATATTCGTCAAGTTGTTTTTTGTGCGCTCCGCACATATTGTCCGGCTCATGGAAACTGGAATCGCAAATTTGCTGGGGGCGCTTTCGCTCGCCGTCATGGATCGGATCGAGCAGGGCGCGCGCGAGGTCATAGGCCGCGGCGGCGAGACGCCTGCCGCACTGGTCGTCATCGGCTATGGCCAGGGCATGACCAACGACAAGCTGCGGCGGATCCTTGGCCTGTCGCATTCAGGAACGGTCCGGCTGGTGGACCGTCTGGTGTCGGATCGGCTGGTCGAACGTCGGCCCGGACAGGACGGCCGCGAGGTTGCTCTGCACCTGACAGCGAAGGGCGCCTCAACCCGCAACGAGTTGATGACGTCGCGAATTTCGGCCGTCGCGTCGCTTCTGGATGTGCTGTCGCCGGCTGAAACGAAACGACTCGAAACGCTGCTCCACGAGTTGTTGGCTCGGCAGGATACGTCCGAGATGGATCGCTTCACGATCTGTCGCATGTGCGACGACAGCGTTTGTACGAACTGCCCGTTGCCCACGGACAAGGGCAAACGCGCTCGCTAGCGGGTGCACTCGACGCCATCATCCGGCTTGCGAGGTCTGGTCGAGCGACTCGGGGCGCAACGCGCGTTCACGTCGCGGATAGGAACGTCCGGCGTTTCTCCACGTTGTCGGCCGTCGAGCGCAAACTGGGCCATACGATGAAGAAGATCGCCGCCATCCTTGTGATGCTCTCTGCCTTGCCGGCTGCTGCCGGTGCGGAGAGTTGGAGCGGCTACCGCATTCCCGAGACCGGGACCAGTGTCGACATCCCTTCGTCCATCTTCACCGAGCAAGCCGGTCGGCCCGACGGCTATGGCATGCAGTACCGGACCAGCGACGGCCGGGCGGATTTGACGGTTCAGGCCGTTCCGAACGAAGGCAGTTCACCGGCGGCTTTCCTGGCGCGGAAGAATCCGCCGTCCGGCATCACCTACAAGCGCATCACGCCGCGCTTCTTCGTGGTCTCCAGCACCCGGGGCGGCAAGATCTGGTACGACCGCTGCAATTTTGGCCGCCGCTACGTGCATTGCGTGCTGATCAACTACCCGGCCGCCGAGAAGCGGCAGTGGGATGCAGTCGTGACCCGCGTCAGCCACACGCTGAGCGGCGGTTGATCGTTCACAAAGAAAAACCTGCTTACAAAAAAATCTGCTCACAAAGAAAAAACTGCCCGCAAATCGCGGGCAGCAGTCTCGTGAGGATGGTTCAGCGCAAATTGGTCGATGTCGTCGACATGGTCGGTTTGGAGCCCGGCACGTGCGACATGGTTTTGGTGGTGGACCCGACCTCCTCGCCCGCCTTCACTTTCGTGCGGGTGTGGGAGCGGCTGAACGTGCCACCCTCATGCGCCTGCGCGCGCGCATTGGAATTTAGCACCGGACCGTTGCCCTTGTTCATGCTGGTGCCGGACTGCGCCTTGCCGTTGGCGGAGGCGGCGCTGCCGCCGGCTGCAATGGACGAGCCGGTCTGTCCGGAGCCCGACGTCGACGTGCCGCCGGTGCCGAGCGTGCTGGCCGAGGTGCCGCCGGCGGCAGCCGAGCCGCCGGTGCCGCCGGTCATGCTGGTTTGCGCCGACAACGGCGAGGCGGCGGTGAGCAGGAGTGCGACCGACGAGGTCGCGATCAACATTCTCATCTGTGAAATCCTTTTGCTATGGCGACGATGTCGAGATGGTGCAGCCGTTGACTGTGACGGTGCTCGCACTGGTCGAACCCGGGCCGCCGGCCGTCGAGGACGAACTCGACACGTTGCCGCCACCGGCCTGGATGTGCACCGACGATCCGCCGGCCGAGCTCGAGCTCGACAGCGAGCCGCTCGATGAGGTCGAGCCCGTTGTTCCCGAACCCGATGACCCCAGCGCAGTGATGCTGCCGTCGGGATGTTTTTCCACCGTGACACGGCAGGTCTCGCCGGACGCGGTCTTGCCGGTTTTCTGCATGGTTTCCCCCACAGCGGCGCTGCTCATCAAAGTCAAAACTGCGATCGCAACGATTGATCTGTTCATGCCAGTCCTCCTCAGGAAGGACGAAGGAGCGGCATTGCTGCCGCTCCGCCGGCCGGGATGTCAGTCCTTGTCCTTCTTCATCTCGTCCTTGTGGTGGCCTTTGCCTTTTTCCATGCCCATGTCGCTGGCATGTCCCGCGGAGGAGCCGGCGGCTCCCACGGTCGAGCCGCTCTTGCCGCCGCCGGCCGACGAGCCGCCGGTGCCGAGCGTCGATGCGGAGTTGGAGCCGGAGCCTGCCGCAGAGCCGCCCGTGCCGACGCTGGACGAGCTCTTGCCGCCACCAGCCGACGAACCGCCGGTGCCGAGCGTCGAGGCCGAGCCTGAGCCGCTGCCGGAGCCCGCGGCAGAGCCGCCGGTGCCGATGGACGAACTGCTGGTGCCGCCGCCGGCCGACGAGCCGCCGGTGCCAAGCGTCGAGGCCGAGCCTGAGCCGCTGCCCGAACCTGCCGATGAACCGCCCGTACCGATCGTCGAGTTGCTGGTGCCGCCGCCGGCTGACGAGCCGCCAGTGCCGACCGTCGAGCTCGACTGCGCCACGGCGAGCGCGGTACCGGCCAGCAGCGCGGCTGCGGCCGCAGACAATTTCAGAATCCTCATCGCTGTCTCCTCCAATGATCAAATTGCCAAAACAGGCCCGGGATAAAGTGGCAAGCTGCAGAAACGTTCCTTGGATCGGTATGACGATGTGGAAAATGCGCGCGAGAATTGCGACGAGGTTCCAGCGGCGCGGCGCGCCGATGTCGAGCGGGAACAGCGCGACGATCTGAAGAAAACAAACGCTACTTCGACGACAATCCCGTCCTGCGCCGCAGATCAGTGATCGCGCGCAGAAAGCTGTCGGCCGGCGTCGTCTCCGGATCGATCAGGCGATGCAGACGAAAGCCGTCTTCCAGCGCCAGCACGACGGAGGCCATCCATGGCGGATTGAGCGTGTCGTCCTTTGCGTTGCTCTTCAGTGTGGCCTCGACGATGTCGGCGACCAGCTTGCGCCGCGCGCGCAGGCGTTTTGCAAGCTCCGGCCGGCGCTTCTCGGCGCGCGCGACGAACAGGATCATCTCCATGTGCAGCAGCGGCGAGCGGCCGAGCGGGTCCTGCCTTGTGCGATCCATCGCCTTCAGCGCTGCGATGAAGTCGTCGAGATTGTCGTGCTGCGCGAGGATGTCCATGTTGCGCCGGATCGACTGCGCGACATGGTCCTCGATCATGGCGATGATCAGCTCGTCCTTGCTCTTGAAGTTGGAATAGAACGCACCGCGGCTGAATCCGGCCGCCGCTGCGATCGCCTCGATGCTGGCGCCGCCGATGCCGTCCTCCTCGAACACGCGCGCGGCCGCCTCGAACAGCCTGTCGCGCGTGTCGTCCCTGGTCGGCCTGGTTCTCACCCTTGACATCGGAGCAGGTTAGGGCAGAATGCAACTCGATACAACAATGTATCGAGTTAACAATTCAGGGATGATTGCGCCGCGCAAGAGGGGCTGCCCGGCGTATGCGATTCATGCGGCAACCGATGTGAGGTCACCATGAACGAGCATGTGCAAGGCACCGGCGGTCCGCTGTTTAATCCACTGTCGCCGGACTTCATCCGCGATCCCTATCCGCATTATGAGCGGCTCCGCGCGATCTTTCCGATTCACGTGACGCCGTTCGGCCAGTTCGTCACCAGCCGCCATGCCGATGTCAGCCTCGTGATGCGCGACAAGCGGTTCGGCAAGGATTTCGTCGAGCGTTCCAAGCGCCGCTATAGCGAGAAGATCATGGAGGAGCCGGTCTTCCGCAGCATGAGCCACTGGATGCTGCAGGCCGATCCGCCCGACCACACCCGCCTGCGCGGCCTCGTCGTGAAGGCCTTCACCGCCCGCCGCGTCGAGGACATGCGGCCGCGCATCCAGCAGATCGTCGACCAGACCATCGATGCCGTGATCGAACGCGGCCACATGGACCTGATCGAGGATTTCGCCTTCCGCCTGCCGGTCACCATCATCTGCGACATGCTCGGCATCCCCGAGGACCATCGCGAGACTTTCTATAACAGCTCACGCGACGGCGGACGGCTGCTCGACCCCGTGCCGCTTTCGCCGGAGGAGATTGCCAAGGGCAACGCCGGCAACATGATGGCGCAGATGTATTTCCAGCAGCTGTTCGAGCTGCGTCGCAAAAATCCCGGCGACGATCTCATCACCCAGCTGGTGCAGGCCGAGGAAGACGGCAACAAGCTCACCAACGAGGAACTGACCGCCAACATCATCCTGTTGTTCGGCGCCGGCCACGAGACCACGGTCAATCTGATCGGCAACGGCCTGCTGGCGCTGCATCGCAATCCGGACCAGCTCGCGCTTTTGAAGGCGCGACCTGAGCTGATGGTGGGCGCGATCGAGGAGTTCTTGCGCTACGATTCCTCGGTGCAGATGACCGGGCGGGTCGCGCTGGAGGACATCGACGATGTCGGCGGCGCGAAGATCCCGAAGGGCGAGACCGTGCTCTGCCTGCTTGGCTCGGCCAACCGCGACCCGGCGGTCTATCCTGACCGGCCCGACCGACTCGACGTCACCCGCCAGAACGTGAGGCCGCTGTCGTTCGGCGGTGGCATCCATTTCTGCCTGGGGGCCCAATTGGCCCGTCTCGAGGCCGAGATCGCCATCGCCACGCTGTTGCGGCGGCTGCCGAACCTGCGCATCGACGACCTCGAAAACCCGGAATGGCGGCCGACCTTCGTACTACGCGGCCTGAAGCGGCTGCCGGCGAGCTGGTGATGGCCGCCAGCACTGATTCTGCGAGCATTGGCCCTCATCCTGAGGAGCCCGCAAAGCGGGCGTCTCCAAGGATGGCCGCGGGCGAGAGCGGGGCCTCTATGGTTCGAGACGGCGCTTCGCGCCTCCTCACCATGAGGATCTCACACCCGCGTTAACCTCCGCGCGCAACAGTCGCTGTGACTTCGCCACACTTCCCCCTATATAAGGGGCTGTTCCGGTACGTCTGAGGCCCTGCGGCTCAGGCAAGGCCCGCATCCGGTTTGGCCGAGGGGAGACCCGTGCAGACGACGCTGCTCGGATTGGCGATTGCCTTTATCTTAGCGCTGCTGGCCGCTCTGATCGGGCCTTACTTCGTCGACTGGAACCAGTTCAGGCCCCAGTTCGAAGCAGAGGCCGGCAGGATCATCGGCGTGCCGGTGCGGGTGGCGGGCGAGCTCGACGCGCGGCTGTTGCCGGCGCCGACGCTGCGGCTGCGCGCGGTCACCTTCGGCGGCAACAACGATCTCGGCCGCCTGCGCGCCGACAAGCTCGACGTCGAGTTCAGCCTGAGCTCGCTGATGCGCGGCGAATGGCGCGCCACCGAGCTTTCGGTCAACGGCATGGCGGTCGATCTCGGCCTCGACGCGCACGGGCGGGTCGATTTGCCGTCCACCGCAAACGGCAGCTTCAATCTGGCTTCGCTGGCGATCGAGCGGCTGAACCTCACCGGCCGCATTGCCCTGCATGATGCCGCCAGCCGTTCGACGCTGGAGCTCAACGACATCGCCTTCTCCGGCGACGTGCGCTCGCTGGCCGGCTCGGTCCGGGGCGACGGCAGTTTCACCGCCGCTGGGGTGCGCTATCCGTTCCGCGTCTCCTCCGGCCCGAGCGCCGACGGCAACGCCACCCGCCTCCACCTCAACGTCGATCCCGGCGAGCGCGCCATCCTGGCCGATCTCGAAGGCGTGCTTGCCTTCGACAATCGCCTGCCGAAATTCGAAGGCGCGCTGACGCTCGCGGTGCCCGCGCCGAAGAAGCCGAGCGATGCGGGGCCGATGCCCTGGAAGCTCACGACGAAACTCAAGGCCGATCCGGCCGGCGCCAAGTTCGAGCAGGTCGACGCCAGCTTCGGGCCCGAAGACTCCGCGCTGAAGCTCGGCGGCGTCGGCGATGTCAGGTTCGGGGCCTCGCCGCTGCTGCGCGCGGTGCTGTCGGCGCGCCAGGTCGATGCCGACAAGCTGACGGCCAAGAACGATGCCGAGCCGCAGCGCATCCTTCCGGCGCTCCGCGCAGGCCTCGCCGCAATCCCGCAGGCGCCGATCCCGGCACAGATCGAGTTCAACTCCGACCAGATCATGCTCGGCGGCCGGCCGCTCCAGAACATCACGGCCGAGCTTGCGACCGACGGACGATCCTGGACCTTCCAGCGGCTCGAGCTGCGCGCCCCGGGCCAGACGCAGCTCTCGCTCAACGGCGCCACGCCCGGCGCCGACAGTTTCAGCGGCCGTCTCAGCGTCGATTCCTCCGATCCCGATACGCTGGTGGCCTGGCTTCAGGGCCGCAGCGAGGTCAACCGCCGCAGCACCCGGCCGATGCGCCTTGCCGGCGACGTGACCATTGCCGCCAACCATTTCGCCATTGACAGGCTGAAGGCCGAGATCGAGGGCGGCGCGGTCGAAGGCCGCATTGCTTTCGTCCAGACCGGCGCGAGCAAGGGCTCGCGGATCGACGCGGAGCTCAAGGCCGACCGCCTCGACCTCGATGCCGCCGCGAGTTTCGTGCGCGCGCTTTCGGGGCCGCAGGGCGAATGGCCGGAGGAAGCGAAGCTTTCGCTCGATATCGGCCGCGCGATCTCGGCCGGGCAGGAGCTGCGGCCGTTCACCGCGAAACTCGGCTACGGTCCGGCGTCGCTCTCGCTGGAGCAGTTGCGGTTCGGCCAGGCCAGCGGCGTGACCACGGAAGCGAGCGGCAGCTTCGACCGCGCCAAGGCCATTGGCAAGCTCGCGCTGAAATCCTCCGCCAATTCGCTGCGCGATCTCACCGCACTGATCGAGCCGTTTGCGCCGTCGGTGCGCGCGCGCTTCGACGCCATCCCGTCGCTGCCAGGTGCGACCCGCCTCAAGCTCGACCTCAGCCTCGACAAGAACGCCGAGCATGCCGATCGCAACGACGCGCGCGCGGTGATCGAGCTCGACGCGCCGCAACTCAAGGCCACCGCGACGCTGGCCGCGCAGACGCCGGTGGCCGCCCTCAACGGCATCGACATCGACCGTTTGCGCAACAGCGACTTCACGCTGGATTCGAAAGTCTCGACACCACAGGGAAGTGCGCTGCTGGCGTTGCTGGGGCTCGATCGCGTGGTGGCCGCGGGCGAGGGCGCTTCGCAGTTCGAAGGCCACTTGGGCGGCGCGTGGCGCCATCAGCTGCAATTGAATGCAAAGCTTAGCGGCGGCGGGCTGGACGCGGACGCACAAGGCAACGTCGAATTGTCGGAGCCGAAAGGCAGCGTGAATTTGCGCGTGCGCAACGCCAATCTGGCCCCGCTGTTCGGGACCAGCCTGGCCGATAAATCGGTGCAGAGCGTCAATCTGTCCTCGCGCGTCGGCCTCGCCGGCAACCGCCTGACCTTCAACGATCTCGACAGCACACTGGCCGGCTCGCATTTGCGCGGTCATCTGGCGGTGACGCTCGATCAGGAGAAGACCGTCGACGGCGAAGTCGGCCTCGATACGCTCGACCTCGTGCCCGCGCTCGCGATGGCCATCGGCGCGGCCGGACACGATGCGAATGCGCCGTTGAATGCCGGGCTTCTCGGCGGCTGGCGCGGCCGCGTCGCCTTCCAGGCGTTGCACGGCACGTTGCCCGGCGGCATCGAGCTGCGCCCCTTCGGCGGCACGGTCCGGAGCGACGGTCAGTCGCTCGCGCTCGACGCAATGAAGGGCGGCGTCGGCGGCGGCGAGATGTCGGCGAGCCTTGATGCGCGCAATGGCGCCAATGGTCTGACGCTCAACGCGCGCATCGAACTCGGCAATGTCGACGCGGCGGCGCTGCGCTATCGCGACCTTGCGCTGCCGAAGGGACGCGCCTCGGCGCAGATGGCGCTGACCAGCCAGGGCCGCAGCGTTGCGGCGCTCACCGGTGCGCTCGCCGGCAACGGCACGGTGACGCTCGAATCCGCTGAAATCTCCGGCCTCAATCCGCGCGCCTTCGAGATCGCCATCCGCGCCAGCGACGGCGGCCAAATTGCCGACGACAACCGGCTGCGGCAACTGGTCGAGCCCGCGCTGTCGGCGGGTCCGATTGCAGTGGCCTCGGCGCAGATCCCGTTCACGATCCGCGACGGGCGCCTGCGCGTCGGCGCAACGTCGTTGGAGGCGAAGAACGCGCGTGCCATCGTCTCCGGCGGCTACGACATCCCCGCCGACCAGGCCGACATACGCGCCAGCCTGACGCCGATCATGACCGGGCTCTCCGGCGCACCGCCGGAGATCCAGCTGTTCGCGGCCGGTCCCCCCGACAGGCTCAATCGCACCGTCGATGTCGGGCCGCTGTCCTCGTGGCTTGCGGTACGCACGATCGACCGCGAGACGCGCCGGCTGGACGCCATCGAGCGCGGCGAGCCGCCGCCGGCGACCGCCGCGCTGCCGACGCTGGTGTCGCCGGATCCCGTGCCGGAGCCGTCGCTGCAGGATGTGCCGATGCCCGGCCGCGATCCCCGCCGTGCGCCGCCGCCGAAGCCCAAGGCCGACATCAGGGTCGCGCCGACACCGAAGCCGCCGCACGCCGCTCCCGCGGCGCCAAGCCCGCCACTGACAAGCCCTCCACTCACAAGCCAGCCGCTTGCAAGCCAACAGATCGCGCCGTTGCCCCCGCCGATCGACGTGAGGCCGGCCCCGGGGCCGCCCCCCGCAAAGCCCAAGCCAAAGCCGCCGCTGGTGCTGACGCCGTCAAATCCGTGATTGGTTTGGAGGTCGGGCCGCTCGCCTTCTTAACCTCTCCCGCTCGCGGGAGAGGTCGGCGCGTCCGGGCGATGCGAAGCATCGTCCCGCGTGCCGGGTGAGGGCTCTCTCCTCTGGGGGAATCCCTCCGTTGAGACACCCTCTCCCCACCCCTCTCCCGCAGGCGAGGGCTTTGCTTAATTGGCCGAGCGGGAGTGAGGCTCGATATGGGGTATTTTTTTGTGCGGCCTCGGATGGCGCGCGAACGCAGACGGTCTT
>NZ_JBEPQF010000034.1:0-75782 GCF_040547695.1 Bradyrhizobium sp. JR4.3 | reverse complement strand
CCGGACAGCAGGTCCAGCGCGTAGGACGGCGCACCTTCGGCCGCCGTCGAGGTCAGCGCCGCCGTAACCGTCGGCGCGTCATTGGTGCCGGTGATGGTGACGTCGATCTGCTTGGTGATCAGGCCGCCATTGCCGTCGTCGAGGGTGATGGTGAAGCTCTCGACCTTGGTCTGGTCCTTGGCCAGATACTCGACGGCGGAATCCGCCACGGTGTAGGTCCAGGTGAGCTGGCCGCCGGTGCCTGTGCCGGTGGTGTCGCTGTCCTTGACCGCGGTGAGCGAGCCGAGCACGGAGCCGATCGGGGTGCCGGTGGCCGAAACCAGATGCACGTCGGTGAGGTCGACGTCGCTGAAGGAGATGGTGCCGCTGTCGGACAGGTTGCCGGCTGGCGTGACCTGCTCGGTGACCGCGCCGGTCAGATCCTGGGCGGTGATCACGGGCGCATCATTGGTGCCGGTGATGGTGACGTCGATCTGCTTGGTGATCAGGCCGCCATTGCCGTCGTCGAGGGTGATGGTGAAGCTCTCGACCTTGGTCTGGTCCTTGGCCAGATACTCGACGGCGGAATCCGCCACGGTGTAGGTCCAGGTGAGCTGGCCGCCGGTGCCTGTGCCGGTGGTGTCGCTGTCCTTGACCGCGGTGAGCGAGCCGAGCACGGAGCCGATCGGGGTGCCGGTGGCCGAAACCAGATGCACGTCGGTGAGGTCGACGTCGCTGAAGGAGATGGTGCCGCTGTCGGACAGGTTGCCGGCTGGCGTGACCTGCTCGGTGACCGCGCCGGTCAGATCCTGGGCGGTGATCACGGGCGCATCATTGGTGCCGGTGATGGTGACCGTGACGATCTTGTCGACCGTCGAGGTGCCGTCAAACAGATGGACCGTGAAGGTCTCGGTCTTGGTCTGGCCCTGCGCCAGATATTGGATCGCGCTGTCGGCAACCGAGTAGTTCCAGGTGATCACCCCGCCGGTGCCGGTGGTGTGCGAGTCGTCGGTGGTGACCGACGCCGTCAGCATCCCGAGCGCCCCGGCCGACGGAGTCACACTGGTGACGCTGTGGGTGTCGGAAAGGTCGACGTCGCTGAACGACAGCATACCGCTCGCGGTCTCGCTGGTCGGGTGGGCGTCCTCAGTCACCGCGCCGCTGGCGCCAACCGTGATCACCGCATTGTCGTTGGTGCCGGTGATCGTCACCGTGACGATCTTGTCGACCGTCGAGGTGCCGTCAAACAGATGGACCGTGAAGGTCTCGGTCTTGGTCTGGCCCTGCGCCAGATATTGGATCGCGCTGTCGGCAACCGAGTAGTTCCAGGTGATCACCCCGCCGGTGCCGGTGGTGTGCGAGTCGTCGGTGGTGACCGACGCGGTCAGCATCCCGAGCGCCCCGGCCGACGGAGTCACACTGGTGACGCTGTGGGTGTCGGAAAGGTCGACGTCGCTGAACGACAGCATACCGCTCGCGGTCTCGCTGGTCGGGTGGGCGTCCTCAGTCACCGCGCCGCTGGCGCTATTGCCAGCGCCAACCGTGATCACCGCATTGTCGTTGGTGCCGGTGATGGTCACCGTCACCGTCTGGGTAGCCGTCGAGCCGTGGCCGTCGTTAACGGTCACCACAAAGCTCTCGGTGACGCTCTGACCTGCGGCTAGATACTGGGCGGCCGAATTGTTAAGCGCATAGTGCCACTGCACCGAGCCGTTGGCGGCATTGGGCGCCTCGCTGACCGGGTCGAGCGAGAAAGTGCCGAGCGCAGTGGTGTTGGAAGCGACCGCCGCGAACGTGGCCGAATGGGTGTCGCTGAGATCGGCGTCGTTGAAGCTGATGGTGCCGGCCGCGCTCTGCGAATCCGAGGGATCCGGCGTGGTGTTCGCGTCTTCTACCACCGAGCCGCTCTGCGGACTCGATGTGATAGAGACGGAGTCGTTTGCGCCATTGAACTGGAGCGTCACCGTCGCCCAACTGAGCGTGCCGTTGCCCAGCTGGATCGCGTAGGTGAACGTATCCGTCAGCGTTTGCCCGGCCGCCAGCGCCTGAAGCTGCGTGTTGATGTCGCCCTTATCGTAATGAACGGTGCCGTCCGACTCGATCCAGATGCGCGCACCGAGCGCGCTGCGGTCACCGGTACCGACCATTCCGGCAGCGTCACTGCTGTACGCCAGATCTTTGACCAGCAAATCCGCAGGGGCGTAGTTCTTGGTGGACGCAGAGGTGCTCGTTCCGTCGTCCAGGGAGAACAGCGTCTTGGCCGCGCCCCCAAGATCATTTGCCAGCACGTTCAAGATGAGAATGTTGCTGACGTCTTCCGTAAACGAGAAAATGTCCGTGTTGGCTTGCGGAGCATTGCCGAACGAAACCGTGCTCCCGCCGCCCGTTGTCTGCGTCGCCATAGCTTAAATCCTCTGGGTGATGCGCCGTCCGCATTCACGAACCGGCACAAATTGCACAATGGCGCGGGGATGATCGGCCGTTGCCTTGTCTACGCTGCTGAAGAAAAATGCCGAGCTGCTCAGCAGGCCTGCCGTCCTGCTCAGCGCTTCGAAAATGTGCAAAGAGAACACGTGCCGCTCAAGCCAGTTTGGGGCTGGAGCCGCTCCGAGCTCGTGAGCGGATGCCGTGACAGCCGCCATGTTTGCAAACCGTAAACCTGTCTGGATCGAACGATCGCAAGTTGACGAAGAAGAATTCGACATTGCGCGAGCCCGGCCGAACATTGCTACAAAATGCGTGCACGTCATTCGCAACCTCGCCTGCCAATGCAGAGCAGGGAGCGTCGCCGCAAAATCAATTCACGCAAATTGGTAGCGCTCGCTCGAACGGCGATAGGTCCGCCGACCGCAGCTCCATCAACTGCTGCCAAGTTACGCGAAAGATCTAGCGGTATCCCCCCTTGCCCATCGTGGCCGGTGCTTGGCCGCCCACGTTTGGCAATCATTGATTTTGCAATATTCGCCACTTCAGAAGCGACAACAGTGACCAAGAAGCGTCACGATCATCCACTCTCGATTAAACCAAACTTATTTTAAATTAAAATGGCAGTCCATTTATTAGTTTATACGCCGCATTTAATGATTAATGCATCAAAATCAAGAAGAAGGAGGCTCTTGCGCCACTCCTTGCGAGGCGACCCCGGAATTTTACGGCATTTACCCACATGCACTCGGTCCGCGAGATGGTCATTGCTACGCGTAGATCGACAGTCGCATGGAGCCAACTGGAGCAAAACTCAGCCCTATCTGCGAAGACGAGGCATGAAAGCAACAGCCTCGCAATGCGTTGCGCGTGATTATTAACTTGCGCACCCGACGCGATCCAGGCCCGCCCCGCGTGACGCGGCGAACTTGGCTTTCAATGCGATGCTGGTCATCCTCTCATGGGGTCAGTAGCCGTCCTGGTCGCCCGGCGCACGTTCCAGAGTGTGAGACCATTGCGGGACTCCATGGTGGTGCGCTCCAAGAGCGAAGCGGGTCGCCAGACCGCTGACGCAACCCAACTGCGGGTTATGGCTCGGTAGCCGGGGCACGTGCCCTGGAGGGCGGCGGCGAGAAGAGCCCTCGGTTGGGATTTCTGACGTTGCGATGCTCGCGCACGGAGCTTCGCTTCTCGTGTTGCTGCGCCGCACGTTTTCTCGTTCGCTTTACCGCGCAACAGGTCCCCGCGAGCAAGCATTCGAAATCGATGTGAAGCTTAAACCGAAAGCAGTTCCCCGTCGGCTTACAAATGGAACCCAAATTGACCGCCATTAAATGAGAAATTTGATTATCTCATATAATCATGATGACTCCATCGCAAAATTGAAAAATATGTTTGGGGAAAACATGGGAGGTTGAAATGGAAGCTGCCCGCCGCCTGCGTGCAATGGCGCTGCTGTGCCGACAGACCGCCGCACTCCAACCTGAGAGAAGCTGGAAACTGCTTGCAGAGGCAGAGTACTGGGAGCATCTGGCGGCTGCGGCTTCAGCTCATTGAGCTTCGGTCGAGTGTTCTTTCTTTCGCTTTCGTCGACTTCTTACTTCAAATCATTTCTGAGGCATGTGATGTCGAGTACGCGTCAGATTTTTTCTAGTGCTGTTCTGAACGAACGGCACCAGGCGCTTCTGGAGGAGCTTAGAGAGGTGGAGAAGCTTCGAAGTAAGCTCCGACATGTAGAAGCAAGAACAAGAAGACGGCGTACCAAAGCGAGCGGCAGAGCAAGAGCCGTTTAGAGACCGACGGGACCGCAGTAGCGAGCCTCGGTGACGACGTCGCTGCGACATGTCGGCAACCAGCCAGGCCGGGGTGCCTCACAATGCTCAAACTAACTCGGCGGCGAGACCGGCCGTCTATTCAGGATCGCGCGTTAGCTCCGACCTTCATTCGACGTTGCACTTCGGAACACAGCAACGAGTCGATCGCCTTGCCAAAGCTCAACGTCGTGCTCGTCATGCATTTGCTCGGCTCGGCGTCTCGCCGCCTGCTCATCAATGCAGTCGAGCTTTGCAGCGCAGATCACTTGCCGGCTGCCGTCCACCACGAACACCTTGTACCGCATAATGCAGTCCGATCCCAAAGGCGACCGTCATCGTACTCGAATGTCCGTCTAAGGCAGTGCCAAACTAGGTGTGGCGCACGGAATCTTTGTACGTGTGGCAGTTCGGCTATACCAGCTCGTGGAATCCATTGATTGCGCGGCGACTGTACCTCGCATCTAAGCTAACGTAATCTCCACGCATGCCGAAGCGTGCGGCTCGAGCTCAAGAGCGAGAGGCCACCAAGCGTCATCAGCAGCACACCGAACCAGGCCGTCCAGCTGCGCGCTTCGCCGTGCGCCTCTGCAGTGCGCGCGCCCAGCGGCATATCTTGAGGTGCGTCGGCGAGAAGCTGCCCAACGTCGACTTGGCCCGGCACGGAGTGTTCGGAGGTGAGCTGGTTGGGAAGATCGACAATGGGGGCCGCCGACCCCGTGCCGAGATTGGAAGCGGCATCAGCTACCTTCATTTCGGGTACAGGCGGCTGAGATTGCTCCGGCGGTGCGGCGCGTAGCAACTCCGCGCGCGCATCAACGACCGCGCTCCACCTCGTCCCGTTCTCGTCCAAACTGGCGCTGCGGTCTTTGGCCACGCGAGCCCGAATGGGCTTCTTCACCGTCGCGATGCCCTCGGTCAGGAACCAGCATTTGCGGCGACCGTCCATTCGGTAGACCCAATGCTGTCCACCAGTGGTCGAGGTACCGGGACGCGGCACGCATTCGGCTTGCGGCGGAGAGGTTACCGTGGGTTGGGGCGTAGCAGTATTGAAGAAGTCGGCAAGAGGGGTGGAAGACGCAGGCGCCGCCGATAAACCTCCGACAAGCACCAAACTGGCGAAGTACAATCGCAAATGACCGGACATCAAAAACTCCCGGGTGCGCCCCACCCCCGCTCGAACCTTAGCGGCGACAACGGCTCCCATGCGGCTTAAATCGGGCGGCGCAATGAATTAATTGTACTCTTGGCCACCTGATTAATATGCTGGTCCGGAACTCCAGGGGTGCAACACGAGGCAGCGCGATCGATTCATCGGGCCTCCTGAGTTGTGCCGGGCCTCGCTCCCCGCTATCCGCGCCGCCGCCGCACGGCCGATCGCCATCTCGCGCTCGTCCCCGAACACGAAAGCGCCTGGCCGAGGGGGAGTTTGTGGATGTCACGAGACGTGGCGACCCCTTCGCAGCGAATTAAATACTCCGCCACGATATTACCACTGTCGCGCCTTCCTGCTACCTCTCGCATTAAATATGGATTGGACGATCAATATTTAACTGAGGGCTTGTCTGCTCCCGGATTCCCGACTTGTCTGCCTGGGCCTTCTGCCCAAGATTAGGGATGGAGCCATGAACACCGCGCATTTCAATTCGCTCTCCGTTGACGAGCTCTGGATAGTTCACCAAGAGGTCGCCGCCAAACTCACTCAGAAAATGTTGGTGCAAAAAGCACATTTGGAGGAACGGCTCCACAGGATTGGACTAGCCAACGAGGCCACGCGGTTCAATCGCAAGCGCCGTCCATACCCGCCCGTTCGTCCCAAATATCGCAATCCGAAGAACCCAGCGGAGACGTGGTCGGGTCGCGGCAGGCTGCCTAGATGGCTGCGGCCGCAGCTTCGAGGCGGCCGAGATTTGGACGATTTCCTGATCGGCTTCAGCCCAAAGGCGGCAGAACAATTGAGCGCCGACTGAGGCATTTTGGGATGGGAATGCTGGCGCCGGCTGCTACCCTTGGGCTCTGAGCTTTTCACATCATCGTTCAAACGCGGGTCATGACCATGCTTGTAGGCATGGCCATAGCGAGCGCACTTGCAATCTGGCTGATGGTCTCGCTGAATCGCTCGGGGGGGCTCGCGGCGCAGTGAAGACATCGACGAGAATCTCAAGCGCGCGATGGCCCGCGTCTAGTCGTGGTGCCCTCTGAAGTGCCGCCTAACCGCATTCCACGCTCGAAGGACTGGACGGAGGAGGACGACGAATAGAACTCTGATTGCAACCGGCGTCATCCCGCGCTGCAGGAGAGGTGGGTCGTGATCGTCGGAGCGTAAGCGCTGTTTCGGTCCCACCTTCCATTGAAGGCGTCGAACGAGGAATGATCGATCTCTGATTGGAGATCGGCTTGTGTCTAAGCTTGACCATATGCTTGAGCCCAGGACCTCGGTTCGTCGGGTCGAGGTCATCACGGAGAGCGGCCGACGGCGGCAGTTCTCGGCCGACGACAAGGCGCGGTTCGTCGAGGAGACGCTGGCCCCGGGAACCGTGGTATCGGAGGTCGCGCGGCGGCACGGATTGTCGCCGCAACAGCTGTTTACGTGGCGCCGGCAAATGCGACAGCCGGTTGCGATCCCTGTGGGATCCGAGCCGCAGACGTTCGTGCCCGCTGTCGTTAGCCCATCGTGCACGCCGCCGGAGCGCTCACCGCGGCAGCGCCGACGACTTCGGAAGACGCCCGAGGGGGCGGAGAACAGCGGCATCATCGAGATCGAGATCAACGGCGTCGCCGTCCGGGTCGGCCGCGGCGCGGATGCCGCGACGGTTGCGGCCGTGATCCATGCGCTGAAGACCTGCACGTGATCGGTCCGACGGGCGCGGTGCGGGTGATGGTGGCGACCAGGCCGGTCGACTTCCGCAAGGGTGTCGAAGGGCTCGCGGCCCTGGTGCGTGAGAGCATCCAGGCCGATCCGTTCTCCGGCGCCGTGTATGTGTTCCGCGCCAAGCGCGCCGACCGGGTGAAGCTGATCTATTGGGACGGCACGGGTGTGTGCCTGTTCGCCAAGCGGCTTGAGACCGGTTCGTTCTGCTGGCCCAACGTGCAGGACGGCGTCATTCGCCTGACCGCGGCGCAGCTGTCAGCCTTGCTCGAAGGACTGGACTGGAAGCGCGTCCACGCCGCGCGCGAGACACCGTCGCCGATCCAGGCGAGTTGAACTGCGGCACAGTGAATCAGTATGCATGTCGCGCTCGCGGGATGCCGCGACGCATGGTGTAATCGCATCATGGCGACGACGGCCGACACGCTTCCGGACGATCCCGGCACGCTCAAGGCGATGCTGCTGGCCGAACGGGCGCGCGCCGCGCGGCTCGAGCAGATCATCAAGGAGTTGCAGCGTCATCGCTTCGGCCGCCGGGCCGAGACGCTGCCGGAGGACCAGTTGCTGCTCGGCCTGGAGGAGGTCGAGCAGGTCGAGGCGAGCAGTGATGCCGCAACCGATGCAGCCAATGCTGCCGAGCGATCGAGCCGAGCCGCACGGCGCCGCAGGAACAGAGGAGCGCTGCCGGCGCATCTGCCGCGGGTCGAGATGCTGATCGACCTCGACGATCACGCCTGCCCTTGCTGTCAGCAGGCGCTGCACCGGATCGGCGAGGATGTGAGCGAACGATTGGATATCGTCCCGGCCCAGTTCCGGGTCCTGGTCGTAAGGCGGCCGAAGTATGCCTGCCGGGCCTGCGAGACCATGGTGCAGGCACCGGCGCCAGCGCGGCTGATCGAGGGCGGGCTACCGACCGAAGCCACCGTAGCGCAGGTACTCGTCGCCAAATATGCCGACCATCTGCCGCTGTATCGGCAGGCTCAAATTTACGCCCGCCAGGGCCTCGAGCTGGATCGCTCGACCCTGGCCGATTGGGTCGGGCGGGCAGCCTTCCTGTTGCGGCCGGTGCATGAGCGACTGCTCGCGAGGCTGAAGCAGTCGACAAAACTGTTTGCCGACGAGACCACCGCCCCGGTGCTCGATCCCGGACGCGGCCGCACCAAGACCGGCCAGCTCTGGGCCTATCTATGGACGGTCCCCGCTTTGCAAGGCCATTTGCTTTGTTTTGGCTAACGATCGTTTGCAGCTATCTATCCGGCTTTATGGCATGCCACGAGCCTTGATGAGATCCGCGGATCGGCGCCCAATTACGTTGGCGAGCTCTGAAGCTCGATAGGTCCAACGGGCTTAGCCGACCCCGGTCCGACCGGTTGCCATCACTCTGCTTTGCCCTCGCAAACGGAACCTCGCCCGATTTATACTTGCGCGCGGTATTCTTCACCATTGGCCATGATCGCCCAAGCGATCCGTGCAGTTTTGTGAGCGAGCGCCACCGTCACGACATTGAAGGGACGCCTGCCGAGCAGCTCTGTTATCCAGGTATTGGTGACCTGATGGATACGGACGCGATGAACGGCCGCTCGGGCGCCATGTATTAGCAACTTACGAATGTAGCCGTCGCCGCGCTTGCTGATACCGCCCAAACGCTCCCTTCCCCCGGTCGAATGCTGCTTCGGTACTAATCCAAGCCAGGCGGCGAAATGCCTTGCCGAAGCGAACTGTTGTGGATGATCGACAGACGCCGCCAGGGCGGTGGCGGCAAATGGGCCGATGCCCGCCACCTTCATGAGACGCCGACAGACTTCATTGTCTTTGGCAGTTGCAAGGATCATTTTCTCATGGCTTTCAATGTGAAGCTCAAGGTCTTCGATCTGATCGACAAGGATTGAAAGAGCGCTACGCGCGCTCTGTGGGATGCGCTCGTCAACGTCCACGAGTGCCATGAGCTCTCTCGCGTTTGCTTTTCCCTTCCCGGTCACGATTCCCAACTCGCCCAAATGACCACGCAGAGCATTTATCGCGCCTGTGCGCTGTCGAATAAGCAAATCTCGCGTGCGATGTAGCATTAAAATTCCCTGCTGTTCGACGGTTTTTACAGGGACAAAGCGCATGCCAGGCCGTTGGACGGCTTCCCAGCACGCCTCCGCATCAGCAGCATCATGCTTGTTTGTCTTCACGTAGGCTCGGACGTAGCGAGCCGGCATAAGACGTGCTTTGTGTCCAAGCTTTATTAGTTCACGAGCCCAATGATGAGCGCTGCCGCAAGCCTCAAGACCAACGAGACAACTTGGAAGCCGTGAAAAGAAATCGAGAACCTTCCCGCGGGCGAGCTTCTTGCGGATAATTTCTCCATCCGCCGTAATCCAGTGGATTTGAAACCAGCTCTTCGAGATATCAAGCCCGATTGTCACCATAGCTTGTCCTCCTTCTTGGGGTGCCCTTTCGCAGCTTATCAGGGCGGGGACCGTCCATCTCATTATGCCCGCGACGACCGGCCCTGGGGCGGCACGGACCCGCCCGCCGTCGCCTATGTCTACGCTCCCGATCGCAAGGCCGAACGGCCGATCGTCCACCTCGCGGGTTTTGCCGGCATCCTCCAGGTCGACGGCTATGCCGGCTATCGGGTCCTGGCCGAGCGCGGTGACGTAGAACTGGCGTTCTGCTGGTCCCATGTGCGCCGGCGCTTCTACGAACTCGCCGCGGCCGGTCCCGCACCGATCGCCAGCGAGGCGCTCGAACGTATCGCCGGGCTCTACGTCATCGAAGCCCAGATCCGCGGCCGCACCGCCGATGAGCGTCGCGCCGTCCGCCAAGAGAAGAGCCGGCCGATCGCCGACGAGTTCGAACCCTGGCTGCGCGCCAAGCTCAGTCTGATTAGCCAGAAGACCAAACTCGCGGAGGCTATCCGATATGCGCTGTCGCGTTGGGACGGGCTGACGCGCTTCATTGCCGACGGCCGCATCGAGATCGATTCCAACGTCGTCGAGCGCGCTATCCGCCCAATCGCGCTCAACCGCAAGAACGCCCTGTTCGCTGGCTCGGACGGCGGCGGCGAACACTGGGCCGTCATCGCCTCACTGATCGAAACCTGCAAGCTCGTCGGCGTCGAACCCCACGCCTATCTCGCCGACGTCATCACCCGCATCGTCAACGATCACCCGAACAGCCAGATCGACGAATTGCTACCCTGGGCCTATCTCGCTACCCAAAAACGCTGGCGCGTGGCCTGAGAACATCGCTTACGTCGGAGCGACCGGCCGTTGTGTTGATCGTCACCGGAGATGGAGTTCCTGCTCGCCGAGTAGGTGCCGGTCTGCGCGAGGGCAGGACAACTACAACGAACAGAACGTTCACCAGTAGCCATATTCCCACAATGAGAAGGGCAGTACGCACGAGGAACGACCATCGTTGGATCTAGAATCTGCCGAGGTTACTCCTGCCTCATACCCGGCACGCAACCGGCAACACTGCGTTCGCGGACGGAGCCGCTTCAGCGCAGCCGGCACATTTCGCATCCCCCCGGCGCCGTTGGGCCCCGAGCGCTTTGCGAGCGTCCAGATCGATCGCAGCCTAGTCCGGCGCAACACTCGCGTCTGTGCGCTTTCGAACATTCATGGCCCTTCAGGTATGCTAGTTCTATGCATCATCCGGCGAGAGCCGGACAGGGATGGCTCATCGGCCAAGACGGCCGTCCTCAGCCCGCAATCCTGAACAGGGGCTGGGTCATGGAGCATGGCCAAATATCGCAGCACGATGAGCGGCGAATTTGGCGGTCCGCATAGAACCAGTATCGAGTTTCGGCAGTTGACTCCGGGTGGATCCGAACAAGCAAACTGATTTGTTCGGGCCAAGGATAAGTTTAAAAGCTAAGCCGGCACACATGAAGGACCTCCGACGACGTTTGGAAAAGGTCCGCGCTGACGCCAGAGAGCTTATGCTGATGAGTCAGCAGGCGACGGACATAGAAAAGCGCGAGCTGTTTAAGCGCTTGGCGGATGAACTCGCCTTCGAGGCTCTCGAGCTTGAGCTAATCGTCAAGAAAAATGAGCGAGCTAATCCGTGCGACCAGCACGAGGTCGTGGAGTTTAAGCCGCCCTCTCAGCGAACGCGCGGCTGATGCGGAAGAGGTCAAGCCGGCTCGATCGGCGTGCACAACGGAACTTTGCGCATGGCTCCACCAGCGAACGCTGCTCCGCCTTCGCCGCATCGCATTGCGTATTGCGGTTGGGGGGACCCAATCCGGAAGCGGTGACGTCATTGTACGCCGCCAGCAGTTCATCCATATGGTCCTTCCGTCGATTTCGAAGAACAGCGGGGTTTCAGCCTAGGCGCCCAGGCTACGGAAGTGGTCGACTATTTTTCGGTGAACCTCGATCGCAGCCACGGACCCACCCGTAAATTTCCCAAGTGTTCGAAACGAGGCGCGCTGGTTAAGTGGTGCGGGTGAGCACCGCACCATGAAAACACCGAAGCCAAAACAATGGACCGACCGCGAGGTCCAGCAATTGTCGAAGCTGGCACGGACGGGCGCTGGCGTATCGAAGATTGCAGCCGAGCTGGGCCGTCACGCAGGATCAGTGAGGCGAATGGCGCGAACGATAGGGGTATTGTTGAAGAAGTAGCCGTCGAGGAAGCTCGCGCATGCCCCGCCCGAAGGAGCGCACCACAGCTGACCTACAGGCCGAAACCACGACTAATGTCCCGCACAAGCCTGAGCGCGGCGTCAGTATTTCGACCATAAAAGAGCGTCTGATCGAGCTGCGAAAGAATGGTCAGCCCAAAAAGCGTGATGGCAATGCCTCTAAACATCGTCGTGGACCGGGTTGAACGATGCAGTGCAAGTTCAAACGGCCCCGGCCGCAGGTTGGGAGGAACAGCCGGGGCCGGTATTCCCATTCCATGTGCCGCAATCGGCGGTAAATCGGCACGCACCTAGCTAGCCAAATAAAAGCTAACGAATTGTTTCGTAAGTCCGGAATTCGGAGCGAAGCGCCGCTTTGGCGTTGCAACGGCTCGTGCTTCGCAACGCAACATAGCGCGAGCACCGCCCGTACTTGCACGAAGGGTTGAACCAAACTTCTTGCCGTTGCATGTCGTCCATATTCAACGTCTACTTCAGATTGATTTTGTGACAATCCGATTTTTCAGACGAGGCCGGTCCATGAGCGTTCAAGCCATGATGGCGACTATCCTCCAGAACCAACTGACATCGCGCGGAGTGCATTCGCTGACGCATTCGGACTGCGCGGAGATCGTGGAGCACCTGATCGAAAAGCTCACTGAGCTTGAGCTTAGTTTGGCGCGAGAAGTAGCCAACAACCAGAAACTGCAGTAGCGCCAAGCATGATGAGCAATCGAGACTGACAGCGGGGTGTTTGCTGATCCCGTCCCGCTGCCCGATGGCCGCAGTCTGAACACGCTGCACGTCGCCACGATCGACGACGCTCTCGACGCGCGAGCACGATGCGCCGGAATGGTGCCCCTAGCGACGTTGATGCTGGTTGTGGCACTATCGGCGCAGGTCGCGCCCATGGGCGAGAGACCGTCTCGATTAACCCGACCGAGATGTGTAGAGCGCCGACAGCGACCCAACTCACGACACGGTGAGTAGGCCATGTGCTTACAAGGCAGAGGCCCGGAGTGCCTGAGGCGGGCCTCTTCCCTCATCAACTAATCGTCGTCCCGGTCATGATGATGGGGTTCGTGGTGGTGCTCATGGTGATGGTGCTCTGCCCCACCTCCGTTCACACCTTTTGCCCAGACGCAGCGATGGCTTTAGAAGTGAGTGAGGTCGATAGAAGCAAGGTCATGGCGGGCGGCGTTACGCCCGCAAATCTACCGCAGGACCGGCGCGGCGCCATATTATTTCGGCCACTTATCAGAATTTAAATAAGTTAAACAGATTAAATCAGTCGCTCACGACGTATAACGAATGCAGCTAATGTTCCGGGTTGCGTGAATCCGAGCGGGTACCTCCTCAGCGGCGGTGGCGGTCTTGAGTATGTCCAGAGCAGTGATCCGTCGGGAACGGATGGGAGTATCGTCCTAATTAAATGGACAGCTTCTTGATGTTATTGTAACTTTCTCCGGTTTCAGCTTCGGAACTAATGTTTTGGAGCAAACTCATGCCGGAGTATCGAGCCTACATTCTTGGATCGGACGGCCACATACAGCTTCGCCTTGAACTTGATTGCGCCGACGAACCAACAGCGAGCGAACGAGCCAAGCAGCTCGTTAACCGCCAAGACGTCGAGCTTTGGGAAGGCGCGCGCAAAATCGCGACATATAGGCCAGAAGAGTAAGGTCGCCGACACTGGCGCGCTGGACCAACCCACATTTCGATTGCCGCGTCGAGGATCTTGCTCATAGGAGCATAAGCGCACACTGCGCGTCATTCGTGGTCGCCGTTGCTTCGGGGGCAATCGCCTCCCGGCGCGAGTAGTCATTCGCCTCTGTGCATGCTTGAGGCTCTGTTCTTTCATTTGCACAAGCGGCGTTGCATTCTTGGAAATGGGACGACAGCTCAAGCTCAGCCAAGTGTTCCCAGTATTCTGCTTCCGCGAGGAGCTTCCATTTATTCATGCCATTGTACGCGGCTTGTTGACGACACAGCGAACCCATCGCGCGTAAGCGTCGCACCTTCTCCACTGCGGACCCCCTTCGGCTTGTTTTTCACAAACCTGTTATTTCTGAGTGTCAGAGTTAAAGTCGCGCAGATTGAAATGACAAGCCCGGTGTTTGACTGGTTTTATGACAGCGCAATAGTCTGACTTTTGCCGCTAGCTGAGTGCAATGTCGAATGTCAGCGCCAGAGCGTCGTCCGCCTGCGCTCTGCGCAGGCATGCAATAAGGTTCGCACCAGCAGCATTGAACTTTTGAGCGATCCTTCTTCGATTATGGTTTTTCATCGCTCCGACGTTTGGTCCTTACTTTGTCACGCCGCATTGGACTACGAACCTGCTCGACGACCGATGCCAATTGATCAACACGACCGCTATTGCGCGAGCCTCCGAGGGCTGTCAGTTACAGCAACGTGGACACTAAGAGCCCGACACACGCAACGAGCGGTGCCGTACTCAGGGTCAAGAGCTTGCTCGGTGCGGGCTTGCAGATCGCGGTTAACAACAGCTGGTTCAGTTGGTTTCGAAGTCCCTCAGATCGAATTTGCTGGAATGCCAGTTCGCAGTACGCTCACACCGTCTAATGGGACGTAAGCTCTGACAGATTACGACGCGCGCAAGCAGGAGCCAGCGTGCAGCATTAAGCGTTTATGGGCGTGGATCGACCTGGAAGATGATCGACATGGATCGAACCGAGCGCTTCTTTGCCGGAATGACTGTCGTGGGCACGATCTGCCTCTGCGCCGCGTTTACGATGTGGATGCTCGTTTGAGCCGCCACTCATGCCGCCAACGGAGGCGCCCTATGGTGGCTGCCGTCTTGGCAAGGTCAGCCACTCGGTTATCTGAGACGTGATTTCGTTCTGCCGGGCCTTCCTAAGCAGACTGTCTCGTTTGTCCTGGCGGAAATGACCGGGTTTCATCACGTAGCTGTCGAGCTTCTAGGTCAAGCCGAGCCCCACACTTCCGAGATCGCCGCGGCGTTTGCCGCGTCCCGGAAAGCGGAACTCCCTATGGTATTACCCATGCGCATTTCGCAATTGTACAGCGGGGCGCTGGGACCTAACTCCTCAATCATCCTGAGACACAACAATTCGCCTCCGAGGCGCGCGTGGTTGGAGTTTTTTCTTTTGAGATTGAGAGCTTCCGCAGCTGAATTGAACTTCGGGGCGCGAGGCGTAGGCGGATTCAAACAAAGTTCGAGTTGGCCGCCCTATGACGCTCAAAATGCGATGCGGCGGATCGTTCGAGGTAAACTGCAGTGACGCTTCCCGGCGAAATTGGTAACCGACTTCTGGCAACACTACCCGCGGCGGACCTCGATCTGCTGGCGCCCGAGCTAGAGATGGTAGTGCTCGATCGGGATGCGGTCGTCTCGCAGGCGGGTGACCAGACCGAGCACGTCCTCTTTCCTCATAGTGGCGCCATTTCTGTGATGATCGACATGGCCAACGGACAGACGGTCGCCAGCGCCGCAATAGGGCGCGAGGGAGCAGTAGGCACTCTTTCCGTGCTGGGGCCGTCCCCTTCGGCCGTTACCGCCGTCGTTCGTGCCGCGGGCATCGCCTCGCGGATCCCCGCATCGCGATTCCACGCCGCTTTTAGCCGAAGCCCCGCGATCCGCCACGCAGTCCAGATTCATTTCAAAGCGATGCTGATACAGCTACAAATCGGCGGCGCCTGCAATGCTCTGCATCCGGCCCAAGCCCGCATGGCACGCTGGCTGCTCCATCTTCGCGACCGCGCCGACCACGACGTCCTCGCACTCACCCAAGAGGCGCTTTCGCAAATACTGGGTGTGCGACGAACGACAGTGACGCTCCTGATGCGCAACCTGCGCGCTTCCGGAGCGATCAGATCTGAACGGCGAGGAGAAATCGAGATTGACCCATCGCGGCTCGCAGCGGTGGCGTGCGAATGCCACGATACCATGCGTCTCGAAATCGAGGGGATCTTCTCTATGAATGCAGCCCGATCTCGCGCTTTGGTTCTGCCGACGCCGTAACTGAAACGGGGGATGCCGCAAACCATCGCGCCTTTCGGCGTGATAGCCCGTTATCCCGGACATGGACGATGTGGCCAATGTGCAACGGGCGCCTGGCTTCTCCACGGCAATGTCCGCGACCGAACAATCCCGCTCATGAGGTACGCGGTACTATCGGCGCGCCATGTACTGGGGGTCTGTGGATGAACTTTTCAAACGAAAGATCAGACCTTATTGTCTCTTTGGGAAAGCGTGCGGCGACAAGTGTTGGCTGATCGCGCGAATGGCGGATGCTCCCGCGTTGTTGGTGACAATCTGCGCATCTATGCTGAACCGCTACGTTCGGAGATGGATCGACGGGAGCTCAAGTACGCCTCAATCAATTCAACTGAATGAAGCAGAGGGTGCCTCTGGGGCACACAGACGATGAGAGACATGCAGGAGCAGCTCGAGAACCTCCTCAAAGACGCAGCCGACTGCAAATCGATCAGCGATCTGGCCACCGACCTGCAAAAGCGAGAGTTGTTCGCGAGGCTTGCCGATCATCTGAGCGTGTTGGCTTCCGAGGTCGAGCGTGCAATTGCTGCGACGGCCTTTGGCACCGAATCGGAGCGATAAGAGGATATGCCCCGACACCGATGATTGGGAACTAGCATGCGATGAGCGGTGAAGGAGGACATGACTGCGGAGCGGCCTCGCGTGCGAGAGTGCAATCGCGCGCTCGCGTCGCCACTAGTCGGAACGCCTATCTGCCCGTGCAAGGCAATCAGCTAACTTCGATCGTCAGCTGCGACCGCAGCCCTGACCTTGGAGGACATCCCCGGCCAGCGCGCTTTATCACGAAGGCTGCGTCATGCTCATTCGCTATAGGACCGGCGTTGCCCTGTTTCGGCAGCCTCATTCGAGGCCAAGCAACGCCGCGCCCGCTCGATCTGGGCGCCGGTCGCCCCGTGGTTACGGGCATACATCTCAGCCAGGGCCGCCGAATACTTAGCAACGTAGTATTTGACCTCTGAGCAAGAAATCCGCTCTCCCGGTCTGTGCTGGCGCGCAGCATAGGCTTCAGAGCTCAGCGTCATCAGAAACAAGGCAGCAGCGCCAATCGCACGCGTGACAGTCATTGTCATCCCCCACAGCTACTAGGTTCGTTGCAGAGAGCAGGCCTGAATCGTCCCGATCGCGCAAATTAACACTGGGGCGCTAGTGCAACGTGTTGTGGACTGTTGCTTTCATGCCCCAGCTTCGTGAGCACCGGCCCGCCCATGCTGGCGAACCCCGTACAAATCCAGACTCGTCGACACAGATGCGCGGCAATTGACGTCCCCATGTAAGCTGCATTGCGCAACGGGACACGCCGCTCTGGTCATCTCGGGAACCCAAGGGCGCGACACGCCGGCCGGCGCCGCCGCGATCCTAACGGGCACAAACCTCTCCCGCGGCGCCTGGGGAGGACCTCACGATGCCGACCAGCAATTCAATCCTCTGCGCGGATGACTACCGGTACGATCATCCTCTCTCGCTCCAGTCCATCATGGGCCAGTTTGAGCGAACTACAGCAACCGAGGGCCAACCAGATCCAATCATGGCCCCGAAGCGCTTGGATTGATGGATCGGGCGGCGGGATTTGATGTCCTGTTCGTCGACGCGATCATGCCGGTCGGCATCAACGGACGGCTGCTTGCCGTCAGATCGACAATCGCCGGCCCGGTACTTTACACGTGGGGATATTCGGAGAACGCGATCATTCACCATGGCATGCTCGATCCGGGGCTTCCTTGCTCAGCAAGCCGTCCCGGTAGGTCCCTGCTTCCTCCGCTTTGACGCTTCAGTTCGCGCACCGCGCTTCCAATGCGTCGATGAACGAACGATCCCACCGGCCGTCACGCATGGCCTGCATCGTGGCTTCTTCACGGGCACGCTGAGTCTCGGCATTCGCGATCAACGAGCGAGCCGCATCGGGCGCGAAATGCGAGCAGGCCATCCTGATCGCCAACGAGCAGATCACCTGGCCGCACGACCATCCCACCGACCGTGACCGGCACATTGATCGCGCCAGGACCATCTTTGTAGGGGCCGCGGTGATTGACGCCGCGTGCATAGATCGGAAACGTCCGCTCCCGGATTTCCGCCACGTCGCGGATAGCTCCATCGATCACCATCCCAGCAAGACCTATCGTTGCCCCGTAAAAGGATAGAATACCGCCGATCACTGCATTCGTGATGTCGCCACCCGCGTCGATCACCATGACATCGCCCGGCCGGCAAAATTCGAAGGCGCGCAGGATTGCGAGGTTGTCTCCCCCTCGAGTGAGCACTGTGACCGCCGTTCCGGCGAGCGGGGCGGGCTTGTGGTAGGGCGCGAGCCCGACGGAGCCGCTGTTCCGCTGCATATTGTCGCTCAAGAGCGCCACGGGGATGCCGCGAAGCGCAGTAATGATGTCGGCCGATATCTGCGGTGCGGAAGCATTCTTCGTGAGACCGGACGTCTGCATGGCTTCGAATCCTGAGTGGAGTATTAGCGCAAATCGAACACGGCCCGCGCGATGCGCGCGACGCCGTCGGTCAATGTTTCAATATCGGTGGCGATCGAACGCCTGAAGTAGGGCGAAAGTCCATAGGCCGTTCCGGCAACCAACGCGACGCCGGCGCTGTCGAGAAATACAAAACCACGTCGCCGTCGGCGTCGAGCCGTTTGCCGTCGGGCGTGGTCTTGCCGATCAAGCCACCGCAATTGACATAGAGTTAGAACGCACCACTCGGCGCCATGCAACTTAGGCCGGGGATCGCGTTGACGAGCGGCAAGATCGCGTCGCGTCGTTGCCGGTAGATCGCGACACTTTGCTCGACGAAGCTCTGGTCGCCGTCGAGGGCCGCGGCGGCGGCGGCCTGGCTGATCGAACAGCAGTTTCCGGACGATTGGGACAGAAACGTGTTGATCGCCTGAACCAGATCGCTCGGACTTGCGATCCAGCCGATCCGCCAGCCCGTCATGGCATAGGTCTTGGAGACACCGTTGACGGCCAGCGTGCGAGTGCGCAGTTCGGGTGCGACCTTGAGAATATGCGGCCGCGCTGACACCGCCGTAGCGAATGTGCTCATAGATGTCGTCGGCCATCACCATGACATGCGGATGCCTCGCAAGCACGCCGGCAAGCGCGCGATATTCGTCGGCCGTATAGCTTGCGCCGGTCGGATTGCTCGGTGAATTGATCACGAGCCAGCGCGCGCGCCGTGATCGCGCTCTCCAGTTGCGCCGCGGTCAATTTGAAATTCTGCGTATCGTCGCACGGAACAAAGACCGGAATGCCGTCGCAGGCAATCGCCATATCGGGATAGGAAACCCAATAGGGGGCCGGAATGATCACCTCATCGCCGGGCTCCAGCGTGGCCGCGAAAGCGCTGTAGATCGCGCTCTTTGCGCCGTTCGTTGCTATGATCTCGTCGAGCGCATAGGTCAGCCCGTTCTCGCGCTCGAGCTTGGCCGCAATCGCGCGCCTGAGATCCACGGTGCCAGCCATCAGGGTGTATCGCGTCGCACCCTTTTCCATCGCGTTCGCCGCTGCCTGGCGGATGTGCGCAGGCGTGTCGAAATCGGGCTCGCCGACCACCAGACTGACGATCTGTCTGCCTTGCCGGCGCAATTCGTTGGCGCGGTCGGCGGCCGCCGTGCTGGGTGAAGGTTTAATTCGCCGGACGCGCTCTGCGATGCGGGATGAGTTCACCATGAACCTCGATCATACTGTCGGGTCGCGACGCTATCTTTCGGCGCGGGGTAAGGCCAAGACGAGTTCGGTCTTCCTCGATATGAATTTCTTATAGATGATGGCGATTTCGGCTAACGTGGCAGAGTTCTTGCTGGCGCCGAGGCCCGGCCGAGCAACCAGAAGATGGCAACGGCCCGGTGGGAGTAATCCGTGAACCCGAGGCGCTTGCAATATTTCGTGAAAATCGTCGATATCGGCAGTCTCACACAAGCCGCCGACATCCTGCACGTGGCGCAGCCTGCGCTCAGCCAGCAATTGGCGACGCTCGAGGGCGAGGTCAAGCAGCAATTGCTGAACCAAACGCGGGGTAACACCGACGGAAGCTGGCAAGGTGCTCTACCGACACGCCCAGCTCATCCTGCGCCAGTGCGACCAGGCGAAAGTGGACATGAACGCCGCCGGCGAGGGCCTGTTGGGTGCGGTGTCCGTAGGACTGGCGCCCGGCACGGCTGCGGCCAGATTGGCGCTGCTCGTGCTTCCGCGGCAAGTCATGAGATCTGAGCGATAGCTATCTACAGACCGTCGCTAGAGCAGGTGGACAAGGGCAAGCCTGCACGGATGCGAATCCTTGCCTCGTGGCAAGCGCCGGAGCGAGGGGCTTGGACGGCTTAGCCGGTCCGTATTTTTGGTTAGTCTCAGCAGCCGCGATCGAGTGACCCGAGACTGAAATGGTCGGCACCGGGTCAAACAGGAAAGTGACAGGCAATCGGACGTTTTTCCGTCTGCTCGCTAGGAGCGGACATGATGGCGCTGGCCCGGCAGGTTGGCTCCGGCCAAAGCTGCCCCCGCCAAATGCAATTTTTGTCCCTTTCCGGCTCCGGACGGCATCCCCGTATCGGGGTCGAGATCCTGATGCTAGATTTCCTTCGTCATCCCGGACAGGAGGACGACATGCCTGATAGCGTCTACAAGGTCATTGAACTGGTCGGTACCAGCAACGACTCGTGGGAGAAGGCCGCCGCGAATGCGGTCGAGCAAGCTGCAAAATCTCTCCGAGATCTTCGCATTGCAGAGGTCGTCAAGCTGGATATGCAGCTCGATGACAAGGGAAAGGTCGAGGCCTATCGCGCCAAGCTCAACGTATCGTTCAAGTTCGAGGGCTCCTGAGCCTCAGCACCTCGCCCGATGCGCAGGGCGAGGAGGACTCATTGGAAAAGGCGCGTTGCCCGGTTCGCCTAGCCGGACACTGTGGCCCGGCCTCGGAAGTTGGCCCTAGTCCGACCGGGACCGATATGCTTTGATGCGTCGAGGCGTGTGGCGCGTGGTGGCCTCATGTACATGGTCATTCGCAAGTACACCAAGATTCGTTCGGTAGCGGACGCCGCTCGCCGCGCCAAGAGCGGCGTCGGCCAGATCCTAAGGCAATCGCACGGATTCAGGTCTTACCAAGTTCTGGATGCGGGCGACGGCGTTGGTATCGCCGTGATGATATTTGACGATCGCGAAAGCGCCAATGCAGCGAACGCCAAGATACTCGCGTTTGTTCAAGCAAGTCTACATGACCTCGATCTTGGAGTCCCCGAAATCACCACCGGCGAGGTTTTGGTGAACATAGAGCCGAATGAGTTTTCGGGCATAAAGTAGCTAAAAACGCCACCATTTGCGTGGCGGTTGCTCTCCTTTGCTCATGTCGTCGACTTGACGTTCCCATCTCGTTTGCACCGATCGCGCCCTGGACGCGCGTGCCGTCCGCCATGAATATGGGACTACGCGTGTTTTCGAGGAGTAGCAGCCACATGAAGCAACATACCTTCGAAGCATTTTCCACCACCGCGATCTGCTGGACACCGCTTGTGCTTATGGGCACCGCGATGCCGCCAAGAGATCCCGATGAAGACGACGAGGACGACGAAGAGGAAGATGACGCTGACGACCCGCCGGTCGTGCGCGAGCCGGACGAAGACTAGACTGGCGTGTTCGGCAGTCGGCGCTATAATATCTCTCATGGGCTGGGATGCGAAAGACATAGCGCTCCTCAACAGGCTCTGGTCCGCAGGACAGAGCGCGGCGCAGATTGCGCGTCGTCTCGGGTGCAGTCGTAACGCGGTCTGCGGCATGCTGACCCGTCTGGGCTTGAAGCGCGGCCACAAGCCGCCCACAGCAAGGCCCAAGATAAGGCCGCGCCCGAAGCTGAGGCCGACCTCGTCGGCGGCCTGCGCCCGTCCAGTCGCACGGAAGGTGTCGCGGAACACAGTGCAGAGGCAGCCGCCCAAGGAATTCAGCAAGCAGCAGCTCTACTCCATGCTGGCAGAGGCGGTCAGAAACACTGGCTAAGAGCTCACCAAGATGTGGTTGTGCTCCCGCAAGTCCCTGGCCGAGTTCGACGGGTTCGGCAGTCGTATACCCATCCCAAGACTTCATCTGCTTGGAGTCAAAAGCAGCGGTAGATGCTAGGCTGAACTTACTTGTGGTTTGCCGCCAAAACCGACATGTCACCGATTCAAGAGATCTTCGGCTAAGCGGTCTGAAGTGGAAGCCGTAATGCCGGATCTGGCCCTTGAATGACCTGCCGTCGATATCGGTGACGCCGCAACGTCGATGGCGATCGTCGTGCGCTCGAAAAGCGATCTTGCAAACGATAAGGCGCTGCTTGCGGCCAACTCACCTGTTCCGCCGCAAGGAACGATTGCATCAGCCGTGCTTTAGCCGTCCGCACCTTTAATTGTTCGATCAACAGTTTGCGAAAGCCGCCGCCGCCGATCGAAGGACCAGTCAATGCGCATCCGTCTCGTTGGTGGCACGGGGCTTATTCGATCGGCAATCCAGGCCAGACTGTCCGCCGAAGGGCCCGAATGCGTATTGGTGTCGCGCCACCCGGCGGCACCTGATACGCACCACATCACCCTCGATATGGTCGGACCACCGACGCTTCGAAATGGAAGGACGCTCTTGCCGACGTTGATGTCGTTGTCAATGCGGCGGGTGCCCTGCAGGGACAGGACATGCAGGCGGTTCATGTTGCTGGCAGCGCGGCGCGGGGGCCATGCAAGGGTGCGAAGTCATTGGATGTCTCAGCAGGCGGTTGCTGGGCCCGGCCCGGGCCTAGCAGAATCCCCGCGCTCGTTTCATTGTATGCGGCGCCCGAACCGTTGGGGCTGACTGACATCAGCGCCGAACTGAACCAAGGCTGGAGCCGAGTGACTTCCGCAGTTTGCCCGAAGCTGCAAATCAGAGTCCTCTGCTCTTGTCGCCGTTTGACCCTGAACGGACATGCTAGGCATAAACAGCTGGACGCGGTGTGGTGTGAGGTCTTGGCTTTGGTTTGCTCGGACGTCCGCATCACGGACTGACGCGCTCGCACCAAACCCCTGCCCTACTGGGCTTGATCGTAGGCCTGCAGGATCCGGACAAAATCAGCCATGCTGGATCGATCTTGGTTTTCAGCCATAGCTGCAACCTGAGTATTGGACACGCGTTGGCTTCCCCGTCTGAACCGCATCAGGAGGTCGGCGATGTTTCTCATGGCGGACTCTCTGCACTAACTACGGCCGTAAGCGTCAGTTGAGCGGCGAAGCACCGCTAGATCGGGAGAAGGGCCGGCGGGCGCTACGCCGCCGGTCTCGTCCCGCAACTGTCGGCTCGCAGGGCCGGTTCCGTTGCTTTTCAGTCTGGATGTATCGGTAACATTAGCGCTTGGTCGGCGCCATCGCGCGCAGGTATGAAGTGACCATACTTAGGTAGACTTGGGTTAGTGAATCGGGATCGGGAGCCATCCCGATCGGCACCGTTCGAATTGGAGGCTGCCGCTGACCAGGCCATCGCTGCCTGCGGTCGAGACACCCGGGAGGCGGTCAAGGCGCTCATTGTCGCAAACGGGCTCCTCGAGGCGCAGGTCGAGGATTGCGAGCCTCGGTTTCCGCCGGCTACTCGCGCGGCCCGTTCGTCGTCCGCGCGACCGTCCCCCCGAATTGACCAAGTAGGCACTTCGAAACCGCCCGTCGAAAAGGCGGCCTCGGTCAAGCTGCAGATCCGAGCTTCATCGAAAGCTCTCAGCGCGGTCGCCTTCAGCCGCAGCGGGGATGCGGCGATGGGCCACTTCGGAGACGCAACCGTGATACGGAAGTTTGGCGAGGTCCTGGACGACCTGAGTACGCGTGAAGCCGCTGGTTCAGCTTTTTCAAGTCGTACTCGGTGCGCAGCCGGCCCACGATCGCTCCGATCACCTCCCCGCATCTTGCTGCCCGTCCGACATGATTGCGACCTTCCAGGTGTCGTGACAGGGCAAGATGAGATGGCGATATAGGTCGGCAACTCGCAGCTGTCTTCCATTGTTGGACCTTCGGCCCTTCTAAGCTCCGGAACACGTGCGCGGTCCATACTTCTTGTTTGGCGGCGCAAACCATCGATGGACTGCCCGACCTTCGTTCAGCCGTCGGAACCGGAAAAAAGGCTCGAAGGATGTGAGGCGGCTCACATCACCGGGACCAATTAGAGCCTACGCCGTCTTGGCGGATACAACACCGGACGGAGATGTCGAATGAAACGCCTTATGCTTTCGCTCGTCACGGCCCTGCTCGTCATCGGTGCGGCGACCAGCGTGCTCAGACCGCATGCACTTCTTCACTCTGCACAGAGCGGCATGCCAAACATTCAAGAGCTGCAGACAGCCCAGGCGAGCACGCTGGCCGAGCAGGAGATCGAGGACCGGTCCGTTCTGTTTGCCAGAGGGCGCACGCAATAGAGCACACCTGACCGGCCCTCTTCAGCCGCTCCCCCTCATTCCGCCGCAGCGGTCACTGGTTGCGGCTTTTGATCGTTCGGCCCGGTTCGCCCACTCTGTTCGTCGAGCCAGAGGCTATGATGTTCGCGTGCCCAGTTGAGGTCGACCTCACCCGAACCCATGGCCTCGAAAGCCCCCTCCATCCCGATCGTGCCGATGTAGATATGCGCTATCATTGCGGCCACGAATAGCACGGCAACCACGGAGTGGATGATCTGGGCCATCTGCATGCCTTCAATGCCGCTGACGTAGAACGGGAACATCAGCTCGTATCCCGTCGCTGCAACGAGGCCGCCCCCGATTACGACGATCCAGTAAATCATCTTCTGGCCGGCGTTGAAGCGATAGGCCGGTGGATGATCATGGCCGACAATGCCCCCTCCCCGCTTGATCCAGGCGACGTCCACCTTGTTCGGGAGATTTCCCGCGATCCACATCAGGAAGATCAGGACGACGCCGACGGTGAACGGGAAACTCAGATAGTTGTGGGCATACTTCGCCCATTGTGACCATTCGGAGAACGCTTCAAAACCGATCAACGGCAATAACAACGGCCGCCCGAAGGTGATGTTCAGACCCGAGATGGCGAGGATGATGAAGCAGGTCGCTGTCATCCAATGCACGAAGCGCTCAAACAGCGTGAAGCGCACAATGGTGCGGCCCGATCGCCCGCTTTCAAGCCGCACCATGCCGCGGGTGAGATAGAAGATCACGAGCAAAGCCAGCATGCCGATAATCGCGACGCCCCCGATCCAGCGCAGCGTGACATTGCGAAACTCCCGCCATTCGCGTCCCTGTGGCTGCTCAAGCACGCCCGATCTCTGATCCGGAATGCTGACACGGCCCTGGATTCGGTTCAGCTCCTGCAGCAACTGCTGCTCCTTGACGGAGCTTGCGGTCGGATTGACCTGCTGGGTGCTCGCTGGAGCCGCCATGATCACCAGAAGCAGCGCGCATGCGCCAAATGCCAGGCGAACGAGTTTTCCAAATGACGCCATCTGCGCCTCCCGGTATCGCGTCCTTGACTGTCGTCCGCGTCAGGACTCGATCGTCTCGCGATACGCGGTCTTCCAGCCCCACGCGCCGGAGCCGTAGCCGCGCTTCATCACGCGTTCCTTGTAGATCTGGGCGATGATCTCCCCGTCGCCGGCGAGCAATGACTTCGTCGAGCACATTTCGGCACACAGCGGCAACTTGCCCTCCGCCAGCCGGTTCGCGCCGTACTTCTCGTATTCCTCCTTGCTGCCATCGGCCTCGGGGCCGCCGGCGCAGTAGGTGCATTTGTCCATCTTGCCGCGTGAGCCGAAGTTCCCGACCTTGGGATATTGCGGCGCGCCGAACGGACAGGCGTAGAAGCAATAGCCGCAGCCGATGCAGAGGTCCTTGGAGTGCAGCACCACGCCATCGGCGGTGGTGTAGAAACAGTTCACGGGGCACACGGCTGCGCAGGGCGCGTCGGTGCAGTGCATACAGGCCATCGAGATCGAACGCTCGCCTGGCTTACCATCATTTATGGTGACCACGCGGCGCCGGTTGATACCCCAGGGCACCTCATGCTCGTTCTTGCAGGCGGTGACGCAGGCATTGCACTCGATGCAACGGTCGGCGTCGCAGAGGAATTTCATACGGGCCATCGTCGTTGCTCCTTATGCCGCCGCGATTTGGCAAAGAGTGACCTTCGGTTCCTGCATGCCCGTCGCGGGATCATATCCGTAGGTCGTGATGGTGTTCGCGCTTTCGCCGAGAACGATCGGATCTGTCCCCTTCGGATAGGCGCTGCGAAGATCCTTCCCTGCCAGCCAGCCGCCGAAATGGAAGGGCATCCAGGCGACGCCCTTGCCGACACGCTCGGTGACGAGCGCTTTCATCCTCGCTCTGGAATTGTTCTCTGCGCCGGTGACCCAGACCCAGCCGCCATCCTTGACGCCGCGATCAGCAGCATCGGCCGGGTTGATTTCGATGAACATCTCCTGCTGTAGTTCGGCAAGCCACGGATTGGTACGCGTCTCCTCCCCACCCCCCTCATACTCGACCAGACGGCCCGACGAGAGGATGAGCGGGAACTGCTTGGCAATCCCCTTCTCCACAGCAGCCTTCTGCACCGAGAAGCCGATGTTGGGCATGCGAAACTGCTTGGCATTGGGCAGCGTCGGATATTTCTCGACAAGATCGACACGTGGCGTGTAGATCGGCTCGCGATGGACCGGAATCGGATCGGGCAGGCCGAAGGCGTTCATGCGTGCCTTGCCGTTGCCGTACGGCACGCAGCCGTGTTTGAGCGCGACCCGCTGGATGCCCCCTGAGAGATCGAGCGACCAGGACACCGAATCCGGATTGGTCGGATTGATCTTCATGATCGTGGCCATCTCCGCTTCGGTGAGATCCGTGTCCCAGCCAAGCTTCTTCAGGCTCGCCAGCGTGAATTCGGGATAGCCGTCCTGAATCTCGGAATCCTTAGAGTACGATTTGTCGGCCAGCAGGCTGACCTTGCGCGTGGACCCGTCTGGCAGCTTCTCCTCGCGTTCGATACCGAAGCGCGGCCGGAACGTGCCGCCGCCATCCATCACCGCGAGATTGGTGTTGTAGAGCAGCGGCGTGCCCGGATGCCGGACGTCCGGTGAGCCCCAGCACGGCCACGGCAGGCCGTAGTAGTCACCGCCGACCTCGGGATCGTCCTTTGGGGCACGCATCGTCAGCATGTCGAACTTCGCCTGGTGCTTCATGTGCGCCTTGAGCCGCTCAGGCGATTGCCCGCAATAGCCGGTCGACCAGCTGCCGCGATTCATTTCGCGCAGCACATCCTCTGCTTCAGGCAGATTGTTCTCGACCTTGATTTTCTTGAACATCTGGTCTGCGAATCCGAGCTTCTTGGCCACAAGATAAATGACCTCGAGATCATCCTTGGATTCGAAGATCGGTTTGACGATCTGCTCGCCCCATTGCAGCGAGCGGTTCGAGGCGACGCGCGATCCCTTGCACTCGAATTGCGTGGCCACGGGAAGAATGTAGACGCCATCCTTGCGGCCGGCCTCGACCGCCAATGACGCCCACGTCGTGGGATGCGGGTCGGCAATGATAAGCAGGTCTAGCGCCTTCAGGCCGTTGAGAGACTCCGGAATGCGCGTGATGCTGTTGCTGGCGTGCCCCTGAACGAACACTGCCCGTACGTTGTCCTTCTGAGCGACCTGATCTTTCGGCAGCGTTACTGCCTCGAACCAGCGGGTCAGAGGAATGCCGGGAGTCTCCATGATCTGCTTGGAATCGAAGCGCGACTTCAGGAATTCGTAGTCAACGTCCCAGACCCGCGACCAGTGCTTCCACGCGCCCTCGGCGAGACCGTAGTAGAACGGCAACGTCACAATATCGAGCCCAACGTCGGTCGCCCCCTGCACGTTGTCGTGGCCGCGGAAGATGTTGGCACCCATGCCCGGTCCGCCCACATTGCCGGTCAAGAGCAGCAGGATGCAGCTCGCCCTCACATTGGCGGTGCCGACGGTCTTCTGGGTCTGGCCCATGGCCCAGATCAAGGTCGACGGCTTCTCGGTGGCGAACAGCTTGGCGACCCGCTTGAGCTGTTCGCCTGGAATGCCGGTGACGCGCTCCACCTCATTCGGATTCCATTTCTCCACTTCCTTGCGGAGATCGTCGAAGCCGTAGACGCGCTGCCTGATGAATTCCTTGTCCTCCCAACCGTTCTGAAGGATGTGCCACATGATGCCGTAGAGCACCGGAATGTCGGTGCCCGGACGCATCCGCACATATTCCGTGGCGTGCGCAGCGGTGCGTGTCATGCGCGGGTCGATGACGATGAAGTTGGCCTTTTGCAGTTCCTTGCCCTCGAGCAGATGCTGCAACGAAACCGGATGCGCTTCGGCCGGATTGCCGCCCATGATCATCTGGGTCTTGGCGTTGCGGATATCGTTGTAGCTATTGGTCATCGCGCCATAGCCCCAAGTATTGGCGACGCCGGTGACAGTGGTCGAATGGCAGATGCGTGCCTGATGGTCGGTGTTGTTGGTGCCCCAGAACGCCCCGAGCTTGCGGAACAGATAAGCGCCTTCATTGGTCATCTTGGCCGAGCCGAGCCAATAAACGGAATCGGGACCCGATTTTTCGCGAACTTCGATGATCTTGTCGCCGATCTCGTTGATCGCAGTCTCCCAGGAGACGCGCGTCCATTGCCCGTTTAAGAGCTTCATCGGATAGCGCAAACGCCGCTCGCTGTGCACCAACTCGCGTACGGAAGCTCCCTTCGCGCAATGAGATCCTCGATTGATGGGGGAATCCCAGCTCGGCTCCTGGCCGATCCAGACCCCGTTCAACACCTCCGCGGTCACGGTGCATCCGACCGAACAATGCGTACAGATGCTTTTCTTGACGGTGGCCCCGGCGGTCAGCGGACCCGCCACGGCCGCTTCCGCCTTGCGCACGCCGGAAATCGGCATGGTCCCGAGTGCCGCGAGCGCGCCACCCGCAAGACCGGACCGGCGCAGGAAGGCGCGGCGATCGAGACCGCCGGTCTGCCTTGCCATGGCGTCCGCGACCGAGCCGCGGCGGTCGGATCCGGAATGCTCTTGTGTTCGCTTGATAAGCACGGGCGGCCTCCCTCAGGCGGGATAGCGGTTGACGCGGTAATAGGCCTTCACGTGATCGGATTCCTTGTAGCGCGACTTGCGCTTCTCATCGTCATTCTCGCTGTCGGCCTGCGCGGAACCGACGAGTGGCGTCGTCAGCATGGCCCCAGCGCCTACCGTGCCGATGCCAACCCTGCGGAGGAAGTCGCGCCGTCCGACGATCGCTTTCTTTTCATCGCTCATCGCACCTCTCCCGGACCAGCCTCGCATGGCCACTTCGCGAACGAAAATCCTTGCCTCTCGATCTCGATAAACAGGCGGCCGAACGTGCCGACCGCGCGGTAGAACCTTGCGCTCGCCGCCTGCTCCATGTCGCCAAACAGACGTCCCATCCAGGACGAAACGTGTTTCTCGAACAGCGCACGCTGCGCAACGAACGGCGCTTCCCAGCGGCCATCAGCCATTCCGGCCATGATCGCGCAGAGAATGGCGGCATGATCCTCAGGCTCGGAATTGCCCTCGGCGCGCGCGATGCCGAGCTCCGCGAGATCCGTCCGCAAACGTGACAACGGCCGCTCGTTGAGGAAGCCGGTCAAATAGTAGGAGGCGTAGGGCAGCAACTCACCGCGGCCGAGACCGACAAAAAGGTCGAAATATTCACGTTCGACCTGAGCTGCGGTCGTGTGCGAAGCGGCTTCCGCCAAGCCGGCGTGAGCCTGACCGAGTGGCGTGCCGTCTCCGCTCAAACCCGTAAGCCGATCGAGCAAGCGCTTGGACGGCGCAGCTGCGAGCAAGGCGGCGAGAAGGACATATTCCTGCGCTCGCGCGACATCGATCGGATCGATGCTGTCTTGCGATGCCGTGTGTTCGTGATGGTGATCGGGATAGAGATCAGGCCGCAGCTCGGCCCGAGGAACACCTGTTGCAGCTTCGACCGCAATCACCCGCTGAGCGGGTACCTTGCTCCAGTTCGAAATCGAGGGCTGGCTGATGTGGATTTTGCGCGCAAGCTGGGCCACGCCGCCTGCGGCGTCAATGGCGCGATAGAGCCCGGCGTCACGCACATGGACCTCCGTTGCCTGAGACCCTCGAGCGACCAATTTTACTTGCGCAACAAAGCGCTAGCAAATCTAGACCTAGTTCCGCAGACGGTCAATCGCCGCTCAATAGGTTGAGGCTATAGCGCCTTTGGTAGCAACACTATTGAGGCAGGGCACTACCATGTACGCGGCGCGGAACAGTATCGGGCTCCATGGCCGATTGCGATGCAACGGGAGTCGCGATCTCTGTGGGACCGGTTTCATCAGGCGTCTCGGTAAGCCCAACGGAGTGCACAATATCGCCATTCGGAACGGCCGAGGACTCCTGCAATTGCGTCGGCGTGTCAGGCTGAGTCTCTGCGGCTTCACGCAGACCCCCGACGATCCGGTCGACCCAGGCTGCCAGCTCCGCCTGCGAGCAATCGAGTGGTCCGAAGCCGGGCATGGCATTCGGATCGTTGAAGTCCCAGGCGTTCTCGGCGAGCCCCACGAAATCGCGGATCGCCGGATCGGCCGTCCAGGCGCGGCGAAGGGCCGCTTGCATCAATTCGGGCGGAATACCTTTGCGCAGGAAGGCGGTGATGTCGGTTCCCGCCGCGATCGCGTCGATCGACGGCAAGCTGCCAAGATCCACGTCCGGTTCGGGCTCGGCCGCGGCGGATGGCACCGCGGCTGCACCGGCCGGCCCGGCTGTTTCCGCTGGCGGAGCATTCGAATTCGACTCGCGCTTGCGACGCGACCAACGTGCGAGAAACTCTTCCTCGGTCATTCTTGCCCGCCTTCATGCTGCCGACGCGCCAAAGCCTCGGGGTCGGCGCGCCGGCGCTCGCGTTTGACGAACTCTCGCTCGACGTGGTGTTCGGCAATGAAGCTTTCAATCAGCTCGCGCACTACCTCGGGCATCGGTACGGCTTCAACCAGATTGTCAGCGGCCCCGGTAAACCCCTCTCCTTCGGCGGGATCAGCGGTCGTGGCGGCGATCGCATAAGGCCAAGCTCCCTCGGATGGGCTCAAGACCACCCAGAGGCTCGGCGTGCCGGAGGCAATATTGTCGCGGTAACGCGCAGTTTCCGACACGTACAGATCAACCGTTGCGCTGCCGGCATAGAACCAGGTGGTGCCGCCCTGTTCGCGCAAGATTGTCCAGGGCTCCGTGTCCGGTATGTCAGGCAACACGGCGGCGCTCCGCCAGATAAAATCGCACCACGGCGAATCCGCCTTGCGCAGTTCGACGACGATACCGACGGGAATACGCTGGAGCGGCAGGGCAACACTCATGAGATCGCCTCCAGGCGCCTGATCGGGAGTCCCCTCAACAGGTTCTGCGGTTTCATGCGGAGCTTCCGATCGGCTGTCATCGCTAGGATCAGATAGACCGGCTCGCCCCGCAAGGTCTCTAGGGCGAGTTGAGGATCCGCAAAGGTGAGGCGAAACAGCGAAAGAACTCGCCCTGCGCTGAGCCCGTCGAGCTCCTCGCCATGCCAAAGCCGATCGCCCATCTTGGTGGCGTCAGCGTCCAACCCGATATACCAGGCCAGCTTTACCTCGCGTAGTTCCGTCAGCGGTTCAATGCGAACATCGATCCCGAGCAGATGGGAGACCCAGCGCGTCATCGCCTGTGCCAGCGCGCGAGGGCCTCGCCCACCCGCGGTGAGATCGAGGGCCATATCGAACTGGTTGCTGCGTTGCCAATAACTCTCGGCATTTTCCTCGCTCAGCACATCGAGCTGGGCGTCAGTCTTGGTGCCCAGCATCGAGATCAGCGACAAGATAGGCGTCGGGCTGCGATCGCCGACAACCTCTTCGTCGCCAAGCAGCAAGGCCTGTTCATGTGGAAGGATCCGCTGCGGCCGGAAGAACAGCTCGGCGGCGCGCAGCACGAACACATCGTCGTTGGCGTCAAGCGCATTGCGCAAGATCACATGCACGAGCTGATTGATGAACAGCGGCGGCAGGACGTTTGACGACGAACTCAGAACTGCGAGATACGCAGCTTCGAGCGTCGGGTGCCGCAACATAAGATCGCGAAACTCCACCACGAAGCGCCAGTTCTCCCGCGCGTCCTCATCGGCGATCGCAGCGACCTCGTCGGCTGCGACCGCCCGGCGCGGATCAGCAAGCATCTCACGATGCAGTCTTCGTTCGACCGGGCACGCGTCCTTCGGCGGCATCAGCTCGGGACGGGCAAAATAAGCCTTCAAGAATTCGTCGGTGACACGAAGCCCGCCGCTCTCGTCGCGATCGAGCAGATGATGGCCGCATGCGATCCAGAAATCACTCATCGGAGGAGCCGCTCCTGGCCCCCATCAGAATAGTTAAGATCGCTGTCGGCTTTGACATCATCCTCGATTTCCATGAACGAGAATGCCTTGCCATGACGCTGCCCTTCCCGCAGTTGCAGCTTACGGAAGCTCTCGTGAACGTCGCCGTCGCCGCCCGAGCGGTGGACCGCAATGAGCGAGCTGACCGGATGCGAGCAGAGCGACTGTGCAAAGGTGACTTCCTCTTCCGCAGCGGCCCTCGCAATTGCCATGTCCGGTGCGCCGAACCGATCGACAAGTTGTCTGGCAAGGAGCTCGATCAGCACCTGGCAATCGTCCTCGGTTGCCGGGACGATCTGCGCGAGCGTCGACCATCCCCAGGATTGCACGCCAAGAAAGCCGCTGCGGAAGGCGGCACGTGCCTTTCGGCTCAGCTCCGCCGGATCCTGACCGCAGAAGCGGAAGGCGCCGGAGACGGCCCATTCGCCTGGCATTGCCGGCACGTCGAACACGAAGGTGTCGGAGGGATCCAGGGCGATCGTGCGTAGAAGTTTGATAGTCTTTTTCACCGCCTCGGCCCTCCAAGCGTCGGATCGAGCCAGGATGGCGAGGCCAGCGCGTCGACGAGAGCTGCCCGCTCGGTCGTATCACGACCCGTGTGGCGCGTGAGCAGATCGCCGCGATCATCGATGCGTCGGAGCGTTTGCCGCTCGCGAGGGATACGGCTGAGATATTCGCGCGCGACGCTGTCAAATCCATCGACCTGCCAACTGTCGATCGCCCGCATCAGGTGCCGTGCAAAGCTCTCTGTCATCTGTACTGCGCCGGCCTCGCCGAACCCTTCCTCATCGAGGGCGGAGGCAAGCGGGCGAACACCGGGATCATGATCGTTGATCATGACTGTTCGAATCATGGCCCCAAATACGAGCCAATCCGGCGGCTCATCCTCGTCCGCGGATGCAGGCCAGCCAAGCCGTCCCCCTCCGACGAGTCCACCGTCGATCCTCACCGCATCGGGCCAACCGATCGCAACTTCCTTGGCCGGCGGCGCATAGGCGCGCAGGGCGTCGGTCAGGGCGACCATGCCGGCGTAAAAGGCGCGGCGTGCGGTGATCAGCGGCTCCGTGGGCTCCAGCACCACCGCGAACTCGGCGACGTCGAACCGCCCTACATAGACCAGCGTGCCGGCACCGCTTTCGGGTGCAATGCAGCATGCATGGGCGAACGCGTCTCCGCTCTCGCGCAACCGGACCAAGGCAAAGGGCGGCGGCAATTGGATCCATTCCGCCGTGGAAGCGAGGCTGGTTGGGATCGACCGCAGGCCTTCCTCCAATTTCTCCTTTTCCCCAATTGACAATATCTATACGAAGCGAAGGATCGGAGCGAGCCCGTCATTCGTCGCCTTCTCGGAGGGATGAACCTGGAGCAGCCAGCGAAGACCATCCTGATTTGTTCGTGTGAAGACACGATGCGGCTTGACGTGGCCGCGATCAAGCGCGGATGCGACAATGACGACATCAGGAGTTTTCGTCACCTGTGCGGCGCCGAGCTCGACCACTTTGGCGCATGCGCAAAGGCAGAGGGCCCTCTGACCGTTGCCTGCACGTATCAGCAATCCTTGTTTGCGGAGCAAGCCGGCGATCGTTCCGCGCCGATTGCTTTCGTGAACATTCGCGAGACGGCAGGCTGGTCGACCGAAGGCACGCATGCGGGCCCCAAAATGGCAGCGCTGCTCGCAGCCAGCGCCGTGCAGGCGCCCGATTATCCACTTGTCACGCTTGCCAGCGACGGCGTCATCCTGATCTATGGCCGGGACGAGGCGGCGATCGAAGCCGGGCTGCTCCTTTCGGATCACCTCGATGTGACCGTGATGCTGAGGGAGCCGGGCGCGATCATCTCGCCTGTGGCAACGCCCTTCCCGGTCGTTAAAGGAACCATCCGTAACGCCAGAGGACATTTTGGCGCTTTCGAGCTCACCGTCAACGACTACGCTCCCCCGCGCCCCTCCTCGCGCGACCACTACGTCTTTGAAACTCCACGCAACGGCGCCACCTCGCGTTGCGACATCGTCATTGACCTATCGGGAGAGAGACCGCTGTTTCAGGCGCATGATCTGCGCGACGGTTACCTGCGGGCCGATCCCAAGGAGCCGGGCGCCATGCTGCGCGCCGTCCTGAGCGCGCGTGAACTTGTCGGGCGTTTCGATAAGCCTAAATATGTCGAGTTCACGCCCGATCTTTGCGCCCATTCGCGCTCGAATCTGACCGGCTGTCATCGCTGTCTTGATCTATGCCCCACGAATGCGATCACGCCAGCCGGCAATCATGTTGCTATCGATGCCGAGATTTGCGCCGGCTGCGGCCAATGTGCCGCCGCCTGTCCGACGGGCGCCGCGTCCTACGCGTTGCCGCCCGCGGACACCCAGCTTCAGACCATCCGCGCCATGCTGCTCGCTTATCATCAGGCGGGCGGATCGAACCCCGTCCTGTTGCTACACGACCGCCAACACGGCACGCCGTTGATCGACGCGCTGGCGCGGCACGGCGATGGCCTGCCTGCCCACGTCATCCCTCTGGCCGTCAACGAGGTGACGCAGATCGGGATTGAGGCTGTCATCGGCGCATTTGCCTACGGAGCGACCGCGTTCCGGCTTTTGCTCCGCGGCAAGCCGCGGCATGACGTGGCTGGACTGACCCAAACGACCAACATGGCAGAGACCATCCTTGCGGGCCTCGGATTTGAAGGGCGCCGGGTCACTGTGATCGAAACTGACGATCCGGAGTCAATGCTGGAGCACCTGAGGGGCATCGAGCGACTTGCCGCGGTGAACACGCCTGCGACCTTCAAGACCGTCGGCAAGCGGCGCGACCTGCTTCGCTTCGCGTTGAGCGAACTGCATCGGCTCGCACCGAAGCAGGTCGACGTCATTGCCTTGCCTCAGGGCGCTCCGATTGGCGCGGTGAGTGTTGATACCGGTGGATGCACGCTGTGCCTGTCCTGCGTTTCCGTTTGCCCGACGGGCGCGCTCCGCGACGATCCCGACCGTCCAGTGCTCAAATTCGTCGAGGATGCCTGCGTGCAATGCGGTCTCTGCCAGAGCACCTGTCCCGAGAAGGTCATAACGCTGAAGCCGCAGATCGATTTCCGCGCAGGCCGCGCGCCCGCGATTGTGATCAAAGAGGAAGAGCCTGCCCTTTGCATCCGCTGCGGCACGGCATTCGGCGTGAAGAGCACGATTGATCGCATCGCGGTCAAGCTCGAGGGCAATCATTGGATGTATCCGGCGGGCGACCAGCGCCTCGACGCCATCAGGATGTGCGCGGATTGCCGCGTGATCGTGATGAGCGAACAGCGGTTCAATCCGTTTGAGGGCGTGCCAGAACGCGCGCCGCCCCGAACCACCGAGGATTATTTGCGCCGGCCGGACAGCAAGACGTAGGCGCGACGTCCCTCGTCCAGGTTAGGGCCTCGCCTATTGCGAGGTCGCCCGGGCCAGGAAGTCGGTCAACGCGCGGCGGTCTTCGGCCGATCCGATGCGCTGCTCCGGCATCTTCGTTCCCGGCGTGTAGGCGTTGGGCCCGACTTCAAACAGCTTTGCGACGGTCTCGGGGCTCCAGACGATATCCATCGTCTTGAGCGCCTCGGAAAACCGATAGCCCGAGAGCGAGGCGATTTTCCGTCCGAACAATCCGGCAAGCGTTGGCCCTGCACGTTGCGGCTCCTTGTCCGACAGCGTGTGGCAGGCAACGCAAGCGCGAAAAATATCGGCACCATGATCGCCCGCATAAGCGGCCAGCGGATCCGCTGATGTCCCGAACAGGTTCGAATCGACGGGCTCACCGGTATACACGTTCCAGCGCCGGATCTTTCCGTCCGCACCTCCGGTCACGAGCGTTGCTGCATCATGCAGAAACACGACCGACCAGATCGGGAAAACGGGGCCCACGAGCGTCCGCAACACTCTCCGCGGCTTGCGCTGCACAATGGCAACCGTGCCGTCGATGCCTGCGGCGGCGATCAGCATCCCATCATCGGAAAGCGCCAAAGCGACGATCGGTGCCAAGCCCGCGGCCACCTGGCCCTCCAGCTCCCCGTCCCTCGTCAACATGCGCAGCTTGCCGTCAGCCCCTGCCGCGACGATCTCGCCATCGGGCGCGATGGCGACGGCGTTCAATGGCGCTGGCAATTCCACCGTCTCAGGCCGGCCCTCGGGCAAGCGCCAGATGCGCAACGCACGATCATAGCCGACGCTAACGAGCGACATGCCGTCTGGAGCGAAGGCCACACCGTTCACATTCTGCGCGTGACCTTCGAACACCCGGGCGGCGCCATCAGCCAACGACCAAAGGCGCACGCTATGGTCCCAAGAGGCCGAGGCGAGGCTCGATCCGTCCGACGCCACGGCGATTGCCACGACGGGAGCGGTATGCCCCTCGAGGACTTGATCAGGCTGTTGGCGGCCGGCTGTCCATACCGCCAGCCGGGCGTCGGACCCCGCGGTGACCATGCGGCCGTCCTGCAGGAAAGCAACGGCGTTAACGGCGTCCGCATGATACCTTAGCACCTCGCCCGCCGCGTTGGTCTTAAGCGACCAGCGGATGACGGAAGTGTCGAAGCTGCCCGACAACAGGCTGTCGCCATCAGCCGAAACGGCGAGCGCACGGACGGGGCCGCCGTGACCCGCAAGCTGCGCGTGCGCCGCTGACGCAGCAACAATCTCCAGGAGGGTTGCGGCAACCCGGGCGCACGAAGCCCATCGCATCAATCACTGCCAGCCATGGTCACTCTATGCCGTCAAGAATGCCCGAAATAAGTGTCCGCGGCACCGCACTTACTTCTTCGGCGCCACGACTTTCTTGGACGAGCCCTCGGGCGCCGCCTGCATCCCGGGCGGGCTCTGGCCCTGCGGACTCTCGGCGGGCGCGCCGCCCGAACCCGTATTAACCGGGCCGGTCCAGCCCTGTGGCTGCGGCTGGCCCCTCTCTTCGGGAACCGTCTGTGGCGCAGGCGCCCCCGTCTGACGGGATTGGGCGAGCGCACTATCGAAGGCCACGACCGCTGCCAGGTATAGTATGGATGTCAGTGCCTTCACGGCCAGATCCTCCTTCTGGGGCGCAAGCTTCAACGAGGAAGGATCGGTATCCGTTCCTCGACGCGCACTGCGTCAGTTCGCCCGCCGCCCGCAATCTTCCCTTGAATCGCGGCAGCGCGAGTCCTAGCCTTGGTTTTTGCTCGTCATGTCAAGGAAGAAGGCATGCTGGGGCAATCGAGGCCATTGCTGCGGATGATCTCATGGCTACGCGCCATGCGCGTGTTCTTGATCGCTCCAGAGCCAGCTACCCGAAAAGCCTCGCCTCTGCTCGCTTTTACGGTTGTCGTGCTCATGCTGCTCCTCCTCATATTGGAAGTGGACTTGCAAAGCGCCAACCTTCAATCGCTGGGGTTGATGAGCGATGCATTTTCGATCGACCCGGTTTTTAAGAGCCCCTAGACCCGGCAGCAACTGCGGGCGAGCTTGAGATCGTTCGCCACAGTTACTCACAGGAAGCGGCATCGTAAGATGAGTACGGTTGTAAATGATGGAGTTCGCGCATGAAGGCTTTTCTGCTCGGTTGCGCTGCTGCCGTTGTGATCGCAATTGCAGCAATGGCGCTCTTGGATCAGGTGCAGAAACCAGTTGCCCAAGCGTTTGCTACAACCGGTGTCCGCCTGTAAGACTGCCCGCCACAAGACGCGCCGGGGTGGCCGCTTGATGCTCGGCTACTAATCTCCACGAGGTGAGGCGCGGGCTTCCATGACATCGCTACAAAGCGATCCCCTTGTCGGAGTATCGACCGCGCCTCAAGGGCATAATGCGATCAGGCACATCAAGAGTGGCACTTCTCCCTTCTCAGTCGAAGTACGACGTTCAGCAACATGGGAACGCTCTTTGTTGGACCGGTGGCTTGCGGCCTGTCACTCTATCGGTGAACCTTCGATAACGAGCAATCAACCTCGTCGCTCGATCGCACCCGGTGCGGCCTTGTTCTTACCTGTCAATGTTGTTGACGGTAGTCCTCCGGAGTTGCTGTTGCGCCAAACGCGGTCTGGGATGCGGCGTTCAGCGCATCCACTCGACGTCAGGACAATTGCCGCTCGCATTCGTATCTACATCAGAATTGGAGATGATCATGCGCAGCATAGCACTGGTGATCGCATTCGTGATTTCGTTGACCGGCCTAGCATCGGCTCAGAAGGCCGAAATTGAAGTGATCAACGCCAAATGGATTGAAATGTTCAACAAGGGCGACTTCTCTGGAATTGGGTCACTCTACAGCACGGATGCGACTGCATTCCCGCCCGGCTCTGCGATGGTGCAGGGCCGAGCAGCCATCGAGACAATGTGGAAAGGCATGGCGGAGCAAGTTGGCGATCCGAAACTTACCACCGTTGACGTTAAGCCGCTTGGCCCTATGGCGGCACGCGAGATCGGCACCTTCGTGCTGAAGACCAAGGGACCGACACCACAGGAAGTGACTGGAAAATATGTCGTGGTTTGGGAAAAGGTCGGAAATGATTGGAAGCTCGCCACCGATATCTGGAACGAAGGCAAGTAGCATCGTTCGCAGGCCTGCTTCGCGTCAAAAGCTTCCGAACGTCAAGGCTGATTCATTGGCATGAAAGGGCGGGCCCTGCAGGCTTGCGCCTAATGGATTTTTCTGGATCTCCCGGTGCACACGTCGTGCACACGAAAGCCGGAGTGCACACGCGTGGCGACCTACACAAATTGCATCCGGAAACCGGCGCGTCCAAGTCCGGCGCAAGACCCGTTATGTGGCCGAGACGTTCCGAAGACGCAAGGATGGCGAAGGAAGAATGGGCGCTCGAAATGGAGCGCAACATTGACCGTAATGGATCGTCGAAGCCACGCGTGGTCCGGAACGTTCGCACGTTTGGCGATCTGATTGACTTGCACGACCAAGACATGCGCGAGGTCGGTAAGCCCCCTCGCCGATCAAAAGCTGCTGTGATGGCCTAGCTCAAGACCGAACTCGGCAGTGTGAAGCTGCCCGCTCTCAACAGAGAGTCGCTGATCGAGTTCGGAAGAAAGCGCGCCAAGCTGGGCGCTGGCCCCCGCGACACTGGCAATCGATTTGTCCTTCTCCGTACAATCATAACGAACGCCGCCGCCGTGCACGGTGTCGAGGTTTCAGCCGAGGAAGCCCGCCTCGCACGCGTCGCGTTAAGTCACCTCAATTTGGTTGGAAAGAGCAAAGAGCGTAACCGACAGCCCACGCAAGACGAACTCGACGAGCTAATCAAATACTTTGAGACGAACCGCCGGCAATTCATACCGATGGGACGGATCGTCAGACTGTTCCAGACGTTGCGCATTCGGTAGATTCGGCCTGTAAATTTGTGTCAGAAGCATACGCGACAGGCAATCATTGGACCACGTCTGACAGGTGAAAGCCTTTGCGACACGGGCCAGGCGCCCAGCTATGTGACGGGTGAAAGCCTGCGAAAACGAGGATGCGGAGTCACAACCAAGAGCGCGGCTGATTTCGTCGTTGATCTGGTTGCTTTCTCGCAAGGCCTTGGCGACGAGATTGACGCGCCAGCGCGTCGCGCGTCTCCAGCAGGCGCTGAAGCGCCGCACCCGAAAGCCGCTGACGTCACCGCTTGGGAGGCAGGATTCAAACTTTGTTGCGATATCACGGACGCTCACGATCTTTCCCGCGGGCGAAATGCCGCTTCGCCGCCTCCCGAAGATATGTTCAAGCACGTGCAGGATCTCACCCTGTGGATGGATTCCCTCCGTGAACGTCACAAGCAATTCGCCTAAAATAGGAAGCCGCACCAAGGGCCGATCTGCTCAATAGCAGGGTCGTTCGAACTTGCGGCACACTCGTTCGGCAAATGGTGACTTAGTGGGGAAGCCGCTCGGCGAGCCGCTTTGTCACCGGCACCGCCGATCACGTTGTCGGGAGCAACCGTCCGGTAGGATCCAAAAAGCACCGTTTGAAAAACCGTTTTAGTTCGGTCTTCTCAAACCGTGGATCGGCCTAAGGCTTTGCGAGGTGCGGTGGGCGGGGCCCAAACCTGGGACCCGCTGATTAAGAGTCAGCCACGAGTTAAGAACGTTCAATGATTAGGCGGTCGCCGCCTGAGCATATTCGGCCGAAAATTGGCATCCGTCGCACAGGCATAGAGCGTCCGCTTCGATGACACTCTTTCCGGTTCCCGAGAAGGCGGACGAGCGATAGGCTTGGCCGACATCAACTGCAATGCCCGCGAGCCTGCCGGTCTCCAGTTGGAGCCAATCGCAGGATCTAGCGGGATCGTGCGTGGCGGTGCCGTCGCACACGCACGACTCCCAATTGGAACCATATCTCCGGTGACCGATTGGAGCGCTGTTGAGTAGTGCAGACCAGCCGGCACCAGCCGGCAGGAGACCTAGCGCCGGACCTCCGTGGGGGACGAATCCCATGATGGACCACGCGACAAGAGTTGGTAATCGATTGTTAGCAGCGTTGCCGGCGGCGGATTTCGCTTTGCTTGCGCCTCACCTGCGGAAAGTCGTACTCAAGCGCGACGCCGTACTGGTCCGATCGGGAGATCGAATCGAGCACCTTCTCTTCCCCTGTGGCGGCGCGATTTCCTACATCGTGGACTTGCCGAACGGGCAGACTGCCGCCATAGCGGTGATCGGTCGTGAAGGTGCGATCGGTCTAACGTTGGCGCTTGGCACATCCCACTCATCCGTGACGGTAGTCGTCCGCGTACCGGGGCCCGTGCTGCAGATTCCGGCGGCGCAATTTTTGTCAGCTCTGGGGCGCAGCGCCGCGATCGCATCCATGGTGCAGATTTTCACGAGATCGCTGCTGACGCAGGTTCAGCACGTCGCGGCTTGCAATGCACTGCATTCCGTCGAAGCCCGGATGGCCTGCTGGCTGCTTCAAATTCACGACCGGGCGAATGGCAGCAATCTCCTCCCCTTGACCCAGGAGACTATGTCGGAGCTACTGGGCGTCCGACGCACCACGGTCACGCATGTTGTGAGGGCGTTGCGCGCGTCAAGAGCGTTGAAATCCAACCGCCGCGGTCAGCTCGAGATTGACCGGCCGCGGCTCGAAGCCGTGGCATGCGAGTGCTACAAGGTGATGAGCCGCAGGATCGATCGGATAATTTCGCGTGGCGGAGCAGGACTTATTCAAGCCGCGCCGGCGCGAGACGCCCGCCAGCCGCCCGGCGACCGACTATCCAGGGCAGGCTCGTAGACCCAGGCCTCTCGCGCGAACCACTCGTGTGTAGCCGCGCAGACCCGACAATAGGTGCGCGAGAAGAATACCGCGCTGCAGCGAAACCTTTCGCGATCAGTCTCGATACCCGTCGAAATAGCGTCGCCCGTTTCCGGGCATTTGATCATTACCACACCCATCTTCGTTTCCTGCAATCTGTTGCGGACCCTGAGCACGCTGGCCCGCCATCGACTGGACCGAGCGTCCCCTCGTCGCGGAAACGCCTGTCCAGTCGATCCGCGCGGCCGGTAGCCTCGGTTCAGACGGTCTTGTGCAGCACTCTGTTGAAGCTGGTCTTGATGGGCTCGGTCGTCTCGATCGCAACTTTCTGCGCGAGCTCCCAAAGCTCCCGATTCTGTGCGGAGACAACTTCGAAAGCCTCGCGGCTTCGGGCGGTCGAAAGATGCACGATATCCAGCAGCGACCTGGTCTCAGCGAGCCGGGATAAAAACTCCAGGGTGGCGCTGGTATTGTCTTTGGAAATCTCGATGACCTTGGCGCCGTAATCAACGGCCCCTCTGGCGTTCATAGAGCAGGCTTCACGGAGAATGTCGCTGATCTCCTCGGAAGTCGCTTTCATGCTCGCGATATTTTTCTTGGTCTGTGCGGCGCCCTGCTCGGCGAAGCCACGGAGGAGTTCCTGGAAATTCAAAAGCGGGAAATCGAACCTTGGTTTTGCACCATTCGCGTTCTCATTCACCGGATCGGCCTGCGTTTCGACTTTCACATTGGCATCATTCACGAGCTTTCATCCTTTCAAGCGAAACTAGTTAGTAGATTGAAGACCCCCCGCTCCCCGCACGTACTGCGCCAGAAAACTAGCGCCCCTGTTCTCGGCGTGACGGGATGCTGCTGCGGATGAACCGCTCGCCCCCCGCCGAGCCAAATATGATCGATTAAATTCGAACCATCCGTTCGCTTTCGGACTCTCGCTGAATAATTTGATGGGTTGCGACCAGGCGGAGCAGGCATAAGCTTTAAATCTGCGACGTTGCAGGGTTGCGCTCTGAGCTCGCGCGCCGTCCGAGATAGCCCGACCGGCGCAGCTCGCGCTGATGGTTCTCTTCTCGATCCACTCGGTCCCTGAGACTCTCAAGTTCCGCGAGTTGGGAGGCAAGCGCTTCAAGACGCTGGCGAAGAACAGCAGCGGGGTTGTCCACTCGAGCGCAGATTTTCATGTGAGGTCTCCTGGCAATATGTCCGCGAGAATTCCGCCAGCTTCGATGGTGGACAAAAAAATATGCAATCAGAGAAAAACGCGACTAACATTCGGATGCTGCGTTGCCGATAACGATGCGGCGGCGCGTTAATAGAGTACTCATGTGCCCAGGCGCGGCACGCTCCATTGGGCCAGGCTGCTCAGCATGCAACAACAGCGGGTCGAACCGTTGTTAATGCTCGGAGCGGGTTGCGCTCGAAAGTCGAGTGGCGGATCGCTCGCACTCGGGCTTGTGCCTCCGCTCGTCGTCTTCTTCATCTGCACAATCGACCCCTCCATATGCGGTCGGATCTCCGGAGTTCCCTCCCGTCGCGAAAGGTCCTTTGCCACCGGCCGCTCCGCCGGATCCGCCGCCACTGCCGGATGGCCCTCCAGTAGCAGATGCCCCACCACGCCGCCCCCCAGGTCCGCCACCGCCTCCAGGTGCCCCGCCGCCAGAGGACCCCGACGCTGCAGAGGACGGGCGGTCGTTGTCGAGGAACGACTGGCCCCTGTCGTCGCCATGCGTTGCTCCGTTCTGTCCGCCTGAACGCGCGATGGCCGTCGAGGTCAGCGATGTCGACAGCAGCAGCGTCATGACGGGGGGTGTCACGGCCGCGAATCTGCCGCAGGTTTTCAGGAACGCCCGCCGGTCGTCATCTTCATTGCCACTTTGGCTCACGATGCGCTCCCCTTGATTTAAATTTGCTTTATTCCTATTATATATTAAATAGACTTTCAACCAGAATTTTGTTTGAAAGATGGAGATTGCGAAGCGTGCGCCGCCAGCAGATTGCCAGCATTTCCATGGCCTCGGGCTTGCTCGCCCCGGCGCCGGGACCCCAATCTGGAGTGTCAAACTGATATTTAATATGCATATATCTGATTAGCTTGATTAAGGGCAGCGCACGACGGATGATTGCCATGCCACTGCAATTTCACCGGCCCATCGAAAACATGGAGATCTGGAGCGCGAGCGGCGATGGCTTCTCGTTTGTGATCAGCCTGGAGAGCCCTACCGGTCCAGGCTTTCACGGACGCTCCGGATACCTGGCGAGTTGGCGACCACTCTACGAGAACAATGGCGCGATCAAGATCAGCGGGTCGCCCTTCCGAACATTGGCTGAGGCCGAAGGAGCCTGCCGCAACATGGCCGAGCATCTGCGCGCCGCAACCGATGCTCACCGCCCAGCATGATGCGGTGTCCAGCTAACGCGTACCTTCCGGAAGGACATTGCTTCGCTTAACGTCCTCGTCGTTTCGAACCGCCGAATCCTGCTGTAGTAGGCCGGAAGAGGCGAGTTCACGTGCGGCCGCATGTTTCCCGTTTTGCGAAATTGCAAATGCCGCGAGAACTGTTCGATTGCTGATATCGAGCTTCTGGAAGATGTGGTGAAGGTGGACTTTGATCGTACCGTCGGTAATGTTCAGGAAACGCCCAATCTCCTTGTTCGACAGCCCCTCCGATACAAGTCTCATGATCTGCCGCTCCCGGTCGGTCAGCTGCGTCGGAGCCTTTTCCTCACCGGTGTGAGACTCCCCACGGACCTCGCCACCTGTGCACGGCGACCGCGATGCCGGTCCCTGGCGTTCCGCGACCTTCCTCAGGGTCGCGACCAGCATCTCCGGCTCAGCATCCCTCGTGAGGACGAGGCAGGCACGGCCCGCGGCCAGCGTCTGCAACCTTTGATCGCCGGCCTTTTCAGCGAAGAAAATGACCCGGGTACCCTGGCCAGCGGTGTTTGCGATCGCCAGAATGTCCGGTCGACTGATACTGGGCATTGCAATATCGACCAGTGCAATATCGGGCACCAGAAGTCGGATGGCCCCAATGCAGCTTGCAGTATCGCCGCAGGCGGCCACGATCGCAAAATCGCGCTGCGCCGCAAGGACGCTGCTGATCCCCTGCAAGACGATCGGATGCCGATCCGCGATGACGACTCTGATGCGGCGCATGCTTCCCCTGCCTATCCCTGATACCCCGCGCGGCAGTTTTTATTCCTGCATTCACCTCAAGACGCGCGGGAAGCACAACCAATCCGTTCTGCCAAAACGCCGCACTGTCGATTCGTCGCGGCGCGTATCGGCAACGCATGATGGCCACACCACTGTAACTCGCTTTGAGAATGCATGCAGCACCGTAGGATTGCGGTCCTCCACGGAAAATCCGAAGCAGCCGATTCATCTACAAAACAGCGCCTTCTCAGCTGGCTATGATCTGCAAAACTCTCCCGCAGATCTGGCGGTCCAGTATGTGGCTGCCTTGTCAGGATTGGTTAACAGCCATCAAGCTCATCACCGACCACTTATTACGAACGATATATAGTCACATTCATGATTCAAATCTAACATTCGACAAACTTGACCGGAGCGAGGCGGCTGAAAAGCCTCGACCCATAACACGGAGGAGGCTCAAAAAGTAAGACTATTCATCCAACATCAATATGAGGAGTGGAAATTTTCTAACCATTAATCAGACGTCTCGAACGATAACGGCTGCTTCGGCAGGGGCACCGATGAAAACCTGGTCAGCAAAGTTCGGGCGACATTTTCGTTAACCCGGCAAACTTCAATCTGCGGTCACGGGTCATCGCTGGTAATGAGTAGGTGGTCACATGTATTCTTCGGCTGTTTTGCGGCAAACGCATGAATCTCTGATCGTTCAATTCACTGAATTGCAGAATTTACGTAGTCGTGTGTCGATGGCCGAGCAGCGCTTGCTCGGCCCGATGCGAAGGGTCCGCCGGCGGAGACCGGCTGGGAGGCGACCGGCCGGTCGAAGGCACAGGCCCGGCTGGTAGCCCCAAGAAGTACCGCACTGCACACTAGAGTTCTGTGGGCAGGCCGATCAGGCTTGCCCGACGGGGCTTCGACCTGATAAGCCCCCCTCCTATTTCAAATCGGAAGTAGTGGGGACGGCTTCCATGGGGAACGACGAGTGGGCATCCGCGGCCACAGCCGAGCTTTGGCGGCTTTACGATGAAGTGACGACTGTTCTTAGTCGGAGAATGATTGCGGAAAAAGCCAAGCTCGAAGAGCGGCTTCGCAGGATCGAGGGAACTTCCGGGGCCCCCAACGGCGAACGTGCGCGCCGCCCCTACCCGCCAGTGCTGCCGAAGTATCAAAATCCGAAAAACCCGTCCGAGACCTGGTCCGGTCGTGGCAAGCAACCCCGCTGGTTGAAGGCGCAGCTCCGAGCCGGCAAGAAGCTGGACGATTTGTTGATCAACCGTTCATCCAGCCGCAAGCGCCGCCGCACCGGTTGAGCCCCGCGACGGGCGCGACGCCGTAGACACCGCTATGGCGCGGCTGTCCACAGCAACATCTAGCGATCGCGATCCTCTTTATTGTTCGGACTGCCGTCACCGCCGCCGTTGCCGTAGCCATTGTTGCCGTGCACAATATGACCGCCTGAACTGGCTATCGCGGCTGAAGTAAGAGAGGTGGACAGCAACAGCGTCATGGCAGGAGGGGTGACGGCGGCAAATTTTCCGCAGCTCTTCAAGAACTCACGACGATCTTCGCCGTCGGTATCAAGATGGGTCATGGGGATCATCCTGCAACACCAGCCCATCTTGCAGAATAGACCAAAATCATCCCGTGGCAACTGATGTATATTAATTTAACGATTTAAATTTGGTCACAGGCGTATTCGACTTCGCGGAGCAACAGATTGAAACGACATCTGCCTCGGAGAAGATCCCCCAATCTCCACCCGTGCGCAGCACACACCCTCCTGTTATTTAATTTGACATTTAATTCGCGCAGTTTTAATCATAGAATTAAATTTGTAGGCAGCATGCCTGGAAGGGGGCAGCTCGAAGCCGCCGCAGCGGGAGTCCGCGAAATTGCATGTCGACGTACAACTTCACTCGCTAAGCGGCCTCTTCGCCCAAGGCGATGCCCTGCGTTCTGAATACGCCAGTGCAAAACCCTGGCCACACATTGTCGTCCACGACGCATTTCCCGAGAAATTACTGGATATGGTTGCGGCCGAATGCGTCGCGCTCGAAGAAACCAACCTGATTGCCACAAACACCGATCGCCTAGTGAAGCAGGAGATTTCTCACGGGCTCGGGCCAGCCACTCAACATCTGCTGAGCCTGGTGGACAGCGCTCGTTTCCGTGAATTCGTGTCGGCCATCACTGGAGTTCGCGATCTTCTCTCCGATCCAACCCACAAATTTGCGGGGGTACATCGAACGCCTCCGGGAGGCTTCACGAAGATTCATCGCGATTTCGAGGTTCATTCGACGACCCGACTGTTCCACCGGGTCAATCTCCTCATCTATCTCAATCGGGATTGGCCCGAAGCCTACGGCGGCAGCCTCGAATTGTGGCCTGCCGACATGTCAGCTCTCGGACGCCGTATCTTCCCGCAGTTCAACACCATGATCCTGTGGAAGACACACGGCGCCACTCTTCACGGCCTCCCTGATCCGGTCACATGTCCGCCTGGTCGAATGCGCATTTCCGTCGCATCGTATTACTACACGACGACGCGCCGCGTCCCGGCGCCGGGCGAACGCCGCGTCCGGTATTGGGCCGCGCGTCCCGGCGAAGACCACTGCATTGAGCGAATGAGTTGGCAGGATCATCTCCGCGCCCTCATACCCGATCCGCTCTATAACGTGCTCCGGGCGGCACGCGATCGGATATCCAGAGCGCGCAGGTCGAGGGCATCATGAATCCAGTATTTGCAGCGGCAATGGCGGGATCCCATTCCACGACCGGAATTGAGGCAGGAACTGCCTTCACCCAACCGCGACCAGCCGATATCGACAAGCGAATTCCTTCCAGGCCGGGCTTCTCGCCTGTTCGGCTGCGAACATTGATGAAGCTTGCCGTCGAGCGAACAGGGCTAGATCTTTCGGAATTGACCGTGCTGACCGAAGCGGCGACTGGCGCCTACGCCGTGACTGCCGTCCTCGCCGCGATGGCCGGAGCCAAGCACGTCTACGCGTTTGCAAAACCTGGCCGCCACGGGACCGTGGCCGATGCCAAACAAGAGACTCTGGAGCTCGCTGCCCCCTTGGGCGTCGCTGATCGCATCGAAATTCTGGAGAAGATCAGCCCCGAGGTGCTTTGCAATGTCGACATCATAACCAACAGTGGCCACCTTCGCCCCCTGATGGCTCCGCTGATTGCACATTTGCGCAACGACGCCGTGATCGCCTTGATGTTCGAGGCGTGGGAATTTCGTCGTGAGGACCTGGATATCGAAGCGTGTGCAATGCGCAAAATCCCGGTGGTCGGTGTCAACGAGCGACACCCCGCCGTGGACGTCTTCTCATTCCTCGGACCGCTTGCCGTGAAACAGCTCCACGACTGCGGTTTGGCGGTGCTCGGCAACAGAATCGGTCTGCTCTGCGACAATGACTTCCTTGTCCCGTTGCGCACTGGACTAGCAAGCTCGGGGGCGAGCGTCACGACGTTCGACAGTGCTGCGGCGGTCCATCCCGAAGGATGGGACGCGTTCGTTGTCGCGTTGCAGCCAGCGGCAGCGCCGCGTATCGGCCAAGCGGAAGCTGCGCATCTGGCTGCATGCGCGCCCGCCGGCGCCGTCGTGGTACAGTTCTGGGGCGACGTCGATCGAGCGGCGCTGGCCCGAAATGGTTTTTCCCTCTGGCCCACGCAGCCGGTCGGGCAGGGCCATATGGGCATCCTGCTGTCGGAGATTGGCCCCGAGCCGATCGTACGATTGCAGACTGGAGGATTGCGGGCAGCCGAATGGGTGTGGCGCGGCGGTGCCGTGACACGGGACGGCTTTGCCCAGCTCGTACCATGGCAGGAATGACATGACCGAGCGGCTGCAGCCCGATGTCCTCCTTCTCGCGGACGGACCGACAGGCTTCACTGCCCTTCGGTCGTTGGCTGCGCAGTGCCGCGTGGCCCAGGTCTTCCGGAAGCCGGACCAACCCGAAGCCAGCGCGCTAAAGGCATTTGCGAAAGCCCAAGGTATCCTGGTCACGGAGTTGCAGGAATTGAACCAGCTTCGGAAAGCGATCGCCGACTTGCGTCCCGCTGCCGTCGTGATCTCTTCCTTCGATCGGATAATCCCGCCGCAAATTCTTGCATTGTGTCGCTTTGTTAACGTGCACTATTCGCTTCTGCCTCATTATCGCGGCCGCGCCAACGTGAACTGGGCAATCATCAATGGCGAGACGACCGCCGGAATCAGCATTCACCTTGTCGTCCCGGAGCTCGATGGCGGCAATCTGCTGTTTCAGCAGGCGATCCCGATCGGCTCGAACGACACGGTCGCGTGCCTGTACAATCGTCTCAATGCCATCCAGGAGCGTGAGCTCGGCGGGGTAGTTCTGCGAGTCGTCGCCGGCTATCAGGGCACCGGCCAGAATACCGATCAGGCCTCCTATGGCTGCACCCGCGTGCCGGACGATGGCGAGATTGATTGGCGACAGCCGACCGACGTCATTGATCGAATGATCCGCGGATTAACTCCGCCTTTTCCTGGTGCCTTCACCCATCTTGACGCTCAGCGGCTTATCATCGCCAACGCTTCGCCGCGGCTTGATGCCCCCTCTTATATCGGCCGCGTGCCGGGCCGGATCGTGGGCCGGTCACCCTCCGAAGGTTGGGTGGATGTGCTGACCGGCGACGGCGTCCTGCGCGTATCCAGCGTCCTCACTGCCAATTCCGAACGGCCATGTGCTGCCGCTTTCGTCATTGGATCGACGCGAGCTACCCTTGGGCTGTCACGCCTTGACCTTCTCCGCCGGATCGTTGCGCTTGAGGACAGGCTCGCTTCGCTCGAGCGGCTCAAATGCACTCAGGAGTAGCTCGCCCGTTCTGGCCAAGCAAGGCTCCGTGCGCCGGCGTTTCACGCCCCTTCCCGCCCAACGGCCGCCCACAGCCCATCGCGGCCCGGACTCTGCACGCGAACCCAGCGCACAGCCGTCGCCGGGGCATGCCGCGGAAACTCAGGGTTTCGCACATCCCAAGTGCGCCCGAATTCCCTGCGAACAGGGAATTTTACAGGGAAAAGCGCGCGTTGCAGAGCCGTCATCTGGTCCGCACATTGCGCAATGCCCGTAGAATCGCAACGCAAATCAAACTGTCTCGTCTCGCTCCGGCATTCCGGAACAGCGAATTTTTTGCGGGCGAACAGGGAATCTGGTTGCCTTGAGCACGGAATAACGCAGACGCGCAGGCACCGCGTCGGCAATGGTTTTGCGCCACGCTATTGAGGCGGGCGTCGGTGCGCGCGCGATTCCTTCTGTGGATAACCACTGTTGCAAGATCGGCGTCCGCGCGCTGGGATGAATCGTTAACCGTAGTCCAATTTAGTTGGCTCGGCTCCTCTCTTAGCTTTTGCGAGGCGATCCGATGCAACATTCCGATGTGCGGACCAACGGTTATCCGCTGCGACATGACCTCACCCCCGTTCCTGTGCGGATCGAGGAACTCAAGCCGCTGGGCCAGCAGACGCGCCGACACGCGACGGCCCAGATCGGCAAGCTCGCGGCGAGCCTGCAGGAGTTCGGATTCGTTCTTCCCATCGTCGTTGATGCCAAACGCCGGGTGGGTATCCGGCTGGGCGCTGGTCGTAGCCGCCCGGCAGCTCGGGCTCTGCCGTCCGATGCTCCTTGGCTCGATGAATATCTGTCGGAGCTTCTTGCCTTTCCATATGGAAGGCACGATGACCAGGTCGATAGCACCTCGCAATTCCTCAACTGGGCGGCCACGCGTGCAATGGTCAACGATTCCGATATGGGCTGTAGTTCCGTCAGCAAAGACCCGTTCGGATACTGATACTAGGCCACGGCGCCGAGAGCCAAACCGGCGTCGCGCCATCATGTACCGCGCGCACCGGGACCACTCCGGACCCACGCAGCAGGTCGCCGGTCAAAAACAACAATGTTGCTGGAGAAAGCACTGGCATTGCCGCGCCAACGGAGCGTTACTGGCCAAGTCTGAGCCGCCTTTGTCCCGGAGACAACGATGGAGCCGCCCTTCGAGTTTGCCCATCTTAGTCCCGCCTGCGATCCGCCGGAGCGCTACCAAGCGGCGGCGGAGCTGCTGGCCGAACTCTGGGGCCGCGTGCGCGCCTTTCGCGCCGATTGCAACGACGATCCGTTTCTCACGGCTGTGACCGGTCACCTTGAAGCTCAACTGGTCGCCGCCGGCCTCGTGCTCGGCATCCAGCTCGATCTCATCTGCCGACGCTAGTTTGGTGTTGCCCCATCAAGGCGGCAGCGCGCCGATTCAAAGCCGCAAAGGACCGCCGCACGCCGGCGGCCAAAAGAGCAAGAATCTTGCTGCAGAAAGCGCTGGCCTTCGCGCGCAAACGGAGCGTTACTGAGTCGGACCGGGCCTGGGCCGTTGCCCCGGTTTCTCTCCTCGCAGCTGCGGGGCTTTTGGTGGTGCGGCGCCAAGCCACGTTTGCCAAACCAAGGAGAGACCGGTGATCCCGATTGCAACCGACGGCGCCGAGGCGCCACATCGCATCATCAAGTTCGACCCCAACGACCGGCGCGCTTTTATCGGCGGCTCGGATGCCCGCATCATCATGGGCAATGATCAGGACGACCTCACGCGTCTGTGGCGGGAAAAGCGCGGCGAGATCGCGCCGCAAGATCTTTCGAACAACCTGATCGTGCAGCTCGGCACCGTCACCGAAGACCTCAACCGAAGCTGGTACCAGCGCGCGTCGGGTATGACAATTACGGAAATTCAGAAACGGGTACGGCATCCCGTCCACAGCTGGATGGCGGTCACCCTCGATGGCATCGTCGCAGAAACCGGCGCGGTGTTCGAGGCCAAGTTCATGCTGCCCTGGGCCTTCACCGAGGAGGCCGCGGCCGACAAACACATGGCGCAGCTGCAGCACAACATGTGGGTGATCGCCGCCCGTTCGGCGGTGCTGTCGATCATCACCGGCGGCGGCAAATGGGTCGAGCTCACGGTGCATGCCGATCCGCTCTACCAGCACCTGCTGCTCACGGCCGAAAAGAAGTTCTGGCGCTGCGTGCAGAGGGGCGAGCCGCCGCTCCTGTTCGGGATCGAGACGCCGCGGCCGCGGCTGGCCGCCGTCAAGGTCGTCGACATGACCGCGTCCAATCTCTGGGCCGACTGCGCGGCGACCTTATCTGCGCACCCGCGCCGCCCATGGCGAGCACGAATTGGCCAAGGCCGAGCTGAAGAAGCTGCTGCCCGAGGACGCCAAAGAGGCGATCGGCCACGGCCTTCGCGCCAAGCGCGCCAAATCCGGCGCCATCAGCTTTGATCCGGTGGAGATGGAGGCCGTCCATGCACCAGGCCAGTGAGCATATCGGGGCGATCGCAGCGGCGCTGGCCCGCGCCCAGGCCGAACTGACCAACCCGGAGAAAACCCTAACGGCTCAGATCCGCTCGCCCCTTTCTGCGTGATGACGATCGGACGTTTCGCTACGCCTCGCTGGCTTCGGGCCTCGACATCGTGCGCAAGACCCTCAGCGCGCAGGAGATCGCCACCATCCAGACCACCCGGGTCGAGCCGGCCACCGGCATCATTCACCTCACCACCCTGCTCGCGCATGCCTCCGGCGAATGGATCTCCTCGGACTGGCCGGTCTGCGCACTCAAGGACGTCGAGGCGCCGCACCGCATGGGCGCGGCGCTGACCTACGCAAGGCGCTATGCCCTGTTCGCGCTGGTCGGGATTACCGGCGAGGATGATCTCGACGCCCCCGATGTGGTCGCCGGCCCGCCGGCCGCGGCGCCGCACGCAGCCTCTGGCGCGAAAGCCAAGCTCGCCAAGGACGTTCTCAACCGCGCACCGGTGCTGGGGCCGCCAGAGTCCGCGGAGCTCCGGGAGCGGCTGTTGCGCCAGCTCGCCGCCCTGCACGAGGGTGAGGGCCTGCTTGCCTGGACCAAGGCCAGCCTGCCGCTCAAGAACACCCTGCCGGCGGCAGACGCCCGGATCGTCGAGGCCGCCTACCAGACCCGCCGGGAGGAGGTCGGCCGGCTCGCGGGCAGCAGGGGCGAACACGCGCCCTTAGATCCCGAGCCAAGCCTGTCGGCAGAGCCGCTCGCGGGAGCGGCTGCCGAAGCTCCGCTGCAACCGGCGGTGCAGGACACTGGACTGGCCTATCCCAAGGAGCCGCCGCGCAAGCGCAGCAAGGCGCACCTGCTATTCGTCTGCCGGCAGCCCTGCCTGGTCTGCCAGCAAACCCCGTGCGATGCCCACCATCTGAAGTTTGCCCAGCCCCGCGCGCTCGGGCGCAAGGTCAGCGACGAGTTCACGATCCCGTTGTGCCGCGCGCATCACCAGGAACTGCACCGGCAAGGTAACGAGCGCGCGTGGTGGTCCAACCTGCAGATCGCGCCCTTGCTGGTGGCGCAGGACTTGTGGGCGGCGAGCCCCGTCCACGATACGGCCAACTTGATGCGCGCGGCCTTGCCCGCAAACCTTGGATCGGAGGCCTCACCGCGATGAACGGGCCATTCCAAACGGCGCAGCAGCCGACCGCGACCGCGCTGCCGATCGAGTTCGAGGTGTTGGCACCGCCCCTGCTGCTGCCAGGCGAGAATCTCGACCACTACCAGGCGCTGCGGCAGGCGGTCTTCGCCGACCTCGCGCCAAGATCGGCCATCGAATGGCTGCTCGCGATCGATGTGGCCGAACTCTCTTGGGAGATCCAGCGCTGCCGCGTGTTGCGCCACAAACTTCTCGAGGTCTATCGGCAAAAGGCCGTTGAAGCCGCGCTGCGCCGCATTGACATGATCGGGATCGCACCTGAGTTTGAAGACCAGGCCGAATACCATACGCGGCAAACGCATGGCAAAATTTCAAAGCCCGGTTCGCGCCACGAAACCTTTGTCAAAGCGTACGCAGATAACTGAGTATAGCCCGGCGCTCTGTCGCGCTGGCATCACCTGCAAAATCCATCATAGTCCCGGGACAGAAATTGCTTGGGGCTCTGAGGAACTCCTCCAGGCGCTCTTCCGTCCATATACCCCCCAGCCGACGCAAACTCGGGGAATAATCTGGATAGCTCCCGACGGACGCGACTTGACGACCGATGATACCGAGCAAATCTGGGCCGATCCGATTGCCGTTGGTCAAGCTCGACTGGTGACAGCCACCACACTTCTCCGCAAAAAGTGTCTCACCGGTAACACCCTCTTTCGGGCGAAGCGAAATCATCTCTTGATCGTCCGTCCATAACATCAGGGTGCCATCATGCCCCTCGACGAGGTCGCGAATGCGGCTTCCTATCGCTATGGGCTCGAGGTATTTGACCTGGCCGTCCCGCACGCGCGCACGAAACAACGCCGCAGCCTTGAGGGAAGCGATCAACAGATCACCTCGCCATTCCGGAAGTAATCCGCGCTCCACGACGAGCAAATTGGAAACCCCAATCGACGGGACCCAAGCGAACACAGGAGCTTCATAGCCCTTCTGCTCCGGTTCAGGCTTATTCAGCGGCCACGCGAATGCACCATAGTCCGTTCCATAGGTCGCGTATGGCCAACCGTAATTTGCGCCCGGGAGCAGTCGATTCAGCTCATCGCCGCCTTGGGGGCCATGCTCGGTCAACCATACTGTCCCAGACGGATCGATGTAGAGGCCTTGGGGATTCCTGTGACCGATGGTGAAAGTCCTGGCTCGCCCATCAGCAATATTGATCGCCACCGTTTGACCATAAGAGGCAGACGAATCCTGCGCATAGGCGTGAACCGAGGCGAGCCCGTCAAAACCGAAGTCACCAACGGTCAACAGCAACGTATCTGCATTGAGGAGAGCCATCCGCCCTCCCCCAAAATAACCGACGAACGGAATGCCGCGGCGACGGTATTCGCCGCGCACCGGTAGACACGGTGTCGTTTCGTAGAGGGCTCTCCACTCGAGCCCCACTTCGCCGCGAAGAATTGCCGCGCGGTTCGACTCCAGGACGGAGATCCGCTCCGTCCAACATTCCTCAGCGACATGCCAGAAAGCGTGCGAAACAAAGATGCGCGTGCTCGCCCCGACCTCCTGAACCAGTAAGCCATACGTCCGGAACCACTCCGGATTAAGAATCTCGTGTCCGGCCTGCCTCCTCTGCGCCTCTTCCGGCCCCCAACCGACTCCTGCGCTCCAGGGGCGCCCGGCAGCCGCAGAAAATGCATCGCCGTTAATCGGCACGCGATACGGAAGCGTCTTGATGGTCAGGCTGTCACCTGCTTCCCGAGAGAAGAGGTGGAGATGACCATCTCCACTCAACAGAAGATAACGATCCTCGATCCGTGCCAGCGAGCCGCCGGCTACCGCAGATTTTGGGAAAGCTCTCGAGTAAGTGTGGACATCGAGGTTGTAGAACTCAGTCTTTATCACGCCCGACGTGCTAGCCGGCACCTCGGGCGTAAAGCGCACCACCGCCAAACCCGCCAGCGCTGAAGCTATCAGGCCGACAAGTGCCAGGGCCTGACGCAGCCCCGACGCGCCTACGAGGTACGGGGCCGGGACAAAGACCAACGCGGACGTGAAAACGCCAAACGTGATGGCGCGGGAATAGGTGGTTTTGGCGAGCACAAATCCAAGGAAGACCGCGCCAAAAATCGCCATGGTGGACACCACTGTCCGCCTCACGTATGACTCTCGCGGGGGCCGCATGGAAAGCGCGCAGCCGGCGCTTAGGACGAAAGCCGCCACAAGGCAACCCGGGGGAAGCAATTTGGCAGCGGGGACCTGCCACGGAGGGACGCCGAAATTGAAGGCTGGCGACAGGAAAAGCAACGCAACACAAGTGGCGTACCACAAAACCGCATACCGCGACGACGGCCGTTCGCGCCTACCCGGTTCTACTTTAGCCTCGACGCGGTGAACGAACTCAACCGGTGAAGCACGACTCTTTTTTGAGAACGGAGCGGCCTCAGTATTGTGAGGCTCCTGATTTCTCAGCTCGACCGAGCGAAAGAAAGCCATTGAATGTCCCTTGCTTCACCCTTTTTGCCGCGCCAATTGGCCATCTCGCTAGACGTCGTCACCGACCAGGTTCGAGCCGTTAGCGGTGTATGTTGGCGCCCTCCCCCTGTGACTTGGCCTGTTCCTCTCTGGATCCCCTCGGCTAGATCATGTGCTCGCAGACCGGCTCGCTTCGATCGAGCAGCTATCGAGCAGCTTAAGTGCGCCGAGGCGTAGCTCGCGCCTTGCGGCGGCGGGAGGCTCAGGGCACCGGCGCTCATGTCCCTTCCCGCCCAACCGCCGCCCACAGCCCATCGCGACCCGGGCTCTGCACGCGAACCCAGCGATAGGGCGTCCGCGACCATGGCATGATCTGCGGCGTGAGATTATCGAGGACGACATCGCCGTTCCTGGTACGCACGAGAAGCACCAAGTGATGCTCTCCGGAACCGACGACGACTTCGCTCAGTAACAGGACTCGCGCCGGCCACCCGCGCCGAAGCAGCTCGTGGCGCTTGCTTACCGCGTAGCCGCTGCAATCGCCCTGAGCGGGGTTGATGATCCACGCCTCGCCGGCAAGACCGAGCTCGTTGCGAACTGGCGCGATCGCCAGGTTGACCACGCGATTGATCTCCCGCAGGTCCGTCCATCGCTTCTCCGTCAGCCGGACCGGTCCGCCGCGGAAGAAGCGCCGCAGGCGACATTCGGCCTCATAACGCAGGCAAAACACCGTGTAAGTGAGCGGCGGAAGCGTCGGGCGTCCCAGCTCGATGTGCGCAAGAGCCGCTTGCGGGGCCGTCGGCATGGTCAACAATGCCGCACGCGCCCACTGAACGCCTCCTATGATCACAGCTATGGCTGCTGCGACGACTGGCCCAGAGGTTCGTTGCATCTGCCGATTCCCCTGCGAACGCCAAATTGAGGGCCCCGGATTCACCGCCCAGCGCCGCCGCCGCGGCCGCGGGAACGATCGTCTCTCCTATTAATATTTAATCCTATTTATATTTAATTCGGTCCGCAACAATAAAATAAACAATTAAATAGATGCGGAACTCGCCTGCAAGGAGCCGTCGTCGCGCCAAGGGCGCTGCCGCGGGAGGACGGGAAGAACGGTCGGCGCGGGTGTCGCCGTGGAGAGGCCCGTCAAGCGCCGCACGGAACGTGCTTCGCGCCCCCAGCACCAGTAACAATTTAACGTCGCACCATGATTTTAATTGTTGATTTAATTATTCACCGAGGCCAGATCGTCAAACGGCGCTTCCTCGAGCAGGACAGTTTCATATGCCAGGTGAGCTACTCGTCATCCTGGGGGCTGAAGCTTCAATACTTGTCTTCGTCGCCGCGATGACCCTGTACGCCAAGCGCATGGACGTACTGAGCGGACGGTCGTTCGAGCGATCCGTAGTCTCGTCCACAGACAACAGGCATCCGCTCCGGTCGACCCGTCGAAAGCCGCGCGATCTATTGCGGTTGATCAGGAGGTGGGTCGATCTCACCGCGCTCGCCCCACCAAATCTCTTGCGACGACCCGAAATCACCAGAACGGCGCGGCCGAGCCTTCAAACCAGACCGCGGGCTCTGTCCTGGCTTGTGACGCGCACTCGTCGGCGAGCCACGCCCGCGGCGGATGCATCCGGCCCAGCCGTGCCTTCAGAGGCTAATCGCAACGCTGGCGCCCACGGATTGGGCGCCAGCCCCGAATTCGCGCAGTCGAGCGCTACCATCTTCCCGCGAAGAATCAGCGTTCCTTGAACGCGCGCCCCGCCTGATCCCGCAGCGGCTTGAGCAGGTAGGATAGCGCGGTCCGACCTGCCGTCTTGATGAAGACCTCGACCGGCATGCCGGGCAACAGCTTGGCCGACCCGAGTTTCGCCAGCTCTTCCGGTTTCAGCAGGACGCGACCCGTGTAGTAACTCGTGCCGGCACGCTGATCCTGGGTGATGTCTGCCGAGACCATGCTGACCTCTCCGTCGATTTCGGGCGTGGTCTTCTGGTTGAATGCCGCGAATCGCATTGTCGCTGTCTGCCCCATATAGACCTGGTCGATATCGCGTGGTGCGATCTTGACCTCAACCGCAAGCGAGTCAGCATCGGGCACGATCAGCATGATCTGCTCACCGGGAGAGATTACACCTCCAACCGTGTGGACGCTCAGCTCGTGGACGCGGCCGGTTTGCGGTGCCCTGATATCGATCCGATTCAATTGATCCACCGCCGCAGTCTTGCGCTCGCTCAGCTCGGATAGCTTCGATCGCGTTTCGATCAGATCCTTGCCCACTTCCGTCCGCAGGTCCTGGTCGATCTGAATGATCTGGAGTCCGATTTCGGCGATCTTGCCCTTCGACTGAGCAATCATTCCTGCCAGCTGGCTGCGCTCGCCTTCGAGGCGGGCGGAATCGCGCTCGAGGGAATTGAGCCGCGTGATCGGCACCAGATTCTTTTGCCAGAGACTGCGCACGCCCTCCAGCTCTTGCCGGATAAATTCGACTTCCTTCTGCTTGGCCTCGGTCTGCCCTGTAAGGCCTTTGATCTCGTTTTCCAGCTGCGCGCTTTTCTCCTGCAACTGCGCCTTTTGGCCGCTTCGCGCCTGACGACGCAGCTCGAACAGCTTTCGCTCCGCAGTGATCGCACGGCTCGCCTCGGAGTTGCTCTCCTTGGCCCGGTCGAGCAGCACCTTGGGAAAGACAGTCTGCTCGGCGCCATCGCGCTCGGCCTCCAGACGAGCCTGCCGCGCGAACAACTCATCGAGGCTGTTCGTGACGATGGTCGCATTCGCGAGCGTCTGAGTCTCATCGAGGCGGATCAAAACATCTCCTGCATTGACCCGGGCCCCCTCCCGGACGCGCAACTCTCCCACGATCCCGCCGGTGGAGTGCTGAACCTTCTTGACGCTCGAATCCACCACAACGACGCCTTGGGCGATCACCGCGCCCGACAATTGGGTCGTTGTCGCCCAACCGCCGATCCCAAAGGTTACCAAACCGAACAAGATCATACCGACGATCATGTAACGCTGGATCGAATGCATCGCCGGTGTCACCAGGCCGCTCATCGACCGCCTCCTTGAGCTTCCGCGACGACTTTGAGCGGTGTGGGATTTCGCAACACTCTCTTGAGGACCTCCTCTCTTTTACCGAAGGACTGCACCCTGCCTTCCCCGAGGCACAAGACATGATCCACACTTTCCAACGCCTTCGGACGATGCGCAACCACGGCGACAATTCCGCCCCGACGGCGCACGTTCAGGATCGCTTCGGTCAAGGCCTCCTCGCCCTCGGCGTCGAGATTGGACGACGGCTCATCAAGTACGACCAGGAAGGGCTTGCCGTAAAAGGCGCGCGCGAGCCCGATACGCTGCCGCTGACCCGCCGACAGCGCCAGCCCTCCCTCGCCGATCTTCGTGCTGTAGCCGTCCGGAAGGGAGAGGATGAGGTCGTGTGCGCCCGCGGCATGCGATGCTTCCAGAACTGCGGCGGCCGTTGCCTCCGGGTCGAACCGTGCAATGTTCATCGCAATGCTGCCGTCGAACAACTCGACGTCCTGGGGCAGATAGCCGATGTGCTTGCCCAGAGCGTCCGAAGGCCAGTGATCGAGCGCGGCGTTGTCGAGCCGGACCCTGCCTCGAACGCAAGGCCACACCCCCACCAGCGCACGTGCCAATGTCGATTTGCCGGATCCGCTCGGACCAATGATTCCAACCGCCTGCCCGCTCCGCAAATGGAACGACACTTCACTGACGGTGGGCCTCTCCGAGTTTGGGGCGCCGATATACAGGTTTTCGACCGTGAGGTTTGCGACAGGCGGAGGCAATGCCAACCGCTCCTCCTCGCTGGGCAGAAGCTTCAGCAAGCGATCGAGCCGTTGCCCGGAGTGCCGCGCGGTGACGAATCCTTTCCAGTTCGCGATGGCCATTTCGACAGGCGCCAGTGCCCGCGCCGTGAGGATCGATCCGGCAATGATGATACCGGCCGTCGATTCCTGATTGATGACGAGGACGGCGCCGACGGCGAGAACCAGCGATTGCAGGATCGCCCGGAAAATCTTGGAGGCGCCACCGAGTCCGTTTGCGACATCGCTGGCCTGCTCATGGGCCGCGAGATACTTCGCGTTGACATCGCGCCAACGTAAGCCCGCCTGTTGCCGCATGCCCATGGCCTGCAGGACCTCGGCATTTCGCCGCCCCTCCAGCGCCAGTGCAGTTCGCGAGACGGCGAGACGCGAGGACGCCTTTGCCGGCCCTCGCGTGCGTGTTTCCGTAAGCATAGTAATGCCGACCAGGACCAGCGCGCCGGCCAGCGCAGTCACGCCAATCCAGAAGTGAAAGAGGAAGCAGACGCCGAGATAGATCGGCATCCAGGGCAGATCGAAGAGTGCCGTCGGCCCTCCGCTCGACAGGAAGCTGCGGACCTGATCGAGATCCCGCACCGGCTGCAAGCCATCGCCATCCGCTCTGGTCTTCAAAGGCAGGCGAACGAGCGCGTCGAATATGCGAACGCTGAGCCTTTCATCGAAATACCGGCCGACCCTGGCGCTGATCCTGCTCCTGACGAGGTCGAGCCCACCCTGGAACAGGTAAAGAACCGTGGCCAAAACCATCAAGGCGATCAGCGTCGGTATGCTGCGCCCGGGCAGCACCCGATCATAGACTTGCAGCATGAAAAACGAGCCGGTGAGCATAAGGAGATTGCTCATGCCGCTGAAGGCCGCGAGAGCCCAGAAAATCCGGCGGCACGACCGCAGGAAAGCCGACATCTCCGACTGCGGCTCGTGATAGTCCTCCGCCGACCGGGGTCGACCAGTGAATATCCGCTGCCGCAGGGCTTCGACCGGGCGCCTTGCCCAGCCGATCAGTTGCGGCGTCCGCAGTTCGGCGTCATTCGCCCACTGTCGTCCGGCCGACCATAGTCCCGCCAAATGCATAAGTGGGATTCGATAAAGATTCGCAGACGGGGGGATCACCCCCCGCCGTCCAAAGTCAGTCATGGCACCCGCCCTTAAAACATGCCTCGGGAGATCCCCCAAGAGATCCCCGAGGCAGTTGTTGAGTACTAGTCTGTGTGGTTGGCCCGCTCCTTACGCGAAGTGGAAGTCGTGGCTGTTCAACGCATCCAGCTTGGTGTTCTTCAGCGTGAGCGTGTCGCTCCCCGTCGCGATCACGACGTCGGAGCCTGATTGGGCTGCGTGGGAGAGAACGCTCGCAAAACTGTCGAACACACTTTTGCTGAACTCGATCGTGTCGTGCGCAGGACCGCTGGCAGTGAAGCTCTTGATGACATCGTTGCCGAAATTCGCAGCAAACGAGAAAGTATCGGCCTTGCTGGTGCCAACCAAGACGTCATTGCCTGAAGTGCTCGTCTGGATGTTGCTGCCTGTCGAACTCGAAGTAGGAACGACCTGACTGGTGCTCGTGGACGACGTAGCTACGCTGGAAGCACCGATCTGCCCGTCACCGTTGAGATCCTGGTGAAAGCTCGTCTCGAGCGATTTAAGGCCGGAGTCCGTACCCGACACGGAGCCGCCCGACGTGGAGCCGGTCAGGCTGCTGACGTGGGAAACGTAGTTGCCGTTGCTGTCGGTGTTCCAGGCCGTGTACTGACCGGTACTCGCCTCCTTCCAGGCAACCAGATAACCCGTCGCCGTCTTCTCCGCGCCAATCGGTGCCCAGGTGCCATCTGCCCCGTCCACAAAATCCACCCCGTGATTCTTCAGCGAGGAGCCCGATCCGCTGCTGCCGTTGAGGTAGAATTTGCCACCACTCTCAACGAGACTGGTCGCACCAGCCGCCTCGATTACTTTATCAGGAGTTGGCGTTGGCGACGTCGGTGTGGAAGCACTGGAAGTACCGATCTGCCCGTCACCGTTGAGATCCTGGTGAAAGCTGGTCTCAAGCAATTTAAGGCCGGAGTTCGTACCCGACACGGAGCCGCCCGACGTGGAGCCGGTCAGGGCGCTGACATGGGAAACGTAGTTGCCGTTGTTGTCGGTGTTCCAGGCCGTGTACTGACCGGTGCTCGCCTCCTTCCAGACCACCTCATAGCCTGTCGCCGTCTTCTCCGCACCAATCGGCGCCCAGGTGCCATCTGTCCCGTCGACAAAATCAATACCGTGATTCTTCAGCGAGGGGCCTGATCCCGTGCTGCCGTTGAGGTAATATTTACCGCCGCTCTCAACGAGACTTGTCGCACCAGCCGACTCGATTAGCTTACCAGGAGTCGGCGTTGGCGACGACGAGCCCGATCCGGACGTACCCGACCCGGACGAGCCGGAAGATCCGATGATAGGATCAAAAGCCGCTGACACGGCGCTTACGTTGCCCGCGACGTCAGTTGCCGTCGCCGTGAGAGCGTGTGCGCCGGCCGCCAGAGCAGCGGTTGTTACTGTCCACGCCCCGCTTGTGCTGGTCGTTGCGGTACCGACCTGCATGGTTCCGTCATACACCTTGATCGTGCTGTTCGCCTCGGCATTCCCGGACGCCACCACCTGATTGGCATTGTTGACGGTATCGCTGGAGATCGTCGGGGCCGCCACCTTGGTATCGACGGTCACCGCCAGCGCGGCCGATGTGGCGCTGGTCTTGCCCGATGAGTTGGTCGCGGTCGCCGTCAGCGTGTGCTTCGCATCAGTCAGAACTTGGGTGATGTAATCCCAGCTCCCGGTTGATGTCGCAGTCGTCGAACCGATCTGGGTCGAGCCGTCGTAGATCTTGACCGTGCTGCCGGCAGCAGCGGTGCCCTTGAGGTCGAGGGTATTGTCGTTCGTGATGCCGTCACCGGCGACGCCGCTGTCGGCCGAGAACGAGGAAATGACGGGTGCGGCTGGGGCAGTCGAACCAGTTGAGCCAGTCGAGCCCGTCGACGTACCGGCATTCGCCGACGTATTGAGCGTCCCCAACAAAGTCGATCCGTCATTGACGTTGCCGGTGTAGGTCGGGTTGGTCGTATAAAAGGAGGTATAGCCGTATTGACCCGACGCCATGTGGTTATTGGTGAACGAAACCCCGGTAACTGAGCCTCCGCTGAATATGTCGGCGTTGTAAACCGTGAAGCCGCCGCCCACGAGCAGATTGTTGTCGACACTGATATTGGAGATCGGCCCCCAATAGTTGTCGATCATGATAGCGGAGACCGATCCATTTTCATTGATGACCGTGTTGTGCTCGATGGTTACGTTGGACACGCCGCCGTCGATCTGGATGCCATCATAATGGGGCGATCCGGCCGCCTTCATGTCGTGGATATAGTTGTTCTGAATGACCGTACTTCCGGAATTGCTGCCCGCTACGTTGATGCCGTTTTCAACATTATAGATGTTGTTGCCGACAAACGTGCCCTCGCCATTGATTCCGACGTTGCCGGATGTGCCGCCGAGACCGTTGATTTCGCAATTCTTGACGACCGCGCCCGCTTGGTCATTGGTATTGACAATAAACCAGCTGTCGGACGTGATTTTGCAGTTCTCCAGCGTCACATTCGGTGCTTCGATAGTTACAGTGCCCTGAATGTTGAGACCAGAAATCACCGTTCCGGCTTGTGTAATCACGAGGTTTCCCGACGCCGTAAGCGTCACGCCTGGGGGTAAACCCGTGTTCGTCGCATCGGGCCATCCACCGTTTGGAGTCGTTGTAGCCAAAAGCATTTCTCCTTATGGGTTCAGCAGAAACTGGCACTTCGACTCGCGCTCAAACTTAAATTTGTCCCCGAGCGACATCGGCAGCACCAAAACTGCACTGTAGTAGGTTTGAAAATGGTCGATGGCGGCAGGCTTTTTTGAGACGACACCGCGGCTTGGCTAAGGTCATTTTCCAGCAGCCTTCGCCAAAGTCAGTAATTAAATCAGAAAAACCAGCGCCGAGGCATCGTGCGTTTGACCGCCTCCAGGGCGGCTTAGGATGTCAGGGGCGCCGTTGCTCGACGCCAACAACGTCAATCACGGCCTGCTGCTGCCCATCCTGCGGCACTGTCGCGACGATCAGGACCGTCCACTGCTTGGACCGCCACAAAGCGGTCGCGAAACCGAGGATTTTCTCCGTAACGCCTACCTCGAAATCCCAGCGGCCGCCGAGGCGCTGCGCCAGTACTGGATGCCGACGATACGCACGCGACCGCTGATCATCGCGGACGTGGAAGCTCATACCGGTTACTTTGTTTCAACCGGGCTGCGTTGGACACTCTTGAAAAACCGTCGAGATATCTGATGTTTAAGCAATCGGCGTCAGACCCGTCTGCACGAGATCCTGCCCTGGGCCCGGATACCGCAGGAACACCCGTAGCCGCCCAGGCTGCCTGATCCATAGCTCTTCGCCGCTACGCGCGCTCGAGTCAATTACGCGGTCCATGGCGTATGCTTACTCAAATGACGATAATATGCAATTTCAGCAGGGCGTTGCCCAACCGCGAGCGCGCCGCCAAATCGACTGATGCGACATGTTGCAACCTATCTGATTATTTGATTATGCACCCTGACCCGGCAGAAGCTCCGTCGGACGGGCGCGAGCCTTCAGTGGCCGAGCGGCAATTTCGGCAGAGTGGCTTGCCCGTGACATCATTATTAACATTACCGCGCTAGCCCGGTGTCCTTCCTCAAAGGACGGAGGCCGCTAGCCCCTTGCCAATCCGTTATTAACGAAGCAACCTAATCGTCGCATCCCTGAACTGCCTGTCGGAAGATACCGTGTAGTCGCCGCCAATCAGCTTATTATTATCGACCGCAGCATCGAAAACCGAATCAAACAGACATTTTTGTAGTCATCACAGCGGAGGGGGTCTGTGCACGCAAGTTGACGACCACGCTCGGGCCAAGCAGGTAGTTGTCAGTTCGCGATCCGCGCCGCATAATACTAAACTCTCTTAGGCTGCATGTCCCACGGGTTACACCGGTCGCAGGAAATATTGATCAATGAAGCATTTGCGCGAAACATTATTCAAATTCATCGATATTATTTTGGCTCCGGCCGTGTTGATCCTAGCGCCGCTTGCGTCGGGTTTGGCTCGCCTTCGTCAGCGCGCTCCCCTATCCCGATCTATTCTCGACAAGTTCCAGGTCGCCGTCGTCCGGCATCACTACTATGAACCGATCGTTTTTCCTGGGGATCTAAAACGCGATCTTCGCTTGCCGCGACAAATCACCGGGCTAAATTTGAACGAACAGGGTCAGTTCGACCTGATAAACCAATTTAGATACCGCGATGAACTACTCGCCATTCCCATTAAACAGACGGGTCAAACCAAGTTTGCGTACCATAACCGCTCATTTGAGCCAGGGGATGCCGAATTCCTTTACAACATGATACGCCACTTCAAGCCGCGCCGTATCGTTGAGGTCGGTAGTGGAAATTCGACTCTAATGGCTCGGCTCGCTATCGAAAAAAACGGGAAAGAGGACCGGGACTATAGGTGCGAACATATCTGCATCGAGCCCTTCGAACAGCCGTGGCTTGAATCCATCGGGGTGAATGTCGTGCGCAAAAGAGTTGAATGTTGCCCGACCAGCCATTTTGAAGATCTGGCAGAAAATGACATTCTGTTTATCGACTCATCTCATATTATTCGACCGCAAGGCGACGTCTTGTATGAATACCTGCATCTGCTTGGCTTGCTACGGCCCAATGTGATCGTTCATGTCCATGATATCTTCACGCCCTGCGACTATCCCTCCGAATGGTTGCTGCGTGACCGTTGGATGTGGAACGAGCAATATCTCCTGGAGGCTTTCCTGAGCTTCAATTCATGCTTTGAAGTGATAAGCGCTCTCAATTGGCTTGCTCACAATCATCTAGAAAAGTTGCACGATGCCTGTCCAATTCTGATGAAAGAACCATGGCGAGAACCGGGCTCGTTTTGGTTCCGGCGCAGAGCTGACACCAGCGCATGAGGGACTGGCGCACTGATCAGGAGGAATGCTCTGGACCAAGCATGCCCAACGATATTTCCGCTATCGATGCAACGCAGGTGCCTGCTGATCGAGCAAAGCTTTTGTGCACGCTCTCCGCACGCCCCTATTTCGATCCGAGGTCTCGGCCTGTGATATGATCGACGTTTCCCCGCCACACAGTATTGGTCTTCGTAAATGCTCTATATCCATAACTGCCTTTGCCCAATCGGTTATTTGTGAAGGAAACGCCCGTCACCGGACCGCCGTCGAATTGCGCCGAATTGTAGACCGTGAAGCCGCCGCCCACGAGCAGGTTGTTGTCGACACTGATATTGGAGATCGGCCCCCAATAGTTGTCGATCATGATAGCGGAGACCGATCCATTTTCATTGATGACCGTGTTGTGCTCGATGGTTACGTTGGACACGCCGCCGTCGATCTGGATGCCATCATAATGGGGCGATCCGGCCGCCTTCATGTCGTGGATATAGTTGTTCTGAATGACCGTACTTCCGGAATTGCTGCCCGCTACGTTGATGCCATTTTCAACATTATAGATGTTGTTGCCGACAAACCTGCCCTGGCCATTGATTCCGACGTTGCCGGATGTGCCGCCGAGACCGTTGATTTCGCAATTCTGGACGACCGCCCCCGTCTGTCCGTTAGTATTGACAATCCAGTAGCTGTCGGACGTGACCTTGCAGTTCTCCAGCGTCACATTCGGTGCTTCGATGGTTACAGTGCCCTGAATGTTGAGACCAGAGATCACTGCGCCTGCCTCGCTCACAACTAGCTTGCCCGAAGGCCGCAACGTTACACCCGCCGGCACACCGGTATTTGTTGCATCCGGCCAACTTTCCTTTTCAGACGAACCAGCAGCTGGGACAGCCGCGCCCTTGTCATTCGCTACTGGGTCGGCGGAGACCGGCGCACTTGCAACTCCAGAAATCAGGAGAAATGGGCTACACAGGCAAAACGCCAATTGATGCAAGCGCAATAGGTAACTCGGGCGCCTCATAACGGCCTCCGGTGCCAGGTCGACTGGCCCGTTTCACCCTTAACCCCTGCCAGCACGCCCCCCAAGCGTCGCAAGGAAGCTTCCCGGGCGTGATGCGTCAGGAGCCGAAGCGTGACTTCCGCGATACTCTTCGTACCCACCACCGCCGCCTCCGGTGCCCGGAACAAGGAAATGCTTCGCATGATAATCGTTTTCCGCCGCCGCCTCGCAGGCGATAATTAATAACCTCGTCACCAAGATGACGCGGCAGAGACCCTTAGATCCGTCCCGCCGACTAATGGTCATCGGCCGCCGCTTGCTCTCGCTAATATTCGCCTACATTACCGCTAGCTACAAGCCCGAAACGTATTGGCAAATCATAATCTCCCCTTTTGTTTGAGCGCCCCCGACATTATCATCAATTAAATATTGCCGCCGGACCGAAATGATGAATGCAAAGGCGCTCGCACGCTTCCTCTATGCCAGCATTCCCGGCCTGGCCGCGGTCAGGTTCGCTGCAAAGGACTTCACTGCCCCCTACTTCGCGAAGCCCGAATTTGGAGGCATTCCCGGACTCTCGCTCGGTAATGGTCTAATCGTGGATATCGGGGCCAACCGCGGCCAGAGCATCGAAGCATTCAAGCGGCTCGCTCCAGCGTCACGGATAGTTGCTTTCGAACCCGAGCCTCAATGCGCTACCCACCTTGAAGCACGATACGGTCACGACTCAAGGGTCACCACATATAGATACGCCCTAGGCGCCGCGTCTGGTGTATTGACCTTCTTTGTCCCGAAGTACGGGCAATGGGACTGCGACGGAATGTCCGCCACCAATTACAAGGACGCCACGGAATGGCTTCGCGATCCTGGCCGCATGCTGATCTTCAATGAAGCGAAGCTTTCGGTCAAGGAACACCCAGTTGAGTGCCGAACCCTGGATTCACTCGCCTTGACCCCTTGCCTCGTCAAAGTGCATGCGCAGGGAGCCGAGTTCGATATCCTGAAAGGCTCTCGGGCGACTATCGAGCAATATCGGCCCGCGCTTATGTTAGCCTTTGCAACGCCCGAAGTTGATACGCTTCTCGGTGGTTGGCACTATCGACCCTACGACTACCGGCAGGGGTACTTTACTCGCGGAATTGCTCCAAGACCGCGGACATTCACCTGGTACCTTACCGAGGACCATTTGAGGCGCGTGCTGGTGCGGGGCTAACCGCTCGATCGCTGGCGACGCCCTCATCACTTCAGTTGACGATACGCCCTTCCACCAAGAAAGGTGGCGCCCGCTAACCGGCGGCGGATTTCTGAGACTCGACCCACTGCTTCCTGAACTCGTCACGCATCTGTTGAGACTGCTCGTCGTAAAAAAAGGACAAGAACGCATAACGACGATTGCGCTTCACCGGCGTTACCTCATGCAACAGCGAGCACGAGAATACGATCGCGTCACCCGGCGAAGCACGATAGGTCTGATGTCCAAATTCGGGGAAGGAAAGATAACCGCCATCGTAACCATCGTTCAGGTTTATCGTTACGGCAAAACGGCGGTGAGCCACGATAGGCGCCGTGTTGTCGCGGTGCGGCCGAAAATATCCGCCCGTTTGCGCATCATAACACCCTACGAGGTATCGCTCGATACGGGTGGTCCGGAATTGAAACGCACGATAGACCATCGGCAACAACCGACGGCCAAGCAACTGCCTTGTCCGGAGCAGCGCCGGTTCGTCGGAGATATGCCAATCAAGCCGTTTTCTGAATTTGGGGTCAAATTGCTCGACGACCGTACCGGCATTCTCTATCGAGCCGATCTCGCGCCCGCCCGCCGCCTCATAGAGCTCGATCAGTTTGTTGCAGAACGCGCGGTCGAATATTTGGGGCACCACCAGCACCGGGGCGCTCTGCAAACCGGCCGGGCCGGCCAAAAGGCCCTCCAGCCGTGACGTGATCCGTCCGGCAAAAGCTGTCGGCTCAGCCATAGGGATGATTTCGATGATCTGCAGGGCGGGACTCAACAGGAAGGCGACTGGCCTTATTGCCATATGGACCGGCCCCGTGACTGAGTCTGCCGAAACATATTGCCGCGCGACAACTCCGCTCGGGTCAAGGAGGAAAAGCTGCCCCGAACCATGCTGCTGCAACCGTCCTTGACTGAAGTCGCTGGGATCGTTGCTGATACCGACCAACAATGCGCGCTTTGCGTCGAACAGATCGTTGCGACGACCAAGCGAGTCCAGCCCTCCAGCGATGCCAGGCCGAGCGGCAGAGCCAAAGAAGAACAGCACAATGTAGCGGCCGGCAAGTTCGTCAAAGGTGGCCGCTTCGGAATCGTTGGTTCCGGTCTTCGCGGAAAACCAAGGGGCGGGTTCGCCGGCACTCAAGGGTGAGACTATCGTCATGTTCTGTCGATCTCGCTGCGCCGGCAGTCATCCTGCCGATAAGGTTACCAACCCACCTACCAATTAAATTGTGTTTCGGAAGTGGCGGCACACTGTATGGTAACAACAACGATATCCAAGTAAGCTTGAACAAGGGCAATGTTAAACCTTCGATGTTTTGACAATGTCGAATTGAATAACTAAACTACTCTCTTCTATCACAACCTAAGCAATTGACTGTATTGCATTTTTCGACCAATTTTAGAGCAGCCAATCGAGTTGCGTGAACAGGGATCTCGCAGGTTATTTGTGGTGAAATCATTCGAAGTGACCAAACGGGGGCCTAGTGTGAGTCCTGGCGACCTATCTTCAACACAGGAACGGCCATCCGCTCGCGACGAAAGTATGACCGACCACACTGCCGACAAGCTGCCGAAGTCGGCGTCTGCGTTCAGTGTCATCATCCCGGCCCATAACGAGGAAAACGTGCTAAGGCGTTGCCTCGACGCTTTATTGGCGGATGCCGACCCCGCTGAACTGGAAGTTATCGTCGCCGCCAATGGCTGCACCGATCGTACCATTGAAATCGCGCGCAGCTACGGCGATCCGGTTCGCGTCGTTGAGATTGTCGAAGCCTCGAAGCACGCTGCCCTCAATGCCGGCGACGCCGCCGCAACTGCCCTTCCCCGCGCATATTTGGACGCAGATATCACGATAGGCGCTGCCGCCATCCGGGCCGTGGCGGCCGAGTTGGAGCGCACCGGCGCCTTGGTTGGAGCGCCGCGGGCCGTGATGGATTTCCAGGGATGTCCAGCCATTGTTCGATCCTTCTACCGCATATGGTGTGAACTGCCCTGGTTCACCGACAATCTCGTTGGCTCCGGCATATACGTGTTATCCGCAGCCGGCCATGCTCGCCTTGGTGCGTTTCCCGATATCACCAATGACGACCAATACGTGCACGACCTGTTCGAGACTCCCGAACGCGTAACTGCGAATTCGCACCAGTTCCTCGTGCGACCGCCGCGCACGTTCGCAGGGCTCATCAAGCGACGTACCCGCACGCTGATCGGACAGCGCGAACTCGATAAACGGTTCGGCCAGTTGCCCGGTCGCGCACGCCGCATGTCCCTTTTCGAACTGCTGCGGCAACGACGAGCGAGCCTATGGGATCTGATGGTCTTTGCCGCCGTAGCGAAGGCAGCAACCTTCGCTGCCGCTTGTAAGGAATTGCGGGGCGATCGTGCGTGGGAGCGTGACGAAACCAGCCGCACCGCTCCCGTGCCCAAGCTGCCGGTAGCAGAGGAGCAGCCAATGCCGGGCATTTTTTTCAAGATGGCCAACGGGGCCAGATCGATGCTGGACCCGATGACGTGGCTGCATTCGTTGCGCATCCTCCATTACTATAATTACTCGCATGTTCGGGAGAAGCGAAAGATGACCATGGGGACCGGCCAGGTCTTCGGGCCCAATGTGTCGATCGCGAACGGAGAGCGAATTAGCCTTGGAAACCGGTGCCACGTCGGCGAGCGGGTTTGCCTCTGGGCGGGCAATGCGACCGGTCGCATAACACTTGGCGATGACGTCATGATCGGACCCGGAGCCGTTGTCACCGCGTCGGATTACGGTTTGGAAGAAGGCACCCCGCCGGCTTTCCAGCCCAAAAACGAGCGTGATGTCGTGATCGGCAACGGTGTATGGATCGGTGCCAACGCAGTTGTTACTGCGGGCGTTACATTAGGGGAAGGCTGCATCGTCGGTGCCGGATCAGTGGTGACACGCGACCTCCCGGCAAACATGATCTGCGGAGGTGTACCTGCCCGTCCGATCAAACCACGTCCGAAACCCGCAGGATCGCTCACTTGACCACCGCGCCCGCCGACGTCGCCGTCCTCATTGTGTCCTATAATACCGAGCATTTGCTCGGTGAATGCCTGCAAACCTTGTACGACCAGCGAGGCTCGCTCAAGCAGCAAGTGATCGTGGTCGATAATGGTTCAGTCGACCGTTCGGTAGATTTGATCCGCTCGCGTTTCCCCGAAGTCGAATTGATCGAAGCTAAAGAAAATCTCGGCTTCGCACGGGGAGTAAACCTTGCTGCGACTCGGGCGAGCGCTGAATTCTTACTCTTACTGAACCCCGATACGGTCGTGCTCGACCGTGCAATCGAGCGCTTGGTGCAATTCGCCCGCCTGCGTCCAGGGCACGGGCTATACGGTGGGCGTGCCGTGAAGCGCGACGGTACGCTCGAACTGTCCTCCTGCTGGGCGCTCCCTACGGTCTGGAGCATGACCTGCTTCGCTCTCGGCCTAACCACGGCCTTTCGTCACTCACCGTGGTTCGATCCCGAGTCCATGGCCGACTGGCGTCGCGATACCGTTCGAGAGGTCGGCATCGTCACCGGCTGTCTACTACTGGCACCCCACAATGTCTGGCAAGAGCTAAATGGCTTCGACGAGCGTTACTTCATGTATGGCGAGGATGCCGATCTCGCCTTTCGCGCTCGCCGGGCCGGGTTTCGGCCTATCATTTGCCCCGAATCCTGCATCGTGCACGACGTCGGCAAGGCTTCCGCGACCCGGGCCGACAAGCTGCTATTGCTTTTCAAGGGCAAGGCGACGCTTATGCGCGACCATTTCTCCGGTTGGCGTCAACATCTCGTTCTCCTGGAACTTATCGCAGGCGTGGGCTTACGTGCCCTACTCGCCAAAGTCGGACCGAGGTCAAATCAGCCAAAGGCCGATGGCTGGGCCACGCTCTGGTCCGAGCGCCGAGAATGGATCCGGGGCTACTCTCCGAGGATCAACGCAGACACAAGGCCGGCCACCGGCAAACTGGGCGAGACCTAGTCTAGCGCGCGCCCCGCTCTATTTGCGTACTGCGGCGCTCGCGCTTAGGCCGTTTTCTGCAACACCACGTGGTAGTCGCCATGTGCAAGCTTAAACCGGTTAAACGTCAGCGCGTTCATCAGGCCCACTGCCGCCGTCACCAGCGAGCCGATGAAAGGCCTCGTCTGCCGCAGGGTCGCATAATTGCTTCCAATATACAAATTGAAATAGATCGGTTTGAAGCCGGCCTGTTCACAAAACTTCAACAGCGCTTTTGGTGAGACGATGGGGTGATAAAAGGTCTTGAACGGCAGGTGACCCGGCTTGCCCGCGTTCTTGTGTCGCAAGATGGCGCGATAGAACCAGACGTGAAACCAGTGCGGCGAATACTTTGTCACAAGACCAAAGAATGATCGGGGATTTGGAGCACCAATAAAAACAAGACCTCCCGGCGCAAGGGCGTGATGAAACTGTTTGATCGCCTGATCGACTGCCGGCAAATGTTCAATGACGTTGTAGCAGACCACGAGATCGAAACTGTTGGGAGGGAACACATAGGTCTGTATATCGCCGAGAATCTTATTGTTGGCGTAGCTATTGTGGCGAAGCTGGACTTCGTCGATGTCAACGACAGAAATAGTAGGCTTGTTCATCGATGATAACGGCAATACCGATAGCGATCCGCCGCCGGCCTCGTAAATCCGGACGGACTTTCCGCGACACTTGTCGGCGATAAACTCGCGCACTTCGCGCAACGCAACATCGGGCGAGTCACCTTCTCGAACGCTGGTGACGACATTCATCTTATCCAGTTTCTCAGCAATCATCATGCTCTCCAGTTAAGCTTGTGCGGGTGAGCGGTATCGGCCATTCGCACTTTCATTCGGCATTGATCGAGAATACCTAACTGGTTGAGCGGCGGCGCCCATCGAATATTCTCGAAGCGAAGCGCGTATGCCGATGCATACCCCCCAAAAAATCCACATGTAGTTCCAATAATGAACGGTAAGCCCGATAAACATGAACATCACCAGGATGAGAGAGAATGCAGTGCTCATCTTGGTCATGTACGGATCTCCGGTCCGATTCCTGGAATTTTTGACCGGCAACACCGAAGTTACATTTGCCAGGAATAGAAATACAATCACCGGGAGTCCGTACCTCAAGGACAACGCGAGCCAGACACAATCGATAGAATGTAATTCGACTGTACCGAAGTCGAAAAACGCATATCCGGTCCATGGTGATTGAGATATCTGGAAGAATGCCGAGTTCCACTCAAGAAGGCGAAAATATCCCGATTCAGGCTCCAACGTCAGGTGCGAAAGAATCCAGCCCAGCGGATTATTGATGACACCCATCACCGCCAGCACGAATATCGCCAAGACGATCCAGCACACCCACCATCGCCACGGAAATTGCTTCGTCAATGCACCGTACGAGTACGTGCCTAACATGATCGCGAATCCCATCAGGCTGGATGACGACAGCGACAGCATAACGCCGAAGAAACAGAACCCAACCCACAAGATGCGCCTGACTACGTTGGTCTCGGAGTAGAGCAGCATCGCCGCGACCACCGCGCAGAATGCGCCAAACAATATCGCATGATCGAATGTGGAGGCGGCTCGTATAGTCCCCATCCTGGCCTGGTTTACGATCGCTGGAACGCCCAGGAGCGAGCTGAAGAGACCGTGGGTGACCAGTCGTCCAGAGGCGAAGTCTGCCATCGCGAGCACAATCGCGGCTAACGTGAATACTTTCAGCACGCTCAAGAAGCCTTGCAGGCCGTTGGGACCAAAAAAATATGCGCGCGCCACCATATAGCCGCCAATAATCTCGATGGCTTGCGCGCCCGCCGAAGACAGCGCTTCCGAGCCATTTACATAAACAGCTGCGGCCACAATCCACATTGCCGTAGCCCACACGAAAAGATCGGACAACACGAACCGACGAGTTCGCCCAAACAACATGAAAAGCGCAGGAAGAACGAGCGGGATGATGGCCAACCGTGCGACCGTGAATTTGGCGCCGGCGATATAAACCTGAACTTCGGCTGCAGGGATAATGAGGCCGATCAGAACCAACCAGACGACGAGCGTGTTCGCACGGCTCGATTGCGGATTCGACGCGGCGATCACCATGTCGGCGCTACGATGATACGCCGATTGCGATGAAACCCCGTAAATGCCGCGGCTCACCAACCACTCCCTGCCTTAAATGGACTTACCGATCTGCTCATTCGGCGGCCGATGGCTGAGGCCGATCGCCTGCTCGCACCCGACGGAAGAAGCTGACCTATTCTGCGATGAACCCAGCTCGAGATGATCGAAGCCAGGGCCCCAGCAGGCCGAAACCAGTCTATCCTGGATGGTCACGCACACCTCTTTTGCCGTTACGATTGGCCACTGCAGGGCAGGGTCGGACCCCGATATCAAAATAAAAACTAAGCCATTTAATACATGATAACAACAATTAAATAAATTAACCCGAAAAATATTTCGCGTTAGCCTTGGCAAGTCGCTCCCGTATTCACCGCGCTACGGCAAGCCCCGCCTGGTTCCATGTGCCGGATTTACCGCCCAGCTTGGTACGTTCGATGGTTTTTCGATTTGGGAAATGGTCCACGCAAGCTTGGGCGCTCCCAGAGCCGCAGTGTTCGACGATACAGTCTCGCCGAAGGCGTCTGCGACATTTTGAAGTGGACCCCGAAAATCGGACCGGTTGACTAAGTGGATTTTGGGCCGTTCCGTCGCAACAGACGGAGCGGAGAATGACGCAGAGGACGAGACGGAAGATTGACGCGGCGCTGAAGGCGAAGATCGCGCTGGAGGCGTTGCGCGAGCATGCGACGGTGGCTGATCTGGCGCAGCGTTACCAGGTTCATCCGAACCAGATTTATGCCTGGAAGAAGCAGCTGCTGGAGCAGGCTACGCGGGCCTTTGAAGCGGCAGCGGCGATGCCGGAGCCGGCTACGGGCGCGAGATCGAGAAGCTGCACGCCAAGATCGGCCAGTTGATTGTGGAGCGGGATTTTTTAGCGAAGAGGTCCGGAAGATGAGCACCCCGGACCGCCGCGCGCTCGTTGACCGCGGCCATAGTGAACTGTCGGTTCGCCGGCAGTGCCAGCTGCTCGGACTCGCCCGCTCCGGCATCTATCGGCTGCGACCTGCCTTGAATGATGATGACGATCCGGCGCTGTTCCGGCGGATCGACGAGCTGTTCACACCTGGCCGTTTTTGGCTTCCGGCGGATGACGGCGATGCTGCGGGCCGAGGTCCATGCGGATCAACCGCAAACGGGTGCAGCGGCTGATGCGCACTATCGGGATTGCGGCGCTCGGGCCGAAGCCGCGCACCACGAAGCCGGCGCCGGAGCACAAGATTTTCCCTCTCTGCTGCGCGGTCTTGCGATCGAGCGGCCGAACCAGGTCTGGTGTGCGGACATCACGTATATCCCGATCGGCCGCGGCTTCCTCTATCTCGTGGCGATCATAGACTGGGCGAGCCGGGCGGTGCTGGCGTGGCGGCTGTCGAACACCATGGACGTCTCGTTCTGCCGCGACGCGCTCGAGGAGGCGCTCGTTCGCTTCGGCATCCCGGAGATCTTCAACACCGACCAGGGTAGCCAGTTCACCAGCGCGGCCTTCACCGGCATGCTGGCGGCAGCCGGCATTCGCATCTCGATGGACGGTCGTGGCCGTTGGATGGACAATGTGTTCATCGAGCGACTATGGCGCTCGCTCAAGCATGAGGATATCTACCTCAAAGGCTACGCCGACGGCCGCGAGGCTCATGCCGGGGTCGCTTCATGGCTCGCGTTTTACAACACCGTGCGCCCCCACCAAGCCCTGGCCACGCCGATGACGGTGTGGCACGAAGGCATGGCCGCCGGGTCTGGCTGTGGACATGACGCTGCGCTTGGACAACGCTGCCGCGTCGCCCACATGCCCACAGCCGCAACAACAGCAGACGGCGCTGTTCGCAGCGTGATATCAGGAGATCGGAGCGGCCAAGAATCCAACTAACAGATTGGTCCCCCGGGCCCCGCGGATGGGGTCCACTTCAATTTTGAACGGACGGCGGCTATGTTTCATTTGATGTTTTTGTGGCGACTTTTACGGATTTTGGTCGTTCGCGAATGGGAATACTCGTGGTATCGCGGAGCGGTTCGGGTTTGTGGCGAAGGCCATCCGCACCGCAGTCCCTGAGCGACCCGAGACATAGGTGACAGTTCGTACCGGACACATGGGTTACACTTTCCGCTTTTGTTCTGCGGGAGGTGTAGATGCCGTGGAAAG
>NZ_JBEPQF010000033.1:0-76297 GCF_040547695.1 Bradyrhizobium sp. JR4.3 | reverse complement strand
GACCGCGGGTGCCAGCCGGCACCCGGCCTTCCCTGCGCCCTCTTGGACAAGAGGGTGGAATGACCAAGCAAAGCTCGGGCGAAACGCGTCGCGAGGACGCGAAACTGCGCGGTTTGCTATCACCCATGCTGACTGGCACGCCTAGCGATCCGCTGAAAGACCAGGCCCGGAGTGATCCGCCGCAGGCGCGTGATGGTTTTCACGGGGGGCGATCTGGATGATCCGATTCTCGCGATCGACGGAGACAGGTCTTGCGCCGTCGGAATATCCGGCCCGCCCGCTGGCGAGGGAGGTTCCACGACCTCGCGCACAATGCCAGGCAGGAAGGTCGCGCACTCGGCAACCCCGAGACCGCCAGGGTGGTGGGTGGCCAGACCCGTGAATTTCTCAAATCATTAACAATGTTGAATCACAGGCCGGAGCCGTTGCTCTACCCTGAACCTTTCCGCTGGGGCTTTCCATGATCGATACCGCGACCAAGGCGTTGTTGCGCACCGTTCTCGATGAGGTGTGTGAAGGTGTTCCACGCTGTGAGATCGGCGCCAGGACCCGCGTAGCCTCGAAGCTTCTGGAGACTGCAAGCAGGGGTGACATCTCTGCGGATTGCCTCAAACAAGCGGCCCGCAATGCTCTCTCAGAAGTCCCGACGATGTGACGACGGTCATGTGGGGGCGGGGGTGAATTTCCAAGTGACGGTCCTCAAGATCCTGGTGAGCTACCCGGATGGGTTCGCCGTCATGGAGGATCTCAAGCGGGATATGGCCATTCTAGCGACCAGCGGTCGCGACTGGACCGAGCGCACCCGGCGGCTTGCCGGGCGGGTGCCGGGGCTGGACATCTTTTCGCAAGGGCTGATCGATCGGACAAATGGCGGGTGGCGGATCACGGACAAGGGCCGCGCGGTACTTGATCTGATGGAAGCTCGTCCGGACCAAGCCCCGATTGCCGCCCAACAACCTCCCTCAGAGCCGGAGCTCGCACCGGCGATCTCGCGACACATTCCGGCGGAGAGAGGGCGAGGACGGCTCGCGGCGCGCCGTCGCCGACGCAACGCCCGCAAGCAGGCTCGGGCCTCCTAGCGAGGAACGAGCGTCGCTCCCGAAGCTTGAGCAAACGCCTTGTGATGGAAGACGCTCATGCAAAGTTCCGACTCCACGTTGTCGACGGCCCGTCTGTCGCGAGCGACGGACGATATCTGGGTCGTGGACGACGCGCCGATCAGCGCCGCCGGTCTGAAACTCCCGGTGCGCATGACCGTCATTCGGCTGTCGAACGGCGATCTCGTGCTGCATTCGCCGGTGAGATATTCGCCGGCCCTCCGCGGTGAGTTGGAGCGGCTAGGCGCGATAAAGTATTTGCTCGCGCCGAATATCGCGCACTGGATGTTCCTGTCCGAGTGGCAGAGGGAGCTGCCGCAGGTGACGATTTTCGCGGCGCGCGGCCTTTCGGCGCGCAGGCAAGTCCGAGCGGCACGCATCCGCATCGACCGCGAGCTTGGAGACGCGATGCCTGAGGAATGGAGGGCCGACCTCGAAGCCGTCTCGGTGAACGCTCCGATGTTCTCCGAGATCGAGCTGTTCGACAAGCGCAGCCGGACACTGATCCTGACGGATCTCGTGCAAAATCTCGATCCCAATGATCTCAGCGCGCCAAACGAGGCCGCGGCAAACCTCCTCGGCATCTCCAAGCCGAACGGTACGGCGCCGGTCTATTTGCGGCTGCTGCTGCGCCTCGGCGGCCGCTCCGTGCGGTCCGCAGCCGAGCGGCTTGTACGGCTGTCGCCGGAGAGGGTGATTTTCGCGCACGGCGAGTGGTTCGAAGCGAACGGAACCGAGCGCCTTCGGCGATCCCTGCACTGGCTGCTTCCGGCGGGCGGCTCCGGATCTGAGCCGCGGCAAATGACTGGCACGCGCGTCGTCATAACCGGTGCCTCGAGCGGAATCGGGCGTGCTACGGCGCTGGCCTTCGCCGGCAAGGGCGCAAGCGTGGTCCTGGCGGCACGCCGTGCTGAAGTCCTGACGAGCCTCGCCGCCGAATGCGAGGCGCTCGGAGGCCGCGCATTGGCGATCCCGACCGATGTCACCGATGCAGAGGCGGTGCAGCGACTGGCCCGAGAGGCCGAAGACGCGTTCGGCGGCATCGACGTCTGGATCAACAACGCCGGCACCGGCGTTTTCGGGGCCTATCAGGACGCGGATATCGCGCTTCATCGCCGAACGATCGAGGTCAATCTCCTCGGCACCATGCATGGCGCTTTCGCGGTGCTTCCAATCTTTCTCCGCCAGAACCGCGGCATCCTGATCAACAACGTCTCGCTCGGCGGCTGGGCGCCGACGCCCTTTGCTGCGGCCTATACCGCGAGCAAGTTCGGCCTGCGGGGCTTCACCGCGAGCCTGCGTCAGGAGCTCAGGGCTCACCGCAACATCCATGTCTGCGGTGTCTTCCCGGCCATGGTCGACACGCCGGGCTTCGTCCACGGCGCCAACATGTCCGGCCGAACGCTCGATCCCGGTCCGCTGCTGTATCAGGCGGAGGACGTTGCCGAGACGTTCGTGAGCCTCGTTCGCGCACCCCGTGACGAAGTCGCCGTGGGCTGGCCGGCTCGTGCCGGCCAAATTGCCTACGCGATGGCTCCGCAGATTACCGAGAACATGGTGGGGGCCGCCTTCCGCTACCTGCTGTCGCGCGCGCGCCCCGCAAAGAGCAGTGAGGGCACCATGATCGAAGCTGGTCCGCAGGGCACGGCGGTCGATGGCGGTTGGCTGTCACGCAAGCAGCTTCCACCTGCCGATGTCATCAGTCAGGGGCTCGCGGTACTGGGACTAGCTGCGGGCGTGGCTCTCCTGGCTTCAGCAGTTGCGCGTCGCGCCGGCAGATCCGGACAAGGCGTCGCCAAGCACAAACAAGTCCTGCCGAGGCAGATCAGGGCAGCGCGTAGGCCCGCACGTAATCGCCGAGTTTAGTTCCGAACGAGCCGTGGCCGCCGTCGACCGTGACGACGTATTGCTTGGCGCCGGCCTCATAGGTCATCGGCGTCGACTGGCCGCCGGCAGGAAGGCGGTCCTGCCAAAGCTGTCTGCCATCGCGAACGTCGAACGCGCGGATATAGTCATCCATCGTTCCCGTGATGAAGATGACGCCGCCCGCGGTGACGATCGGACCGCCCAGCATGGGAACGCCGAGCTTGAATGGCAGCGGCAGCGGGGCCTGATCGCGGATCGTGCCGATGCGATGTTGCCAGGCCACTTTGTGCGACCTCAGATCGATCGCTGCGATGTTGCCCCATGGCGGAGCAAGGCAGGGGATGCCGAGCGGTGAGAGGAAAATGCCGAGATCAACGCCGTAGGGGGCGCCGTACATCGGCTGCACACCCAGCTCGGTTCCTGGTGGATGCGCCGCATTCGGCGCGGCCGGATTGTCCTTCCCGCGCGCCACGAGCCGCGAGACGAAGGGAATCGATTGAGGGTTCGCGATCGCGATCTGGCGTTGTGGATCGACGGCGATGCCGCCCCATTCGAACATGCCGAAGTCTCCGGGAAACACCAGCGTGCCTTGTTCAGACGGCGGCGTGAACGGCCCCTCATAGCGCAGGCGCTTGAACTTGATCCGGCAGGCGAGCTGGTCGAACATCGTGCTGCCCCACATCTGCGCGTCCGTGAGTTTGCCGGAGGGGCGGAAGCTCAATTCCGAAAAAGGCTGGGTCGGCGATAGCCGATCTCCATTCGCGGCGCCCTGCGGCACCGGCTTCTCCGGTGCGGGCACCAACTGACGCCCGTCGCGGCGGTCGAGCACGAAGATGTCGCCGGTCTTGGCCGGGATGTAGATCGCAGGCGTCACGCCGCCGTTAGAGTGCAAATCGACCAGACTGGGCTGTGACGGCATATCCATGTCCCAGAGATCGTGGTGCACATTCTGGAACGACCAACGCAGTTTTCCGGTCGAGACATCGAGCGCAATCAATGCCGAATCGTAGCGCTCGTTTTCAGGCGAACGGCCGCCGCCCCAGATATCCGGAGAGCTCGAGCCGAGCGGGACATAGACGAGCCCGAGCTTCTCGTCGACCGCCGAAATGCTCCACGAATTGGGTGAACCGGCTGTAAAATGATGCGAGGCCGAAGGCATTTCGTTCGGATCGGAGTTGCCGGCATCGAACGCCCAGATCAACCGTCCGGAATAGATGTCGAAGCCGCGTATCACGCCCGACGGCACGCGATCGGAATAGTTGTCGATCACCGCGCCGCCGACGATCAGCACCTTGTCCGTGACGACGGGCGGCGAGGTGCCCTCGTAAAAGCCGAGCGTCTGGATCTCGCTGCCTTGCTTGAGATCGATCTGTCCCTGGTTGCCAAAACTCTGGCAAGGCGAGCCGCTCTGCGCATCGAGCGCGAACATCCGTCCGTCGTTGGTCGGGACGAAAATGCGCGCCGCACAATCGCTCGGCGCCGGCGTGCCGTCGGCAGTTACCGCGCCGGGCATGGTCGCGTGATAGGATACGCCGCGGCAGGTCATGTGCTGGAACGCCTTGTTGTGCTGGACCTGCGGGTCAAACTTCCAGCGCAATCTTCCGGTCGCGGCTTCGAGCGCAAACACGATCTGGTGCGGTGAGCAGGTGTAGAGGAGATCCCCGACCTTGAGCGGCGTTGCCTGGTTGGTGATCTCGTCAGGGTCATCAGGGCCCTTGTGGTCACCGGTGCGGAATTCCCAAGCGAGCTTGAGCTTCTCGACGTTGTCCTTGGTGATCTGGCTCAGCGACGAGAAGCGCGTACCGAAGGCGCTGCCGCCGTAGGCCGTCCAGTTCTGCCCGGCGGCAGCGGGCTGGTCCGGTTCGGGAGCCGCGATGGCCCCGGTTGTTTCGCCCTCAGGTATCGTGCCGGCAAGATCGCGGCGATCACTCGTCAAGGAAATGCCGACGACGATGGCTGCGGCTATCAACACAAGGCCAAGCGCCCATCGCGCTACGCGCAAGCGAGGCGCCAGGCGGGAGGCAATGAAGGGCAGCATCAGCCACAGGCCAAGCGGCACGAGCACATCGCCGCGCGGCGCCAGCGACCAGAAATCGAAACCCACTTCCCAGATCGCCCAGGCCATCGTTCCCGCCAGCAGCGCGGCATAGGTCCAGAGCGCCTCGGCGCGACGGCGCGCGAGCAGCCAACTCGTGAGCAGAAGCATGATGCCCGCGATCAGATAATAGACCGAGCCACCCAGGGCCGCGAGCCAGGCACCGCCAGCCAGGAGGCCCAATCCCGTGATGGCGACGACCACAATGGTGATGGCCAGCAATGGCGCCTCACGGAACCAGTTCGTTGAACGATGCGTCGATGTCATGATGGTCACTTCAGCGTATAGAGAAACGCCGCGATGTCCCGCGCGTCCTTCTGCGGGATGCCCATTCGCGGCATGGCATTGCCCGGCAACGCCCGCTGTGGATCCTCGATCCAGTCGGCCATGTTGTCTGGCGAGTTCTGGATGTAGCCGGCGATGTAGCTTCGCGTGCCGATCCGATGCAAGGGTGGGCCGACATTGCCTTCGGCGCCGGCGATACCAGGAATATCGTGACAGCCGCCGCAGTGGTACTGCTTGACGAGGTCGGCGCCACGGCGCGCGTCGCCCATGAAATTGTCCGGGCCCGCAGCGTTGCAGGCGGCGCCTGTCGTGGCCAGCAGTGCAGTGACCAGCAATTTCGCGATCGGATTTGCCATTGCTGCTCCGCTCGGCCGGTCAGGGCTTCTGGCCGAAATTGAAAGACTTGGTGGCAGACCAGGGATCGGTCGTGGAGACCTGCTCGCTCGGGACTTGCTCGACCTCGGGCGATGGCAGATTCGCAGAAAAGGTGCGGCCGCATTGGTGGCTCGGCTCGTTGCTGATCTTACCGATATAAGTGACGAGATCCCAGATCACGCTGTCGGGCAATACGCCGCCCCAGGCTGGCATTCCGTTCGGCCGCCCCTGGTAAATCGAGAGAAAGATGTTCTCGGGCTGCGAGCCGTAAGTAAAGTTGTTGTTGCTCAGTGCCGGACCCATGCCGCCGCCGCCATTGGGTGCGTGGCAGCCGATGCAGTTGAAGTTGACATAGTAGGTCATCCCGCGCTGCTCCGCATTGGGATCGCCCTGCACAGGATTCTTGATTTGCGGCGGGTCCGGCTGCGCGCCGGGATGGAGGTGACTGACCGGGACCTGCATGAAGACGCCGGGCCTACCATTGCCGACGCTGCCACCGAAATTCGGGCGGGGAGACAGCGTCGGCATCTGCGCCTCCTGCGACTGCGGCAAAGTCTGCTGGGCCAGCCCCGCGCCATTCGGCACGACCGCCAGCAGCAACGATAGGGCGCTCGCGCGCAGTACTGGACCAGACATCACTCATGTCCTCCCGATGCAGTGACCGGCAGCTCGACCAGAGGTACGCCGTAGCTTCGCAGCAAGGCGTTGATCTCGGATCGGTGCTCGTCGATGAAGGCATTGAGTCGGTCGCGCAGGGCGTGGTCGCCTTTGCGCACGCCCATCGCGATGGCGAACTGGAATTGCTGGGGCGCAAAGCGCTCGTAATCCCTGATCGGCGTAACCGTCAGCGGCACCGGAGAGCGCTGCGCGAAATAACCGCCCAGCGGCCCCCATGCGGCGGCGACATCGATCGCGCCGCTCTCGACCGCCTCGATCAGGCGCGCCGGCGGATTGGCTTCCCGATAGTCGCCGTAGATGGAATAGCCGCGGACATTGTCGACGATGCCCTGGTCACCGAGCGCCTGCGCGGGCGGCGGATTGTTGCCGTCATCGCCGATCAGGTGCACCCCGATCGCCAGATCGTGCAGGCGCGGGTCGACCAGAGAGGAGAGATCGAGCTGCCGGTCCTGGCGCGTGACGAAGACATAGGTCGAACGATAATATGGCTTCGTCGTCTCCACGAGATCGTAGCCGGCGGGCACGCCCATCACCACGTCGCATGTGCCTGCCTTCAGCGTGCTGCGGATGAAGCCGCGGCGCTGGGGCCACCAGGTGTAATAGACCTGCTCGCCGAAATGCGCGGCCACCATGGCGGCAAGCTTGTTCTCGAATCCGGCCTCGGCGCTGTTGGAGAACGGCAGATTGTTGGGATCGGCACAGACGCGAAGCCCGCCCTCCGACGCTGCCGCCGCTGTGGTCGCGAGCGCAAAGAGAAATCCCAGGGCGATGCCCGGCAGATTATTTCGAAGGCGCATGGCTGGTGTCCTCACCATTCGCGCCGCCGAGCTTGAATACCAGCAGCTCACTCCCGCCCGCGGTATAGAAGGGCAGATCCTGCGTGGCGCCGGTGAAGCCCAGTGCGGCGTTGCGCACGCGCTGATCGACCTCCGCATTGGCGACGACGCCCGGCCAGCCGCCGACGCCCGACAGGATCGCGACGTATTGCTGTCCGTCGGAGCCGCGATAGGAGATCGGTTGGCCGATGAAGCCGGAGCCGGCACGGAATTGCCAGAGCACGTGCCCGTCCTTGGCATCCACTGCCTTGAATAGGCGATCCATGGTGCCGTAGAAGGCGACATCGCCTGCTGTGACCAGCGCGCCGCTCCAGACCGGCAGCTTCTCGTGAATCTCCCAGACTTTCTTGCGCGCGATCGGGTCCCAGGCCATGAACTCGCCGCGATAGCCGCCGGGGCCGGCATACATGTCTACGTCTGCACCGACGTAGGGCGTCCCGGCGATGTAGCCGACTTGAGAAGCCTTGAAGTTCATGCAGAGATGCTGATGGGGCACATAGAGGAGTTTTGTGCGCGGCGACCACGCCGTCGGTTGCCAATCCTTGGCGCCCGGCGCGCTCGGGCAGATGTTCTCGACCGTCTTGCCGACAAGCGGCGTCTTCTCCTCGTTCGGGATAATCTTGCCGGTCTTCAGATCGACGCCCTTGTAGCTGTTGACGAAGTCATACGCGTCCGCCGAGATCACCTCGCCGGTGGCGCGGTCCATGACGTACATATAGCCGTTGCGGCCGGGGTGGATGAGAACCTTGCGCGGCTTTCCGTTCAGTTCGAGCTCGACGAGCACGTTCTCGTTGATCTCGTCGTGGTCGAACAGATCGTGCGGGTTGATCTGGTAGGCCCATTTAGCGCGACCGGTATCGGGATCGCGGGCAAAGATTGTCGTGCTCCAGAGATTGTCGCCGCTGCGCTGGTTCGCATTCCAGGGGCTAGGGTTGGCCGTGCCGTAGTAGATCAGGTTCAGCTCGGGATCGTAGGAGATCCAGCCCCAGACTGTGCCGCCACCAATCTGCCAGCGGTCGGCGGGCCAGGTCTTCACGCCGAGATCCTTGCCTTTCAGGCTGTCGTAGTACGGCTTGAAATCGTCTCCGATCAGCACGTCCTTGTCGGGACCTGTCGAATAGGCGCGCCACGTGATCGCGCCGGTGGTCTCGTCGAGTGCGGTGACCCAGCCGCGCACGCCCATCTCGCCGCCGCTGTTGCCGACAAGGATCTTGCCCTTCACCACCACGGGAGCCATCGTGATGGTCTCGCCCTTGTTGATCTCGCCGAGCTTCGTGTGCCAGAGCTCTTTGCCGGTCTTGGCATCGATGGCGACGGTATGGTTATCGAGCGTGTTGAGGATAATCTTGCCATTGTCGAAGGCGAGTCCGCGATTGACGACGTCGCAGCAGGCAACGCCCGCGGCAGCGGGCTCCGGCTTCGGCGCATAGGACCATTTCAATTCACCGGTCGTGGCATCGAGTGCGAACACACGGTTGGGGTAGGGGCCCGCATAGGGGCCGACCACATACATGGTGCCGTCGATCACGAGCGGCGCCGCCTCCTGGCCGCGATCGGCGCCGACCGAGAACGTCCATGCGAGCTGCAGCCGCGATGCATTGGAGGCGTTGATCTGGTCGAGTTCGCTGTAGCGCGTGTTGGCGTAGTCGCGCGCCGCCATCGGCCACTGGGCCGGGTCTTTCATGCGGTTGGCGAGATCGCTCTGTGCTGACGCGGACGACAGCACCGCGCAACTGGCGCAAAGAGCACAAAGGATGCCCGGAAACAGGCCCAGCAAACGCGTGAGACCACGCACTAACATATGTAAAGATCTCCACGGCAGTGACGAGACCGTGCTGCGTTGCAGGCCGGTTTACGAACCTACAAACGTTCCGCCTTCGCTTGGTTCCAAAATGGTGAGATCGACGAGCTATCTCACGACGTTGCCGGATACGCCGGCGCCGAGGTCGACTGCGATCTGATCTTCCTTGCCGTTACACTTCGGGTGACCAAATCCAGACGGACTTTTGCCGTCAGGTCCGATGTCAAAGATGATCGCGTCCTTCATGTTGGGGCTGACGCCGGCCGGCACGCGGTCGAGCCCGAGCTGGTGACGCACGCGCCAGGCCACATTGTGATCCGCGCAGGAACTGTCACCGCTCACACCCAGCGCCCCGGCCACGCCGTTGCCGTCATAGAGCGCCAGCCCGCCTCCTAACACGATGGTGCCGCCGACCGGCTTGCCCACCATCGGATCCTGGGCCGTGCCGAAGTTGTCCGGAGATCCGGTGTACAAGGCTTCCGGAGACGGCGGGTTGCCGAGTGCCGCGCCGAACAGGAACCCGCCGGGCTGCGCACCGGCATAGAGATTGGCCGTCGCCATCGCCTTGTCCTTCAGGCTGAATGCATTCGCCGTGTTGGCCTTCTCGGCCGCGATGGCCCGGCTGCCCAGCCACTGGTCGTCGACCTTGCCGCCGCTGTAGGCAATTGCGCAGACGACGCCCTGCCGATTGACGACGGCAGCCCATTCGTTGTTGTCGAGACCTCCGTTGCTCGGGCCGCCGCCCGGCTTGACACTCTTCTTGAGGATATCCGCGAGCTTGTCATGGTCGACCGGGCACGACACCCCCGGCCGGGGTTGATCCTGCGCGTTCAAGACTGCAGGCATCACGAATGTCGCAGTGAGGATAGCCGTTGCCGCTATAAGCGATCGTTTTTCCATGTGGCCTCCGTGGAGTGTCGCAGTCGGCAGGCGAACGTTCGAAGAGAAGTTGCGGTTCCTATGCAGCGTCGCTCAGCCCGGATGCTGAAGGAGCAGGCGCGTCCTCCCGCCGTTCGCGGTCAACCACCGATGAGCGAAGAACAACGCCGCGCCGGTATAGAGGATGCCCATGGGCACCCACATCAGGATGCCGGCGAGTTGCTGATCCTCGAGTGTCGAAAGGCCGAACTCGCCAGCGAGGGCGCCCTGGCCTGGGATCCAAAGCCGCGGCGACACGGTCAGCAGGGCCCCGAGCACGCCGGAATGCAGAATGGTGATGAACAGGCAAGCGACAGCGATGCCATCGCGAATTCGTGTGCTACGGCCCTGACCGCGGCCATGCAGCAGCACCCACCAGAACAACAGCGCGGTTGCAAAGAAGCTGATGTGCTGGAGACGATGGATCGCCGTATTCTCGAGCGCCCACGCATACAAGGGCGGTGCGTGCCAGGCCCAGAGTGCTGCGCCGTGGAGGATGGTCGCGCTCATCGGATGGCTCACAAGCCGCCACGGCCACGCCAGTATCGGCAGATTGAGCACGCGACCCGCCGCAGGGCGGAGCCGGGCCGGCAGGCTCCACAGCAGCGGACCATTGATCCGGGCGAACGCCATCAGCGGTGCCGCGACCACCATCAGGAGTTCGTGCTCGACCATGTGCGCGGTGAACAGACGCTCGCCGAGCCAGTGCAGCGGCGAGGTCACGGCGAGCGCGGCCACCAGCCATCCGGTCCAGAATGCGGCCACCTGGCGGAAGCTGACGCCGTGGCCGCCGCCCGCATGATGCCAGAGCCGCTGCGTTCCGACATAGAAGGCGATACCGACGGCATAGAGCGGGGCCATGAGCCAGGGATCGTAGCTCCACAGCGAGCCGGGATCGACCTCCGATAGTCCGTGCGCGGCGGCCGGTCCCGCGAGCAGCGCAAGCAGCAGTGCTGCAAGGCTCAGCGCAGGCATGGGCTGATCATGAGCGAGGCGGCGAACTGGTTCGCAATCACCAACGCAAACAGCACGCCGGAGCCGACGCCAAGCCAGGCCATGAACGTTCGTGGCCCGCCACCCCGCGCATCGGCCCATTCAGCCCCCGCGCCGCGCCGAACCGCGCGGGCCGATATGACAGTGCCTGCGAGGGCGACGATAGCCAGAACCGCACTCATGATCGTGCCGCTGATCCTGGTCTGTTCGCAGGAGAAGTGCGCGAGCACGTAGGCGCCCTGCAAATTGATACCCCACGCGATGGGCCCAAGCGCAACGCCGGCCCAGTAGAGCAGTCTGGATTGTTGATCGGTTGCGGTCATAGGCGTGGCACCCAATCCAGCAAGACATAGAGCGGCAGCCAGGCGAGCACGACGAAGTTCCAATAAAACACGTTGTCGGTCACGTCGCTGAACCGGCGCGGTTTCGCATGACGCGTGAACATCAACACTGCCAGCACGACCGTGTCGCCGACATCGGTGGCAAGGTGGGTCGTGTGCAGCCCCAGAATGAGCCATACGATCGAGCCGTAGGCTGAATTGTCCCAGCGGGTGTTGAGATGTGCGAACTCGAAGCCGCGCAGCACTAGGAGCGCGATGCCGATCAGGGCCATCACGATGAGACCGATCCGCACCTTCGCGAGATCCTGGCGGTGCGCGGCGCGGTTGGTGAACTCGTTGGGAATGATGCTCAACACATAAATCACGGTCTCGACCGTCCCCGGCCAGAGATCCGGCGGGGAGGCTCCGATCGGCCAGCTCGGGTTAACTGCGTAGAGATAAAGGTACGCGCCGATTGCAACGGCAAAGCCCATGCCTTCGAGGGCCATGAAACCCATGGCGCCCCACCACGGGCCACTGCGCGGGCCGTAGCCGTAAGTCGGCAGGTCCGAGACGTCGCGGACGATGGTCTGCCTCACTCCTCGTCCTCCTTGCTGCCGCTCGGCCAGAACCAGCCGATCAAAGTCACGGCCATCGGTGGCGTGCCCCAGAGCACCGCCCAAGGCGTGAAGATCGATCCGATGAAGAAGATCGTCGTTGCGATGGCTGTGAGCAGGGGCCAGATGCTCGGCTCGGGCGAAGCCTCGCGGATCTGGGGCTCGGCTTCCGCAAGCGAGGTCAGCAGGACCTCGCGCCGCTGGGCACTCAGACCCGCGACCACAGACAGGCTCTCGCTATCGGCCCACAGCGGATCGCGGTGCTTGACAACCGGAATGCGGTCGAAGTTCTGCGGCGGAGGCGGCGACGAGGTCGCCCATTCCAGCGTCGAGGCATTCCAGGGATTGTCGCCTGCAAGCGCGCCTTTGCGAAGGCTGTAGATCACATTGGCCAGAAGAATCGCGAAGCTAAACGCGAAAACGAGAGCACCGCCGCTGGACACGAGGTTCAGGTGCGCCCAGTCCATGTCGGCGGTATAGGTGTAGACCCGGCGCGGCATTCCGATCAGCCCAAGGATGTGCATCGGGAAGAAGGCGACGTTGAAGCCGATGAAGGCCAGCCAGAAATTCCAGCGTCCGAGTCTTTCGCTCAGCATGCGGCCTGCGATCTTGGGAAACCAATAGTAGACCGCGCCGACCAGCGGGAAGACTGCGCCGCCGATCAGGACATAATGGAAGTGGGCCACGACGAAATAGGTGTCGTGCACCTGGGTGTCGATCGGCACCGAGGCGACCATCACGCCGGACAACCCGCCGAGCACGAAGATGACGATGAAGCCGATCACGAACAGCAGCGGCGTCCGGTACACCGGACGTCCATCCCAGAGCGTTGCCAGCCAGCAGAAAATCTGCAGCCCGCTCGGCACCGCGATCAGCATGCTGGAGGCCGTGAAGAGGGCCGCGCCGAGTTGGGGCAGGCCCGTGACGAACATGTGGTGGACCCAGAGGCCGAACGACAGGAAGCCGGTCGCGATCAAGGAGAGGATCACGACGGGATAGCCGATCACCGGCCGCCGCGCGAATGTCGCGAGGATCGCCGAGACCATTCCCGTACCCGGGATGAAGATGATGTAGACCTCGGGATGGCCGAAGAACCAGAACAGATGCTGCCAGAGCAGGGGATGCCCACCCGATGAGGAGTCGTAGAAGCGCGTATTGACGAGCCGATCAAGGATCAGTGACGTCGATGCGACCATGATCGACGGCATCGCGAACATCACAAGGAAGGCCGTCACCAGCATGGCCCAGACGAACAGGGGAATGCGGTCGAGCGTCATGCCGGGCGCGCGGAGCTTGAACACGGTGACGACGATCTCCACGGCGACTGCGAGCGCCGCGACCTCGGTAAAGGTGATCATCTGCGCCCAGACATCGGCCCGCTTCGTCGGTGTGAACTGCAGGCTCGAGAGGGGAACGTACGAAAACCAACCGACATCGGGACCGACGTTGAACAGGAACGAGATCCACAGAAAGCAACCGCCGAACAGAAACATCCAATAGCTGAAGGCATTCAGGCGCGGAAACGCGATGTTACGCGTGCCGACCATCAACGGCACCAGATAGACGGCGAACGCCTCCATGACCGGGACGGCGAACAGGAACATCATCGTCGAGCCGTGCATCGTGAAGACCTGATTGTACTTGTCGGCGGAGAGAAACGTCTTCTCCGGCCCGGCAAGCTGAACACGCATCAGGATCGCGAGAATGCCGCCGAGAAGCAGGAAGGCGAATGCGGTCAGGATGTAGCGGCGTCCAACGACCTTGTGGTCGACCGACATGAGCGCACCGACAAGTCCAGACGGCGTGCGCCACACCCGCTCGAGCTGCATCGAAAGCTGCAGGCCGTTCAGGACGTCGTCCCGCAACTCATTTGGTTCAGCGGCCATGCTCACTTGAGCTGCTCCAGATAATGAATGATCGCGATCATTTCGTCCGATTGCAGCGGCATCTTCGGCATCAGATTGCCGGGTTTGATGTGCTGGGGATCGGCGATCCAGGCGCCGAGCGTGGCCGACGTATTCGGCAACGTTCCCGCCGCGATCGTCGTGCGGCTGCCGATATGCGTGAGGTCCGGACCCAGCTGCCCGCCGGCCATCGTACCGCTGATGTTGTGACACAGTGCGCAGCCGCGCGCCCGGAACAGAGCTTCACCCTGCTTGCCGAGTTGATCGGTAGGGCTGTTCGCGCTCTGGTTTTCATGATCGCGCCAGCGCCCGAACTCGTCGGGCGACATCGCGATCATGGCGAACGCCATATGGGCGTGCTGGATCCCGCAAAACTCGGCGCATTGCCCGCGATAGATGCCCGCGTTCTTCGCCGTGAATTGCAGCTCGTTCTTCTGCCCGGGGATCAAGTCCATCTTGCCGGTCAGGCTGGGCACCCAGAAGCTGTGGATCACGTCGGCGGATTCCAGCTCGACTTTCACCGGCTGGCCGGTCGGGATCCGGATCTCGTTGGCGGTCACGAAACTCTGGTGCGGACTGTCGGCTTCATAGCGAACCTCCCACCACCATTGATGGCCGATGATCTTCAACGTGAGGGCATTCTCGTCCTTGGCGAAGACGGTGCGTTGTCCGGCATAGCTGACGAAGGAGAGACCGAGCACGACGACGGTGGTCGCAATCCCAAGCGCCAGGACGACGCGCCCGGAGCGTTGTTCGAAGGGCTGGTGGAGGTCCAGCGGCTGATCGGCTGTGCGCTTCCGGCGTAATAGCCCCAGGCCCAGAACGATGACGACGGCGGTCCAGACGATCGCCGCGACAATGAGGAAGATGAATAGCGTATGCCGAATCTGCTCAGACTGCAGCCCTTGAGGGTCAAGCGCCGACTGCTGGCCCGCGCACGCAGCAAGCGGCCAGGTCATGCACAACACCAGAACCCTTCGCACCCAGACCTGCATTGACGCTTTGTCGCACTCCGCTTCACAGGCGGAACCGGGCAGGCCTACAAAGGTTCCTATGCGCTAACCGGAACAGTTGGCCGAAGAAGGACATGTCCGACATCGATCATCGGGCTAGAATGGCCAGCCCTTCACGGCGATCACGATCGCCGCGTCGCCAGCGGCCATCAGCAGCAGGACGGCGAGACCGGCGATGACCGCGCCCGGCTGGGCAAGCACGCGCAGCTGTCCAAGCATTTGTTGGCTCCAAAACGCAGCAATGCCGCGATGCGCCTGAGGGTTCCTGCAGGTCTGCCGGGGGTTGACATGCGAGCGCCGGAACGAAGACTCGAGACCGCGCGCTCCTGCGACGAATTTGAGGGTTCACGTGCCGCGCTATCATTTCGATCTGGTCGACTCCAAGGCCGTTGCAGACGAGGGAGGTGCTGAATTACCCGACGACATCATGGCGCTGGATGTTGCCGAGGAGATCGCGAGGAGACTTCTTGCGGAGCGTCCCGAACTCAGGAATCGTCATTTTTCCATCCTGGTCACGAACGAGGAGGGTGAGGAGATCGGGAAAGTGCCCCTGGATGTCCTGCACTGAAGACCATCCAAGACGGTGCACAGATTGCATCGAATCACCTAAAGGTTGCTTTTGGGAATCTCGCTCTGAACGCGCCATGAATCGTCAGGAACGCCGGGCTGCTGCTCGAGAATCTCGCAAATCCAAAGGCCGCGCAGATTCTACCACACCGGTCGCTGCGCTTTTTGAGTCTGGGTTCGTCCACATGCGAGCCGGACAATTTCGCGACGCGGAGGTCTGTTGCCGCCAGGCTATTGCACTGGACGCCAACCACGCAGACTCGCTCCACTTGATGGGTTTACTATCCCAACAGGTCAAGCGCTATGACCACGCACACCAGTGGATTTCTCGCGCAATACGACAGGATCCCAAGCCAGTATACTTCCTCAGCCTTGGAATCGCCTTTCTGTCGCAAGGAGATCACAACGAGGCGCTGAAGGCCTTCGATAAGGCGCTCGAGCTGGGATTAGACGATCCCAGTCTGTGGCTGTCTCACGGCCAGACCCTGGTGAAACTGGAACGACCTGGCGACGCTCTGATCAGCTTTCAGCACGCGCTCAAGCTCAGTCCACAATATTGGGAGGCTGCGAACCAGTGTGGGATCCTTCTCCATCAACTGGGGCGAACCGAGGAGTCGCTTTCATATATCAACATATGCAACCAGTTGCGGCCAAATCACCTTCCAACCCTGCAACAGAGAGCCGCATTGCTGCACGGCTTGAAGCGGTTCGAGGACGCACTAGCGATCTGCCGCGATGCGTATGAACTCGACCCCGACAACGCCAACATCTGCAATAATCTCGGTATTGCACTAAGATTTTTGAAGGAAGATGAGGAATCGTTGCAATGGTTCGACCGGGCCTTGGAGCTTCAATCAAACTTCGGAGATGCGCTTCACAATAAGGCCGTCGCGCTGACCAAGATGCATAAATTCGAGGAGGCTTTCGCGATTTATGATCGCCTAAAAGCTTCTGATATCCAAACGACGTCATGGCAGATTTGGGAATTGCGCATCTTCATTTGTTAATGGGAGACTTCGAGGCAGGTTCCCAATCCGCCAAGAGCTCGCGTGCGCGCTTGGAAAGAACGACTCGGCCCTCATCACAAGTTTCGCGTGGGGCTAGTATGGTCAGGAAACCCGGAGCATCTTGACGATTACAATCGGTCGATACCATTGCGAACCCTCTCAAGTGTCCTGGATGTCAGCGCCACCTTCGTCAGCCTCCAGAAGGATCCGGGATCGGACGACAGAAAGGCTATGCAAGAGCGCCCGGGGCTTCTCGACTTCAGTGACGACCTAACCGATTTCGTAGAGACTGCGGCCTTAATCAAGTGTCTTGATCTCGTTGTCGCGGTAGACACCAGTGTTGCACATCTCGCCGCCTCGCTAGGACGGCCGACATGGGTTCTGTTACCTTACACTCCGGATTATCGCTGGTTGCTCGACCGCGACGATAGCCCTTGGTATCCGACCATGCGCCTGTTTCGACAGACGTCATCCCGAGATTGGCGAGAGGTGCTCGACCAAGTGCGAAGCGAGCTCAGACTTCGGACCTTTTTATTCGAAGGATTCCAGGCATCCGCGGCGTTCGAGAACCCTTTTCGTTAGGCGGATAGCAATGCTCTCTCTTGCCCGCCGTGATTTTTATTCCGGTTGAACTGGCCACCCGTTCAGGCGAAGGATGCGTGCGAGCCGCTTCAAGACATGAGGGCACACGCTCATGTTTCACCTTATCGAATGTGAGTTAGGCGTTTAAAATATTACGACGATCGCTTTTCCGTGGCCCCCATGATGGATTGGACCGAGAGTTCAGTATTTTCAGTTGGTTAGAAGGCGGCGTGTGCACGACGTGTGCACCGGGAGATCAAGAAGAATACATTGACGGCAAGCGTGGGCGATCACGCCTTGAGGCAATTTGACGTCTGCAGAAGCTAGCGCGCCTGGCGCTTCCGATTTTCACAGTGGGTGAATCCACCAGCGAAGTTTCTCAGAGCAGCTGACTCTTAATCAGCGGGTCCGAGGTTCGATCCCTTGGTGCGCCCACCATCCTTAAGAAATTGGCCCGCAAGAGCTCTTTTAAACTCCTCGGCAGACCAAACCGGGTCTCGTACGACGCTCTTAATGGTCGTACGTCGCACGCCGTGCGACGAGGCGGATAATTAGGACCGAAGCCCATCCACTACTGTAACACGAGCCCTACCGGTCTGCATTCAGCTCTTCATGCCTTCCCTCCGCACCTGCAATTCAAGCCTGTCGATGCCGGAATCGGCGCGAGCCGCATTGCGGGCGCGGTAGTGCTTCACGATGGTCTGCGCACTTCGGTTTGAATGCCCAGTGATGTCGCAGATCGTCAGCAAGTCTCAGCCTGCCCGATCGAGCAGCATGACGCAGTTATCACGTAAGTCCTGGTCCTGCTTTTGGTCGAGTTCGCCGGCTCCGTGACGAACATCAGCGTGCGGCAAGGCTTCAGACGCCACGCTGCCTCATCGCTATTGCTGTCGCGTGCGGCCTGCGCACCCAGCTAGTCCGTTAATGCACGCTTGCGCCCATCGACCGCTCGAGCGCGTTGTCGCGCGCGAGAAAGCCGAAGATAGCAACGGCCCGGGCGGTAGACACTTAAATGCGAAATGTGCAGCACCTTGCTCAAGCCTCACCGCGGGAGGACAGTGAAGTTCACTCCCTTCAGGGCAGTCGAGCTGCACAGTCTCTACCTCGTTCACTAACGCAGGTTAGATCGGGTTCCAGTCAGTCCTCGGGGGTCTGCTCCCCCGCGGCTCGCCGTCGCTGCGATCGAGTGCTCGGAGGCGACCGCAATGCAGGTACAGCCGAGGCGCTTCGCTCCGCCTCTTTGACTTTAAGCCGGAGATCTTCCAGCTCTGACAGTTGACAAACGAGGTCGTTCAACCGTTGGACAAGAAGGACCGAGCGATAACCCTGCATCAACGCCCTCCTGAGTCTGCAGCTATCCAGACAGCAAAAGGACCCAGCCTCGGGGCGGGTGAAGCTGGGGCTGTTGAGCTGCCTTGGCGAAGGCAGTCGCCCCTTGGGGAGGGCCCGGGAAAACTTGGCAATCGGCAAGTCGTTCCAAGCCGAACAAAAATGAGCTCCAGGCCCGCGGGGCAACGGGGAAAGCTGGGGCCGACTGCATTACCCACTTGGGGATGGGCGTTGGGAAAATTTGGTAACCGGCGAGCCGTTCCGACTGCCGTGCCCCCGAAAATGTTTGTCGTCCTTGCCGTTGGGGCTGCCATCGCCGTCGCCGTTACCTCACGGCTCGCTTCTTCGTCGCCTCCATGAGCACGTGCGCCGGGGAGTGGTCGATCGATAAGCAGTGTCGACCGATCGAAAGCGCAGCCGGACGACTATAAATGAGGTTGAAATTATATCTTTAATCTAGTTTAATATCGAAAATTAAATCGGGCTGGAATTTTCGGGATTTCGGAATCATGCCTCAGTCTCCGTCCATCGTGCCCCATCCATATCCACGTGACGTCTATATTGTGCTTGAGGATTTCGGAGGTGGGCTCGGACGTGCCTGGAGCGAAACCTCCGAAGAGGACGCTAGTCGAGCGACGCTGATGCGCCAAATAATGGAAGGCCAATACAAGCATCCTGCTCGGATCGTAGTCTTCAACACGGTAGAGGGCTGGTCCCGTGATGTAACTGTAGAGATTGCAGATGAACTGCGCCGCTGCTTTGTCGAGTTCGATGACATTGCCCCAGCCGCGTTGGAATTCATCGAGAGAGTTGGAAGGAGTTGATTGTGGTGCCCACCGTACCCTAGTTTGCGCCAGTCTCACCAGCTTATCAGAGATGAGGATGATGCGACAGCACGAACGAACAAGCTACCGCGGCGAGGCGTGAGGCGACAGCTTGGTGCGGTATTAGGCCATCCCGTTGTTATGTCTGGTTGTGTTGGGAGCTGCCATGTCGATGAACTTCCGCAGCCGTGCGCCTCAGCTGACTGCCGGCAAGCAGATATTGTCATACGATTGAAAGAGGCGGAGCATCGATCGATGGTCGAACGCAGCTTTCTGGCCGTCGCGGACCGGGTCCAATATTGGCACGTGACCGACCTCGACGCCGCTGAGCCCTGCGATGCCTGCCGCACCTGGAGGCAATGATCGCGAACCTGATCGCTATGTTGCGAACGGACGACCCGCGGTCCTAAATGCTTGCTGGTGAGCTCGAGGCAGTAACAGTCGGAGCCGCCGGGCAGCCTTCACTCATTCGCGATTCGTCAAGATCAATGTTCATCCTCGCCAGGATGTAACCGAAGGCGAGCCCAAGGCATTCACTTCTTCGACCCCGCTCTCCATCCGTATTCCTCATGCGGAATCGTTGCGGTGATCTCGACGTCATTGCCGGCCGAAACGCGCCAGGCTGCCACCCCGAAGCACAAGGTCAGCGTCAGGGCGAGGGCAAGCAGAAGCATAGAGACGAAATGGCTCACGCGCGTGTATCCGTAAATCTGAAACCAGTTGAGAGCGTGCACAGAGGCCCGATTCGGAAAATGCAGACGATCTGACCCATCGGCCGTTTTCCCCATCCTTACACGGGGCCAAAAGCGCTCACGATCCCGATCGTGATCGGCACGAGTGCGACCACCACCCACAGAGCGGGCGAGCTGGAGGACAGGCCGACGACCAGTATCAAAACACCGATACCTACGAGGGCCGCTGAGATTGCGTAGGCGACTGCCTTTTCCATCTGTCGATCCACGAACAATAAGGGATCGGTCGCGCAAGCACGACTCGAGGCAAATCGAAACGTTCCCGTCTCGATTTAATTTGGTCTCAAAATTTCATTTAATTCTGTTTCAATGGCTTAATTTCGCCAAATTACAACGCGCTTTCTGCGCGTCGGGGCAGGGCTATTAACCCGGAGTCCTGCATGTTCAATCGAGTAGTCGTAGCTTTATTGCTCGCTTTTGCGACATCCATTTCTTCTGAAGCACGCCCCTTGCGCGCCGCTTCGCCACCTGAATGCAACGTGATTATGCCATGCGACTTTTCATCTTCGCTGGTGCAGGCGCAGAGATACACGAGACCGGCACCGCGCCTGCAGCGAGGTGCCGTTGCTAGCCTACGGATGTCTGTGGCCAGCTCAGGGGCCTTAAGTAGTGAGATCGTCAGCGGTCGTCCGGCCGGTTGCCCTCGATCGTTCTGCGGATGTGGTGCGGCGATCCGAGTGTTTGGTCGGGTAGTACCGGAACTGAACCTCGCAGCCAATTGGCTGCGCTTTCCCCGCACCTCGCCAGCACCGGGAATGGTTGCCGCGCGACGTGGACACGTCTTCGTCCTTGAACAGCACATCGCCGGTGACATCTGGAAGGCGTACGATGCCAACTCAGGTGGGCACGCAACGCGAATTCACCCGCGGTCCCTGCGAGGGTACACCATCGTCAACCCTCATGCGGCCTAGGGCCATCGCGCAGCGTTCCCATTAGATTTTTCTCGCCACGTTCCGGAGCATCCGGCTCGCGGCTTCCGCTCAAAAACAGGGCCGCAGCAGTTTTCGCTGCGGCCCTGAAGTTGCAACTTGATTCTGCGCCAGCTTGTTCTCGCAGTTGGTCCCGAACACCGAAGTTGATAGGTCCGCCATCATGGGAAGCTTCAATGCAGCCAGGGCGTTCCATGACGATCATTGGTGTTCACATCAGAACGATAGAATTCGACGATGCGGTGCTTCATTGAGACCCGGACACGATAACCAGCGGATATCCACGCTCTCGCTTGAGGACCTGCTCTCTTCAGTGTGCTCCACCACGCAGTGAAGGTGTAGGCCGATCTCGGCAGAGGCTTCCCCAAGATCGCTTCAATTTCTGAAAAGGACAGGCGGAGACTTTGACCGTTCTCCGTTCGCAGCCTTTCATGCAATGGCTGGTAAATCGACCTCGGCATGCGAGCACTATATCGACAAAATGGGCCGGCCGCCCGGCATTGGAATAGCAGTCTGGTGCATATAGAGCGCGGAGGCAAAAGGCATTATCATTCAGGTCTGCAAGACCTCGCGGAGCCTGACGCAGCGACGCCTCTTTAGTGTTCCCTTAGCTCTAGGTCTCTCAGCAGCACGTGGAGAAAGTCGCTGGCGTGGTCATAGCATTTACGACCATTCACGATCTCGCGGGTGCGCGGCTCCAGTGTGCTGGCGATGGCTTCCGCGCCGGGTAGATCAGCCTGGTGCGACCACTGCTGTAGCAGCCGATCAAGAATGTTTTGAGCGGATCCAAACAGCTTCAGCACACAATAATCGGCATCGTGCTTGTGATCAGCTTTCGCATAAAAAGCGAATAACCCTCGAAAGGTATTACGGGAAACGGCAGGTTTTGCCATTTAACATTCCCCAACGTAAAATCGACTCGCTTTAAGTCTAGAAATCTGACGCGTTAACAAAATAAAATCCAGTGGAATTTAATCGCTTGTCTTCGAAAAAGAGGTCATCAGAACTGACGTAAATCGAAGCGCCATACATCACAGTTCGCGCCGTCCTGCGTCTCCGATACCCTATGCTGCTACGGGACAATCGACCTTAGCAGGCGGCCGAGTAGGATGGGCGGGCCAGGGGCTGCCCCGCAAAATTGCTACCAGACCTCGCAAGTGACTGAGACGACCGATGTTCGCTCAACCCTCTCCCGAAGTCGCTCTCGTAATCAGACAGTCGGTCTGGCGCTGCCCGTAGCGCGCGATAGATCTGTCCCAGATCGAGGCCAGTTCAATTTGCATCGGCTGCGGCGACCCACTCGATCGGGGTGTCGCGACCGCAGGCCGGCACCTAGCCGCTCGATAGGCATTGTCTGGTCGCCATTTCATGGCTTGACGTAGGTCCATCCCTGCTCCTGCAACTGCATCACCCTAACGACGCCCGACCTCACCACTTGGGCTTTGGCAACGATGGGAATGTCTTTATTTTCGGCCTTTTGCATTTTCTCTTGCGTGTTTCCACAGGCTTTGAATGATACTTCCGGCGTGCTCAGAGCCATTTCCTCGATTCGTGCTTTCACCGGCGACGTGTCATCGCGGAGCATATGGAGGCCGGGGCCGAAGGTAATCACCTCAACTTTCACCCCTTCACCAACCTCCTTGTAGTATTGCGCGACGTTGAGTGCATTGTTCAATGCGAGATTCATTGACGCGGAGTCGCTTGTGTTGACCTGAAGGATTAAGCGGTGCTCTTTCTTGGCAGCAGACGATGGCACGATGCGCGCCAGCTCAAATTGTTTTGGCGTCGCGGCCCGCGCCGATGAATTCGCGTGCGTTCTTGCCACGCCATGTGTTGAGGCTGCAGGCAAACTAGGCTGTGCCGGGAGCAGGCGAGTCTCCTGTGCCGCGGAACCAGACAGCCCGACCAGGAGCGAGATGATTGTCGCGATCATCGCTGTGATAATCTTCGGAAATTTGGGCATTATGTTGTTTCTCCAAGCAAGCTGAGGTTCATGATCAATTGTTGGGCTTCGCGATCGCGCGTGGCCATTTGCATGTTGTCGCCAATTTTGCACGCACGCTCTCGATACCATCGAGAGCGAACACTGCACCGGCGCCGGCCCCCGTCCGGCGTGACACATGCACAGAAAGTTCGCTGTGGCCGGGGATCGATTGCAACAGGCGAACGACATCGCTTTCAAGTGCGACACCGCGCGCCGCCGTGATTGTCGAGACCTGAAAAGGTGGATCATCATTGATGCGCAGGGAGACGGTGTAATCCTCGCGGCGGCCCGATAGGCCGGCTCCATCAAGCAACACTTCGGTCAGGCCGCCGCGACACCGTATCGACAGGCTCATTGCTGCGTCGGAACTGCCCCCTTGAGATGGTAGTGTAGCCTTGATGATCGATGAATAATCAACCGGCGAGGTGGTCTCGCTGACGATCCACGCCCCGGCTCCATTTGCGGGCCGATCAGAGACGCGAACCGGCGCCATAGGGTCTTCGGCGCCTCGGGCCCGAGCGAGGTCATTTGCGATCGCGAGCGTCACGACGAGAGCGATCAGGGTGAACGTCATTGTGCCGCCTGGCTCGAACGCGGCAGACGATCGAGCCAGGCCTGCGCCGCGGGAAAGCGCGTCAGGCCAGGGACCGTCGCCGCCAAGTTGATCGACTTCCATTTCGGATCGAAACCGGGCTCCTGCAGCTTGTTGATCCGCGAGAACAGGCGGTCGACAAAGCGCGCCACACGATGAAAGCGATTGGATTTGATCGGCCAATTGAAAGCGACCAGCACGGTTGGAACGGCAATAGTTGCCACGCGTTCCCCCTGCCTGATCAAGTTCGGGTAATCAGCTGATTCCAGCCAAGATGGCAGATAATAATCTTCGAACTTGCTCTCGTAGGGGACCGGCAGGAACTTGAAGCCGGCCTCCCAACGACCACGTATGAATGCGTCCACCGGCTTCGATGTTATGAAAACGACGGCGGCCAGTTCACCCCTGCGCAGTTGTTCCATCGCAACCTGATGGGGGATGAATGCCTTATCGACCTCGATCCCAAGCCGGCTGAAAATCAGCGGGCCCGAATAAGCTGCGGCGGTACCTTGGGTGTTGAAATTGACCTTCTTTCCGACCAGATCACTCAAGCCCTGAATTTCAGGCCTGACGAATATGTGCAGTTCAGATGGAAACAGGTTGAGCACATAGGTGATCCGTCGCTGGATGTCCGGCACTTGGCTCTTGTACTCGTCAAGTGCGTCGGAATTGATGATTGCTGCATCAATGCCCCGCAAATAAAGCAGCGAATTGACGTTTTCGGTTGCGCCACGGGTCACGATGGGCAGCACGTGGAGGTCCGTTCCATCATCGGCCACTCGCGCCATTTCCGCGGCAAGCCGAATGGGAGCTCCTTCCAGCAGACCTCCGGCAATTCCAACAGTCCAATCGTTCATGGCCGCAATTTCCGCCCTTGCATGATCCGCACGCGCCCGCTGAGTCTGCTGGGCCATTGCTGGGCAACAGCCCATGATCAGAAGCGGAGCGGCTATCACGACGAGTAGAAACCAAGAGCGTATCCCAACCAGCTGCTTCATCGATCCGGCTCTCCTAGGAACGTCTATTCGGTTTTGTCCGCTGCGCTCTTCACTTCAAGTTCGATCTGACAAGTCGATACAGCGCACGACCATCCGTCTGCACCGACGCTGCTAATGACCAAGTGCGTCGAACCGCTCCCTTGCCTCCTTGACCCCTCCGGCTGCTGCTCTGGCGTAAAGCTCTCGCGCCTTGGACGTGTCGCCGCGCGTTCCGCTCGCGCCCCATTTGGCAAGCAGGCTCGGATCATACGTTTCGGCGAGCGCGAAACTTGCCGGTGCGCTCCCTAATTCAGCAGCACGCTCCAGGACAACTCGTGCCGCGCCAATGTCGCCTTGTCGAAGCAATCCGGTTGCGCGAGCGATCAATCGCACGAGCTCGGCTGCGTGTTCGTTCCCTAGAACCGCAGATGGCGTCTTCGGCTCAGCTGCTATGACCACGAGCTCTCGCGGAGATTGCTCGGGCGGCCGCTGCGGCGATGCCGGCAGCAGTGTTCGGAGCAGTTCCCTCGTTGGCGAATTGCCGGCTCCCCCTTCTCCCGACACCCCCGCGGGTAGCCACGGTCCGACTTTCGGGCGCGCTGCGGCAAGTTCTTGCTCATCTGGGCTGGATTGGTGGCATTCTCGCCCGAGCTGTTTTTTCAACTGTTCGGCTCGATCGTCGTTTGCTGCGGCTTGCGCTTCGTACGCGAACAGCTTGGAGCGCACCTGCGAGAGATCTTGCGCCAGCGCATCTGCTCTTTCGTGCTCTTCCCTCAATGAGAGCTTCAGTTTGGCCGAGGTATTCTCTGCCGTTCGGTTGGCCTGCGCCGTCTCTTCGATTACCTTCGCGATCTGCTGGGATCGGTTGTCGAGCTCGATTCGCGTCGTCGCGAGCGTCTCCTCCAGCTGTTTGGTACGATCGTGCTCCTGTCGGAGGCTTGCCTGTACCTGGGCCTCCGCTGCCTCTTTTGCACTGATCTCTGCGGCTTGTCTGGTTATCTCTGCCGACTGGGTCTCCAGGTCGTGATGAGCGGCTGTCAGCGTCTGCTCCAAACGGTTTGCCCGATCTTTCTCCCGCTCGACAGCTTGTTGCCGCTCGCTCGGATCACTCTGTGCCGGGTGTTCGGGTTCGCGAGCCTCGGCGCCGATTTCGCGGCTTAGCCGTGCCTGCACTTCGAGATCGTTGCGCGCCTTGGTAAGTTCCCGTTCCAGACGCTCCGTGTGCAAGCGCTCCTCCCGAAGCGATTTCTGCAGCTTATCGGTTTCATTCTCGGAGGCCTCCGCAATGCTGGTCCATTGCTCGCGTGCATGCTGCAACAGCCCCAGCACGGTATCCTGCTCCCGTCGGCATGTTCGGAGGTCAGCAGCAAGGGCCTGTATCCTCTCCTGTTCTGCGGCGAGTGCTTGCCGTGATCGCTCGGTATTGCTGATTGTGGCTTGTGCGAGCTTCAGGAGTGTCGTGTCGGCAGATTGTTTCGGCCGCGCCGCGCGCCACCCTCCCGAGCCGGTCGCGCCGCGCAAGTGCGTCGCAATGACAGGGGCGTCGATCGCCGACCGATTTGGCTGCTGCGCGAGAACGGGTATCGTCAATACCGATATTACCGTCAGGACAGTCGGTGCAATCCACGCCGACCTTGTTGCGCAGGTGCGCGCAGAACTACGAGCGCAATCCGAGGCAATCCACACGTCTGAGCGGCGAACGGGCGATCCAAGGCCCGGCCCTGCCTGCATCGGCGCTTGTCCCCACATCCGCGACATTAATGCGTCAATCTGTTAATTTGGTTTATGCATAGGCAAAAATAAACCCATATTATATTTTATTCAATGGTTTATCGTTAATCAAGGTTCGAGCGATGCGGCTCGTCGCTTTCCCTTGAGAAGGAGATGGTCCAATGCTCCACCGAATCCCTTCGCTCATCGTTGCGATTATCACGAGCGTATCTGTGCTGTCCCTGGCCCAAGGAGGCGGCGCAGTGGCGGGCTCCGCAGGGGCCGGCACTGGGACGGGCACGGGCAGCGCTCACACTGGCGGGTCAGCTCCGTCCGGCATGGGTACAAATGCGAGCAGCGCCAGCCCTGGTCCATCGGCACCTCCAGGAATGGGGACACAAGACGTTGGTACCGGTGCAAACCTGAACCGCACCACCCAAACCAACAGTCCGGACGTTCAACCCGCCACGTCGAAGTCGCGGGCGGCGGCGCAGGCCAAAAGAAATGCCGGCGCTGGCCACGCTCAAAATGGTCTGCCGATCGGAGCTATTGGCACCGGCACGAGCAACGAGGAGCAGATGATCGTTGGACCGTCACCTAACCGAAAAATACCGGCAGCGAAGGTCGACGGAAATATCGCTGGAATAGTTGGTAGGGGCTCCAGCCTTTCGGACCAGGTGAGCCGGCCGCGCGCCGCACGAGCTGGGGAAAAAGTGCTGGACGCCAAAGTGCAAGTCCAACGGCGAACGACAGTTTCGCACAAGCGCATTTCCGACCCAGAAAACAGAACTCGGTAGTCTGAGCTGACCGAGCCGGGCAGCCGAGCGCGCTTTGGCGTCCCTGCTCAGGTCTGCGCGCCGCCAGACGAAGGCGCCAGCAGGGCTTGGTTCTCCATGAGGGCGCCTTGAAGAGGACTGACGCCCGGCACACGGCCGAGCGGGATTTGGGCTAGGCGAGAGCATTCACGCGGTTATGCGAGCGCTCGATTCCGCGGCATTCGGATCATGTCCGATCGGTCGGAGCGAGGAGCCAGCCGTGCATTGTTCGAAATGCTCGCGAAGCATGTCATTAGCCAAGTGCTCCCAGAACTCAGCTTCGGCGAGAAGCTTCCAGCTTCGATCAGGATGATGCGCAGAAGTCTGTCGGCACAGCGACGCCATCGCGCGCAAGCGGCGTACGGTCTCCATCCACTCCTCCCATTAGTTTTCCCTCACCTTATTTTCTGTTTTGCGTCATATTAATTATGATTATACCGGATAACTAAATTTGCCTTCCATGGCGCGACTACCGAAACGATTTGACGCGAACGACTTTCGCTTTGCTTTCAAATTGTCTTTCAGATGAAGCGCTGCTTCACAAAACTAAAAACAGATAAAAAGTCAGGCTTAAACCAACTCAGGTGCGGGACATGATCTGCAGCATGCCGCTCGGGGATGATCTCGGTCAGAGCCGGAAGGGGACGCCGGATCCAAGTGCAGCACTTTTCCTGGCACAGAGCCTTCACTCGCATCGGCCTGCTTTGAAACTCCGCTGCGCGCACGCCTCATTGGGGAGCGACCGGGCGGCTTGGAGTTGTGCCAAAGGGTTATCGGAGGCTTCAAGGTCGATCCGTGAAACGATCGTCTTCGAGTTCGCTGACACGCGCGCCGCTCGCCATCATTGAATCCGCGTGCGGCAACTCATCCCAAACCGGGGCCTACGCATCCGTGACGCCGGCCCTAATCTCGCTCTTTCTCCGAGGCTTCGCCCTTCCGCCCTTCGCACTTGCTCTCGTAGCCTGTGCAATTGGGCAAGCAGGCTGACGAGCTCCATCGCCGTTTGACGCAGAGCAGCCAAGCGGCTGCAAACCCCACTACTCACTACAATACCCCCAAACAGGCCCTTGCAGGATCAGCGATCGGAAGCGTTAGTTTGCGCCGACCTGCCGGTGTGACGCTTAACTTACGGTTCATGAGGGCGTCAGTTCGCTTTACGACGATAGGCCAAAATATTTCGCATCCCTCCAGTAAGCCCTCGCAGAAATAGCCGCCAAGACAGGAATCTGGATGAACGCTGCGCCATGATTGAGCGCATCCAGTCCGTACCAAGACTAGTTCCCAGCCGGTGCGGCAGCCATGCCGCAACAGGTCAACTCCGCACACGCGGCGTCAAATGAGGCGGTCGGCCCAAATTCGTGTAATGCTAGTCAGTTCGGCTCCGCGTCTGTACCGAAGCCCGCTACGCATCAGCACAGCGGCGCTTCCTCGAATATCTCCCTGGGCCGCACGACCGGCTCATCGACCCAGGCCTCGCGAGCGAACCAGTTGTGATTGGCGCGACAGACCGGGCAACGAGTATTGCCATAAAACACAACGCTCCGCAGGAAAGCCTCACGGTCCGACCTAATACCAGTAGGAATCGCGCGACCGGTTTGCGGACATTTGACCATGATCATTCCCATGCGAGCCTCCCTAGGAAATTATTATTCGTTGTGGAATGAAAGAGAACCGGCCGGCTGGAGTGCGTCGTCATCTCAGTGTGGGTTACTTGGGGGGCATCGCACACTGGGAGTGCTTGTTCGAGCAGGGCGGGTTGCTCGTGACGACGTTTTTCCAACCGGCCGGATCGCTGCTTGAGCGATTCCTTGGACGCCGCCACTCTTTGGCTCGGCAGCGCGGGCGTTGATTATTCGTCTCTCGACAGCGCATGGGGCGCCGCTGAAAATGGGCCAATCTGAGCGGGTGGGAGTTTTGCGCGTGCTATGCCGCTCGCGACGAAGACGATCATGTCGCCCGTGATGGGCAAATTGGCTAATTCGATCACCGGTTTCACTCCACTCTCGTCAGCAAAATATTCTTCGTTAGAATTTAATCCTGCAAATTAAGCCTTGCGCTGTCGGTCTGGTTTGCGACTCTCGTCAAGTTTTATTTTTTGCTGTCCTGCAGGCAGGAGGCCAAGATCATCGCGGCGATTTCTGCGACGGTGTTCTCGGTCGGCTGTTATTTCGACGCAGGCCCGCTTCTTGGTATTTGAATGGTTGCATCCGGTTCAAACATGAAATAAATATTGATTATATTGAGATCATATAAATCTCGTTGTTAATTGTTGTCAATGACGTAAGCTGTTTTCGTCAATTTTTTTGGTCGGAGGAGACGATGCGGGAATCAGTCCAGAAGAAGCGCAACTCCACCTCGGCTGCGAAGCAGTTGGCTCAAATGCGCGAGAAACTAGCGAGCATCAGCGAGAGGGAGCGCGTTCTACGAGAGCGGAGTGCTGCTCGCGAAGTTTACCGCTATCTGCTGGACTCTCACCGGTTGACCGCGCCGGCGACCTTTCTCGGAGGACAAGTGTTGAATATTTCTCCATCTGGGGTGAACGAGGGTGGTCAGCTGGCGGGGTGACCCGGGGCCGTATGGTCATTCGAAACGAATCTCAGTCAGGCGATGTGCATCCGCACTGAACGTGGATTTGCACCGCTGCAGCACGGCAATCAAGCCGAATTTCCTCGGCAACTGCAGCTCGTTGGAACGCGCCGCGGACAGTACATTGCAGGATGTTGTCGCCACCGCGTCGACACGGCGGCGAGACAGATATCGTTGCTATCGGGAATAGCCATGCTGGAAAAAACATCGGCAGAGATGGTGTTGAGACCCGCCGCGGGTGCAGTCTTCGCGCTGGTGGACGGTCGATCAGTGCTTTTCAGCGAGACAAGGCAGAAGCTCTATGAGTTGGACCAGCTAGGGGCATTCATTTGGTGCAAGTTGGCAGAAGGCGCTTCTTTGGAAGACGTCCATCAGGAGCTCGGGCAGCTAGGCATTGGCGAGCGCGCAGCGCGCGAGTTCACGTGGCAGGCGATGAACGTCTGGATCGATCGAGGGGTGCTCGATCTCGACTGGCGAATGTCGGCCGATTGTGCCTTCTCAACGGTTCTTGGTCAGCGCAGGATCAGCGTCCGGGCTGCAAATCGGGAGCTCTCGCAACAGTTGATTTCGCTATTTTGTGTTACGGACGACAGCGGCGAGGAGGAGGATATTGCGATCGAGACAATGATGCTCGGCGATCGAGTATTCTTCCGCGGGAATGACGGGAGCATCCATAGATGTGAAGCCGCAGCTCTGGCCCCTACAATCAAAGCTCACATCACCGAGCGAGTTATCCGAAGCAATCAGTGGGCTTTCGCGCTCCACGCCGCTTCTCTTGCAAAGTGCGGCATGGGCTTACTGCTGTGCGGCCAACCGGGAGCCGGCAAGTCGACTCTTGCACTAGAACTGGTAGACGCTGGATTTCAGTATGCCGGCGATGACGTTGCGCTGATTGGGGCTGACGGAACGATCTGCGGCATCCCATTTGCCCTCACCCTCAAGCAGGGATCGTGGCGGTTGCTATCCCGACTGTATGGCGATTGGAACGACGTGACGCACCGCCGGTCCGATGGCGCCGAAGTGCGGTATTTGCCGATTCCGGATGCGCACAATGGGAGCCTCTCTGCCAAGTGGATCATCTTTCTGAACCGGGTTGCAAGCGGCCCCGTCGAGCTGACCCCCCTGGATCAGCTTGATTCGATCAAGCGGCTCATTGAGGGCGCTTTTGCCGCAGACGGGAAGCTGTCGCAGTCCGGCTTTTTCGCTTTGAAGCGGATTGTTGCGGGCGCGCGATCGTTCCAACTTACCTATTCGGAATCGGCCCAGGCTCGGGAGCTGCTGATGGAGTTGTGCAATGACAAGGCATAGTGCGGCACTGACAAGCCTTTGCAACTGCTTGCGAGGCTTGCCGCCCGCCGAAGTGGAGTGGACCTCCGTCATCGGGCTCGCAAACCAGACGTTGACGACGCCTGCGCTCATTGACTTCGTCGATCAATTTGCATCGGTGTTGCCGGAGGACGTGTGCACCTATATCCGCCAGATCCATCGCCGAAACGTGCTGCGCAACGACCGGTTGGCCGGTCAATTGGAAGAGGCTGTCATTGCGATGAACGGCCAGGGGGTTACGCCGGTGTTGCTCAAGGGTGCGGCAACGCTGGCCACAGCACCTGTCGAGCGGCGAGGAGTTCGGCTGATGTGCGATCTGGACATCATGGTCATGCCGGACGAAGCTGAAAGGGCGGTCGCCGCTCTGAGCGCAATTGGCTATGAAATTCATCACCAAACTCCTGCCGGAAGCCGAAGATGGTACATGGAGCTGAATCGATCGCGGGACGCCGGAACGATCGATCTACAGCGGAGCGCTCTCGGCCCCGCGTACCTCTATGCTGGCCCCGGATGTGCTCTGAACTACTGCGTCCCCGCGCTGCTTGGGCGGGCCAGCGCGTACGTCCCCACGCCAACTTATCGAGCGCTGATGTTGATCATCCATGATCAGTTTCAAGACTACGGCTACTGGCTTGGCGAACTCGATCTGCGGCATCTGGTTGAGTTGCGCGACTTGAATGATTCCGAAGGGCTGGACTGGCAAGAACTTGCCTCTCATGTCTCGGGCGAACTGATGAAAAACGCGGTCGAAACCCAGCTGCTCGCTCTCGCTGCGCTGCTTGGGGTCGAGATCCCGCGCTCAATGCGCTCCCGACTCATTCCCCGTCTGCAGTTCATGCGACAATTGATGCAAGCGCGCTTTCCGGCCACACGTGTGCCATTCCTCGCAATGACGGTGCTGGACCTCAGAAATTACCGGAGGGAGGCGACATCTGGTTGCACGCAAACCGGCATGCGCCGGCCTGGATTGTGGTCCGTGCCAAGAACGGACACCTTACAGTTCCTGTTGAGGGCCGCCACCGCCGTTCGTGTCGGAAAGGTGTAAGCCAGCAACGCTCGCACGCCTTCAAGGCCAAACAGTTTTAGCAAACGCATGTCTGCAATTGCGCGGAGTTAATGCCCTTGTCCACCGGCATTCCGATCCGACGACTCGTCGTTCTCGCGAATCCTGAACTCTTCGAGCGTGTGCCCCGATTGGAGCGCGGCAACTAGCCAGCGAGGCTGTTTACCACGCCCCGACCAAGTCTCCGTCGGGCGGAGTGGATTGAAGTATTTTGGCACGACTTTCGGGTATTTGCGGCGCGGCGGCTCGCTCGTTCCGGCGTTGGCGGCCCGGCGTTCAGCTTCACCGAATTGATCCGGCTGGTTGAGTTGCGCAAGACGCTTTTCGAGCTCTCGCTTCTCGACTGTGATCTTTTCGGCAAGTATCTTTGTTAGCTCTTCGTGAAGGAGCCAAAGTTCCTCAAAGTCCATGGCTTCGAGATCTTGCCGACGCATAGCATTCTCGTCACCGTTCGACTGACTCCTGATCCATCTGTCGTCCTCAGCTTTCGAGCAATTATTGCCCCAGCACCCGAATCAACGATGGACCAAAGTCAGTGTTTCAAATCGACGCGACAATGAATAAACAATATATTATTTAATTAATTATTGCGAGGATTATTTTATTAATGGGGATAGGCAGATCAATGACTTGCTGCAGAGCAAGAAACGGGAAGATCTCGATCGAGTTCCTCTTGGCAGCACAGTCGGAGCGGCTTCCCCCGGCTCTACCCTCGGACGTTCGGGACCTGGAGCTCAAATCGAGCACGGGCGGTTTGGGCTGACGGACATTGAGTTGGTTGGCGCCCGCTTGCGCATATCCGAAGGCGTGCAATAACGAAATTGCCCAAAACGAGGGGCAGCCTACGCGCCAACCATATTCATCGAGAATATTGTGGTGCAGATGACTGGTGCCGGCGCTCGATGTGATCCGGTCACATCGGTTCGCGTGAATGGTCCCACGGCCGCCCGCTGGACGTGTAAAATTTACCCGCTCCGCAATTAGATTATGCGGATAGCCCATTGTTTCGGCTTGATTGATTGTTGCGACGCAGTTATCTGGAATGCGGATTTCAGTTCGGTTCCATGTATTTTCTTGGGTAAATCGAGTTCACCATCTTGATTAATGTCGATCCGGGGCATATTAAGTTTGGCGCAACTACAGGGTGCGAGCATGCCAGCTAAGAAACTCGAGTTAGAATCAATGTCCCTTGACGATCTCTGGTCGCTTCATGAGGAAATTAGCGGGATCTTATCGGACCGGATTAAGGCAGAAAAGCACGAACTGGAGAAGCGCCTGGCGGTTCTCGGGGGCGGGATGGCTGTTTTGGCGGACTCAAGCCCGTCGGGCGTGTCTCCAACCGCCAAAGCGAGACGCAAATATCCGCGGGTGCTGCCGAAATACCGGAACCCCCAGACCTCAGAGACCTGGTCGGGGCGTGGCAAGCGGCCGCGGTGGTTGGTTGCTGCCGTGAAGTCTGGCCGGAGGATTGAGGACTTTCGCATAGGGGATGGAAGTCCGAAGCTTCGTCAGCGCGCGTAACCTGATCTGCACTGTTCGACGGGGTGGTTGGGTTAAATGGCTGCCGCAGTGCCCGTGATCCTGTGGGCCTAATAGGCGTTGCGTCCCCGCAGCACTTCGAGGGGAGTTCGCAGCAAGATTACGAGATCAAGCCGAAGGCTCCAGTTGTCGATGTACCAGAGATCGTATTGTACGCGTGTTTCGACCGTGATGGCTGTGGGGGTTGGACCGCGGCAGCCATGGACTTGGGCCCATCCGGTCAGTCCTGGCCTGACCCTGCGGCGTAGGGCGTAGTTCCGCACGAGCTTGTCAAATTCTCCGTCATGAGCCAAGGCATGAGGACGCGGACCGACCAGCGACATGCTGCCGTCGAGAACATTTAACAGCTGTGGCAGTTCATCGAAGCTTGTCCGTCGCAGCCATTTGCCGACGCGCGTCACCCGTCGGTCGAGGCGATGGGCCTGAAGGATCGCCGGCCCGTCCTCGAGCACATGCATCGTCCGGAATTTGCGGATCAGGAAGATCCGGCCGTTAAAGCCACAGCGTTGTTGTCGAAAGAATATGGGGCCGGGCGAGTCCAGCTTGATTGCAAGTGCGGCCAGCACAAGCAGCGGGGCAAGTATCGTCAAGGCGAGCGCGGCGCCGAAAAGATCAATGATTCGTTTGGTCGCACAGTCCAGCTGCGTAAGCGGCCCACGCTGGAGTTCAACACAAACCGCACTTCCAAGGCTTCGCGTGGGGTGTCGAAGCAATTCGGATGTCGTACCGACCGGCACGAACACAACCGGTAGCGGCAAGACCCGCAAATCGGCAACGAAGGCCCGGAGTTCGGGCCATCGTTCCGGGTTCGCTTCCACAACCACCTGGTCGAGCTCGGAGCTGCGAATGTAGTCAATCACGCGAGCCGTGAGCCGCCTTCGACAGGCAGGACCGAAGGCGATTGGGGGCAAGCTGAACCGGCCTCGGACACAATAACCATGCATCGCCAGCGTTTCAGGCAGTCCGGCGTTTTTCGATGGCGGCTGGTCGCTGACCAGAACAATGTTTGTGCTGGCGAATTTTCTGCCGCTCAGGCCCTTCCCGAGAAGCGCTCTCACTCCCCACCGCTCGGCCATAAGCAAGCCCAGGCCCAGGACAGCGAAAAGTGTGCCCGCTTGGTGAGAAGAGCCCGAACCAATCGCAAAACCGTACCCGGCCCATATCAAGAACAACAATGACGCCCATGCAATCCAGACGGCGCGCATCTGACTTCGCAGGACGAGGAGCTCGGCTGGCCGATAAAGGCCGTGCGTCTTCAAGAGGCAAACGAGACATGTTGCGCTGACTAGCGCCAGGCCAAGTGCGTTGCTTAAGTCGCCTGCAGCCCATCCACTCTGAGCTTGGCTCAGCCACATCGAAACGACGCTCGCAAAAAGAATGGTCGCAATATCCGCACAGAGCGCCACGTATTCGATCGAGTCGTAGCGGAGAGGCCATTTGTGCTGGCCGGATACTATCGGCCGGGGACTGACACGATCCGTAACCTCCCGATCGGGGAAATGTCGGTTCACGAAATTCATTGCCGGGACACCCGCTAGTTAATATTTAATATATTATTAATTAATCTAATTTATCAAGAGAAAAAGCCCGTTTAAGCCATTAAAATATTGGCGCTGCTCAGAAGATCTATCGAGATCCCTGTCGGGAATTCCGCGCGCGCATGTTGTCGAGGTGGGTCGGATCGAGCTCCGAAATTAGGTTCTCGAGATAAATCTTCCCCTCGGCCGAGGCTGACCGGTACGCGGCCCCAAGCGCTGGTCTGATAGCAGGTCGACGCGTAAGGACGAGGCTGACGTCCCGCTTGATCAAGTCCCGAAATTCAAGCTCGCGTACCACAGCATCTGTGGCGAGCGCGACGGATAGCCTTAATGGAAGCAGATCCAGATCGTTCAGCGCAGTATAGTACGACATCTTGAGCATGGCGGCCGTCTGGATCGAATTCTGTTTCGGCGCCGCCGCGAGCATGAGCCAAATGTCGCCGCGGAGCGGCGACGAGCGCAGCGCGCGGGCAAACGCATTCGACGCTGCCGGAAGTTCCGTTTTTTGCTCGTCCGCGGCGAGAGCCGGATCTCCACGGGATCGTGATTCCCCTCGGATCCAAAGGTCTTCATGCGCTGCCGCAGCCGAAACTGGTTTCGAGATCCCGTTTGGCCATGCTGCTGCGGCCGAAACAGCTGCCGACAAAGAAGACTGACCTCCGAGATACCACCCAGGGAGGACCATCCATATCGTCTGTATGATCAGCGCTATTCCAAGCACCGCCAGAGCAGCGCGCGGCCATAGGGTGACAAACGCTGGCGCGACCCTTGGACGAGACGCCGGAGCTGGACCGGCCATCCAGTCCGAAGCCTCTTTCGATTCCAAGGATATGGCCTCACGGCCCGCACCGGAGACGCTTTGACCGAACGCCAGCCCAAAAAGCGCAGCGACCAAAAGCGATGCGCCCAAACCCAGAATTCCATGGTCGGCAAAGGTCAGTATCATCAGTGCAATCGAAGCACCGGCGCCCAAGGCAGGGTACACGTAGTCGTAAGCTCGTGACAGAGAACGCCTGATCAGAATACAAGCGCCGAGCATCGCTAGAACTACAAAGCCGCAAAGGAACGCCCAGCCCATGTCTATTACCATTGCGGCGGCAGCCGTTGGCCTTTCTCGCGGGGCGCCGATTCCAATGTCCCGATAAAGGGGCAAAAGGACCGTCGAAGCGCCGGCACCGGATCCCGCCGGCCTGACGTCCTGTAGCATCCGTTCTGTCGCGATCTGACTGCTCGTTGATAAGGCGATCGTCACATCGGTGTTCGTCCTAAACGGAATAATCGTTACGCTGGCAATAAAGAATATTGCGGCGGTTGCGAAAACGCCAGCGGTACCCCACAAGCCAAAGAACCACCTGCGAATAACGAACACCGAGAGCAAGATTGCTGATCCGAGGAGGGCGGCGACGACGGCGGTGGAGTTGGTCCAAATGAGCAGCGCGGCCAAGCAGACAATCATTGCGATGGTCGCGGCGGACAGAGCAAGGAGCGGAACTGGCGCAACTGTTCCGGGCCGACTGTGCCGCGCTATTTGATCGGCCGCGCGTATTGCCGTCGCACAGGAGAGCAAGACGCCGAGCACTGCGATGGTTGAGCCATCGGGCCCGGCGACACCGGCAGTTTCCTTGCCGAACCACATGGCCGTGGCAATCGTGGCTATCGACAGTAGAATATGCAGGACGTGCGCTGCGCGATATCGGTCAAGCGTGATGACCGCAGTGACGAGGGCCGCGGCGAGCACAGCGCAATACTGCGCGAGCGAGAGCATAGTCGCCCCCATATCGACTGTGATTATTTCGGCGAGGGGCTCGCTTAAGGCCGCCGAAGCGGTTGCCCAGATAGGATTGCCGAGCGTGTCCATAGGCATCGGCACCACCTGTAACGCCATCCAGAGGGCCGGAGCCGCGAGCACAACTACGGGACTAGGCCGGAGCAGCTTGGTGAGCCCGAGGGAGGCGGGCGATGGAAAGATCGCTACAACCAGCGCGGCTGTTGCTAGTATGAATGATGCCAATCCCAAGCTTTGCAGGCTTTCCGGCATTGCGAGCGCCGCGGTGATCGCCACAAACTCGGCTAACAGGGCAAGCCGGATAATCATGTAAACACCATGGTGTGGTGCGGCCACTCCGGTGGCCGGAGAGAACGTGCAGGCCGGTACGAGACAGCCTCAAGAGCCGGAAAGGCCATAACGGATATAGTGGCTGTCATGATAGTAATAGCTCCGATGGCCGTCATATCGAGCCATTGCCTTGGTATCCGTCTTGCTGAGAACTGCCCCAATCAGCGATTCATGAATGTTGGGTGCCGTGTGCAGTGCGTGCTGCACGACATCTATTTTGGTGCGGCCCCACTCAACGATTAGAATATAGCCGTCTATTAGAGATGAAGTGACTCGGACATCAACTAACGGGGTCAGGGGAGGAAGGTCGACGATGACGTAGTCATAGTCAGCTCGCAGGCGGTCGAACAGCTTGCTTATTGCGTCGGCGCACAGAATCTCGCTGGTGTGAAGCAGAGATCCCCGCCGCACGGCGGGTAGAAATGCAAGATTGGTCGTAGGATCCCGCCAAATAGTCTCCTCGAGGGAGCGGCTGCCGTTTGCAACTTCGATGATTCCGTTGACAGCCTTGGGCGCAAAGATAGCAGAAAGTGAGGGATTCCTGAGGTCGCAATCGACGATGATAGCTTTCTTGCCGGTGTGCCCGATCAATTGCGCGAGAGAGGCTGCAATCGTAGTCTTCCCCTCATTCGGCAGGGCCGAGGTAATGCCGATGACTTGAGAGGAGATTTTGGTCGGATTGTGGTCGATGGCTAGCTTGATGGAACGAATGGCCTCGGTATATCGAGATAGCGGCATTCCGACCACGGTCCGATGAATTGCCGTTGGAGACGGAACTATCCGTTGTTGAACGTCATCATCGGTTGGCTGGGAGCGAACTGGTAGCTTCGCGGATTTGCGGGCCGGCAACAAGGGGACCAAGGATAAGCAAGGCAATTCCAGCACAGTTTCCACTTGTGAAGAGGTACGAAAGACGCGGTCCATCAGGTCTCTGAGGAGCGCCAAGCCGATGCCCAGCGCGAGACCGCCGAGAATGCCGAGCGCCAGCACCAACGTTGTCTTTGGCTTGCTCTTGCTCGGCGGCGGCGATGCGGGGAAAAGTACCCGCGTTTCCGAGACGGGAAATGTCTCCTGCTGCGCGGAGCCCATGTAACGCTGCAGGAAGGTCTCGTATAAGCTACGCAAGCCCTTTGCCCGGCTTTCCAACTCCCTGATGGTCAGCTCGGCTGAATTGACTGAACGGGACTGCGAAACGGCCTTGGACAGTTGCTTTTCGATTTCTTGCTGCCGCTGTTTGGCGAATTCGAATTCGCTTCGGCTGACTTCGGCAAGTCTTTTGACTTCGTCGAAAATGGAGACGCGAAATTCCCGCACGCGGTTCCGGATATTGACGACTGCCAAGTGGTCGCGACCAACCCTGGCCGTCAACTCGGCCTCACGTCTCATGAGCTCTAGATACTGCTGACGCAGCCCGTTGATGATCTGACTGTTTGTCGAATCGGCTCCGATAGCATCCAGATTGTTCATCGAGGACGGCTTTGTCGGATCGGAGGCAAGGAGAGCTTCATAGCGAGCCAACCTGGCCGTGGCCTCAGAGGTCTGGGCGCGCGCGACAGCCAATCGATTGTTGATTTCTGTGATCTGCTGTTCGTCGATGGGCTTTCCGTCCAAAGAAACGATATTGTTCTGGGCCTTGTAGACGTCGACGGCACGTTGTGCAGCGAGGGCTTGGTCGCCGAGATCACGCAGCCTCTCCTGCAGCCAGCTTGTTGCCCTGCGATTGGCATCGAATTTCCCATTGAGCTGGTCCGCAACATAGGTGTTGGCTACGGCGTTGACGATCTCCGCGGCCCGGGGTGCGGTGCTCGACTTAAAGCTGATCTCGATGACGTTGCTGTACCCGACACGCCCTGCCGAAAGCCGATTGAGAAATGCGTCTACGATAGTGTCTAATGGTTCGCCATGTGTATCGGATGGCGCATCTTTCTTTGATCCAGTCGAGGCCCATGACCGAATTCGCTGCCAGAGCGACTGTAGAGACACCCCTGACCCATTGAAGTCCGGATCGTCCGCCAGATTTAACTGGTCGATGACAGCAACCGCAGTGGCCTTTGATCTCAGGAGTTGAAGCTGGGTTTCGATTTGACTGAGATCGAAGGCCGGCTCGGTGAGGAGCGATTGCTGCTGGACAAATTGGGGCTTTGGAGTAGCCAACAGGATCTGAACCTGCGCCGTATAGGTTGGAGACGCCAACCGGAGATAGAGCAGGCTGGCTGCAGTTACGAGCCCGGCAGTGACAAGGATCATGAGATATTGGCGTCGTAGAAGCCCGATGACGAAATTGATGACGTCGCTGATTCCTCCGCTGTCCGTTTGAACGGGTTGGGCCAGCCCGGTCACAGGCAGCCGTACGCTATCCGTGTGTCGAAGACTGTTCTGGAGCATCACGTACCTGTCCGACGGTGGGTCACGTTGGAGCCGCTCGCCCGCAGACCAAGGGGCGCGCAGGCGGTGGGGGATTATATGCATATAAAGATCTGCTTGCCAAATTAAATAAATCATATATTAATGCAGGTGAAATTGAAGATGACGGCGGATCTGCCATTTTCGGACCGGCGTTAGGAAAATAGAGGATATTCTAGCAGTTACGGTCTGGCCAGTATTTGCATCGAGAATAATGCGAGCGTTTCGAGACGGGTCGGCGGGCGGATAATTAAATTCCGTCGGATATTTATGGTCCGTCGCAACTAACCCCGATGGGGAAATTGCGGGCCGGCAGGAGGTGCCCAATGCTGGAACTGCGATCCTTGGCGATCCCCGATGTCAAAGTAATTCGAACAGATCGGTTTTGCGATGCCCGCGGCTACTTCTGTGAGACCTTTCAGCGATCGGCTTTTGCTGAAAAGGGAATCCTCCATGACTTCGTTCAGGATAATCAATCTAGCTCAGATCGGATCGGCACGGTGCGCGGCTTGCATTTCCAGCGGCCGCCTTACGCCCAGGCCAAGCTCATACGGGTGTTGAACGGGGCCATTCTCGATATTGCCGTTGATCTCCGGCGGTTATCGCCCAGCTTCGGCAGGCACATCGCCATCCAGTTGGATAGCGAAAGCAGCGAGCAGCTGTTCATTCCGAAGGGATTCGCGCATGGGTTCTGCACCCTGCAGCCCAAGACCGTCGTCTTGTACAAGGTCGACCAAGTCTACGCCCCGAGCCATGACGGCGGCGTCTATTGGGCTGATCCCGCATTAGCGATCAAGTGGCCCGTCACACCGTCAGAGGCTCAGATATCGCCAAAGGACCAGACCCTTCCTGCTCTCAACCAGCTTGCTTGCGTTTTCGAATAGTGGAGATGAGTGGAATGCGTATCCTGGTGACCGGCGGAGCGGGCTTTATCGGTTCTGCTGTGTGTCGCGGTTTGGTGCTGCAGACCAGTGCCGCGGTGGTCAACATCGACAAGTTGACATACGCAGCCGACTTGACCTCGCTGGCGAGCATCGAGGGGCTGGGGTCTTATGCATTCCTGCAGTCCGACATCTGCGATCGAGAGGCTATGGATCTCGCGTTCGCCGACTACGAGCCGGATGCGATGATACACCTGGCCGCCGAAAGCCACGTCGACCGTTCGATCACCGGACCCGAGGCCTTCGTCAGCACCAATATAGTTGGTACCTACACGCTGTTGGAGGCGGCCAGGACCTACTACGAACGTCTGCCGCTTCCGCGGCGGAAGCAGTTCCGCTTCATCCACGTATCGACAGACGAAGTCTACGGGTCATTGGGGCCGGAAGACTTGTTTCGCGAGGACACGCCCTACAGGCCGAGTTCGCCGTATTCGGCGAGCAAGGCGGCCTCCGACCACCTCGCACTCGCGTGGTTTCGAACCTACGGTCTGCCGGTCATCGTATCGAATTGTTCGAACAATTACGGGCCGTACCAGTTCCCGGAAAAGCTCATCCCGCTGACGATCCTCAATGCGCTCGACCGGAAGCCGCTACCGGTCTACGGCGACGGCAGAAATATTCGCGACTGGCTTCATGTCGATGATCACGCCGCTGGCTTGATAAGACTTCTGTACGAAGGAAGACCGGGCGAGAAGTACAATTTCGGCGGAGATGGCCAGCGATCCAACCTGGAGGTGGTCACCCGGATCTGTGACATGGTGGATCGGTTATCCCCGGGCGCGGGAGCGAGGCGATCTCTCATTACGTTCGTGCCGGATCGTCCGGGACATGATGCGCGCTATGCAATCGACGCGTCGAAGGCGCATCGCGAACTTGGCTGGGAACCGACGAGAACGTTCGAACAGGGCTTGGCCGAAACCGTCGGATGGTATCTCAACAATCGTGCATGGTGGCAGCGTGCTCGCTGCGGTGTCTATGACGGCTCGCGTCTGGGTTTGCTCGCTGCTCAACATTGAGGTGAAGATGACAGATCGACCCATCCTCATTGCCGGGCGGAACGGTCAGATGGCAAAGTGTCTTCGTGATCTCGCTGCAATGCGCGGTCTGCCTGCGGTGGCTCTCGGGCACCGAGAACTCGATCTGGAGAACCGCGAAGGGATCGACAAGCTCATCGCGTCGATCGCGCCGTCTGCAATCATCAATACGGCCGCATATACGGCGGTCGATCGGGCCGAATCTGAAGCGGCGAAAGTGTTCAGCATCAACCGCGATGGTGCGGCAACGCTGGCAAATGTCGCTTGGCAGATGAATATTCCGTTCATCCATCTCTCGACCGACTATGTGTTCGACGGCGCAAAACCGGATGCGTACGACGAAAGCGACATTCCCGCGCCGTTAAATGTTTACGGCGCGTCGAAGCTTGCCGGCGAAGCTGCTGTATTGGCCGCGCATCCGCTCGCGACCGTGATCAGATGCTCGTGGCTTTACAGTCCCTATGGCAGCAACTTCGTTCGAACGATGTTGCGGTTATGCGAAACGCAGCCCATCGTAAGGGTTGTCCGGGACCAACACGGAAATCCGACCTACGCATACGACCTCGCGGAGGCTGTCCTTCAGATCGCAGAACGGTCAGTAACGGTCGATCGAAGGGCCGCGGCCGGCATCTTTCATCTCGCCGGTCAAGGCGAAACGAGCTGGCACGACTTTGCGCAGGCAATCTTCGATGAGCTTTCCCGTCGTGGAGCGCGGATTCCGCCGCTCGAGGCGATCACGACTGAAGAGTTTCCGACCGCTGCGCGTCGACCTCGAAACTCGCGCCTGGATTCATCCAAAGCCGAACGCGTGTTCGGAATTCGACTGGCGTCCTGGCGCCATTCACTTGAAGCCTGTCTTGACCAGCTGGTCGGAGAAGGAGAAGCCGATGCTGAAGGGAATCGTGCTGGCTGGCGGCAGCGGAACGCGCCTCTATCCGATCACGCGCGTGGTCAGCAAGCAGTTGCTCCCGATTTATGACAAGCCGATGATCTATTATCCCTTGTCCACGCTGATGTTGGCAGGGATCCGCGAAATTCTGATTATTACCACGCCGTCAGACCGGTGTCAGTTCGAGCGGTTGCTGGGGGATGGGAGCCAGTGGGGCATTCGGCTCAGCTACGCGGAACAGACCCGCCCCGCCGGTCTCGCGGACGCCTTCATTGTTGGTGCCGATTTCATCGACAGCGATCGTGTGGCGATGGTGCTTGGAGACAATATCTTCTTCGGCGATGGCCTGAGCGAACTGCTTGCCAGGGCGGCAGGACGTGAGGAAGGCGCCACGGTCTTCGCGTATCATGTGCGCGATCCGGAACGATATGGCGTCGTCGCGTTTGACGAGGCGGATCGTCCGATACGGATCGAGGAGAAGCCGAGCAAGCCAGCGTCGAACTGGGCAATTACGGGACTGTATTTTTTCGACAATCGCGTTGTCCGCTACGCCCGTCGCGTTGAACCGTCGCCGCGCGGCGAGCTTGAGATCACCGACCTTCAGATGCGCTACCTTTCGGCCGGCACGCTCCATGTCGAACGCATGGGGCGGGGGTTTGCCTGGCTGGATACGGGCACGGTCGAATCTCTCATCGATGCCGGGACGTTCGTGCAGACCCTGGAAAAGCGGCAGGGAATGAAGATCGCCTGTCTTGAGGAGGTCGCCTTCAGACTCGGCTTCATCAATCGTGATCAACTTCTCGCGCTGGCCGAGTCGCTGCAGAAGAGCGGGTATGGCAGGTATCTCAAGGAAGTCTTTTAGTTTCGCCGTTAAATTAAATGTTGAAACAAATGGATTGAAATTGCGGTTTATTTAATTATTAATAGAATCGCATTCTGTTATGCTGATTTCGAGGCTGGCCATGCTGAACCAAAAGGCGAGCGCCCTTGATCGAGGAACCGAGCCCCTCTTGCCGGAAGAAGCCGATTCCGGCTGGTCAGATGTCATCGCGCGAGGCGCATGGTTGTGGCCAACGGCCGGCGCCTGGGCACCGCCAGTATTGAATCAGTTTGGGATCTCGCCGAATGCGGACCAGCCGGCCGGCGGGCCGAATCTCCCGTCCAGGGCGATTGCGGGTATTGACGCCGCTCAGGCAACTGCATTGCTGTCGCGTGGCGGCTTCGGCAGGACGCTGGGCCGTGGTATCCCGCCATTCCAGTCGAGGTTGGCCGCTCTGCTCTCGAGTTCAGCAAGCCTGTTGGCTCGCCCCAACGCAGGGGGGCCGGCGTTCTCACCCATGCTGCCTGACCGTGAGCTGGCGCAGGCATCATCGATATCGAGCGCCGGTACCACTCATTGGATCAATTCGAGCGGCGGCTACGGTCGACCCGCGTTAGAGGGGCCTTGGACCCCGCTGCACGCGGAGCCAGTCATCGGGTCAGAGCACCTGCCCAATGCGGCTGCGGGAATGGCAGGCTGGCCGGGCTCTGACTCGACATTGGTGGATCTGTTGTCCACGTCGACGGGGTTAAATAGGCAGGTCTCGTTCCTCGAGGCTGCACTACCGTTCGGCGTACATGGCGGATCTGCCGTCAATTCCCTGTCGACAGGTTCGCTGTCCCTAACGACGGATAGCGCGGACTACGCGCCAGGCGGTACGGCAACGTTTAGCGCAGCCGGCATCGGGTCGGGGGCGTCAGTCACCTTCAATATTGCCGACCTATTGAGCGCGCCCGGCGCTAACGGCATTGCCGATGTCTATATGCCCTTCACGATCAAAGACGGCGGCATCGGCGACATGGATGGGCTGGCCAATGGGACAGTCGTCGCGCAATGGCAGGTGCCCGCTGATGGTCGAGCGACCGGAGCTACATTGCAACTCACCGCGACCTCCGGCGCCCAAACGGGGACAGCGACCTTCAGCGACGCGGGCAACAAAATTGTCACTGAGAATCAACTGCCGGGTACGCCGAAGAGCACATGGGCGATCCACGGCTCGATCGCGAACGCGGGCGACTCGCAGATTGAAGGCTTCGCGACCCAGATCAGCACCAATGCTGGACAGACAGTGTCGTTCAAGATTGACACCGTCTCGTCGGTGACGGGCTACACGCTCGATATCTACCGGCTTGGCTACTATGGTGGCAACGGCGCGCGACTGATCAGCAGTATGCATCACACAGGAACGGACAATCAGCCAAACCCGATCTTCAATTCTGCGACCAATACTGTAGATGCCGGCAACTGGTCCGTGACAGATTCATGGACGATCCCGAGCACAGCCGTGTCGGGCGTCTACTTCGCGAAGCTGACGTCAGATACCGGGAACTTCCAGAACATGATTCCGTTCATCGTTCGGAACGACAGCACGACTTCGGACATTCTGTTCCAGACCAGCGATACGACTTGGGAGGCGTATAACCCCTGGGGCGGATACAACCTGTATCAGGGCCCTAGCGGTACGACCAGCGATCGCGCCTATGAAGTGAGCTACAACCGTCCGATCGCCATGAACGTCAATTCCAACGAGGCTCAGCCCACGGACTTCCTATTTGGCGAGGAATACGCAGCGATCTATTGGTTGGAGCAGAACGGGTACAATCTCAACTACATCTCCGGTATCGACGCTTCGACCAATGCTGGACTGCTGCTGAACACGAAGGCCTACATCGATGTTGGCCACGATGAATACTGGTCACAATCGCAAGTCGCCAACGTCAAGGCGGCGGCCGATGCGGGTGTCAATCTCGCTTTCCTGAGTGGCAATCAAATCTATTGGGATACCGAGCTTGCACCGAGTTTCGACGCCAGCCATACGGCTAACCGGAACATCATCGAATACAAGGACATCTGGAGCGGCACCCAACTTGATCCGAATGGCACCGCGAACGGTGGAGCTGGTCTGTTTCGCGATCCCGTTTACGGACCCGGAACTCCGGAGAATTCGCTATCCGGCTCGATCTTCACGGTCGACGACAGTGGTACGCTCAGCAATATCACCATTCCCGCCAGCATGTCGCAGCTGCGCTTCTGGAGAAATACCAGCATTGCCAGCGGTAACGGAGGAACGCTGACCAACCTGCTTGGCTACGAATGGGACAGCGACCTCGATAACGGCTTCCGGCCGGGCGGGTTGATCGACATGTCCTCGACGACGATGAATGTCAACACGCTGCTGCTGGACAACGGGTTGACAACCGGTCCCGGGACGGCGACGCACAGCCTCACCCTCTACCGTGATCCGACCAGTGGCGCCTTGGTTTTCGGCGCCGGCACTGTCATGTGGTCGTGGGGATTAGACAACCAGTATGTTCCATTCCATGGCATCACTGCACCAGTCAGCACCGCCGTGCAGCAATCAATGGTCAACCTGTTCGCCGACATGGGCGTAACGCCGCAGACGCTGCAGGCGAGCCTGGTGCTCGCCCAGGCCTCCGCCGACCACACCGCGCCAACCTCCGCCATCACCTCGCCTACTGCTGGGACAAACGTCAGCCTGGCCCAGACTGTCACAATTACTGGCACCGCTTCGGACGCTGGTGGACGCGTCGCGGGCATCGAAGTCTCAACCGATGGCGGCACGACGTGGCACCCTGCGAGCGGAACGACGAGCTGGAGCTACACATGGACCGCTTCAGGCACCGGTACGCATCTCATCGAGGCGCGCGCGACCGATGATAGCGCCAATCTGCAGACGAGCCCCACCACAGTCAGCATCAACGTTACAGGAGGCGGGAGTGGCGGCGGAAGCTTCTTCACTACCTCCAACGTACCCGCCCAAACCAATTTGAATGATGGCAAGGCGCTTGAGGTGGGTGTGAAGTTTACCTCCTCTGCGGCGGGTCAAATCACCGCTCTGAAATTCTATCGCAGTCCGGGCGACACCGGCTCCGACGTCCTCGACCTCTGGACCTCGACCGGTACCAAGCTCGCCAGTGCGACGTTCACCAATACCACGGCAAGCGGCTGGCAGACAGTCAGTCTGGCCACGCCCGTCACGATCAGCGCCAATACCACCTATATCGCCTCGTATCACACCAATGGTGCTTACGTCGCCACGAACAATTTCTTCGCCAACGCTTTCCCGAGCGGTACGTTGACAGCACCTTCGTCCACCTCTTCCGGCGGCAACGGAGTCTATTCCTATGGTGGCACCAGCACCGCAGGGATCTTTCCGGCCAGCTCATTCGCTTCCTCAAACTACTGGGCCGACGTGGTGTTTGTTGCCAGCAATAGCAACAACACGCCGCCGACAGCTGTCGCTGACGCGGCCAATGCCACCGAGAAGGGCGGCGCCGGCAACAGCACAGGGGGGGCGCCTGCCACTGGCAACGTGCTGACCAATGACACCGATCCCGATGCCGGCGATACCAAGACCGTCACCGCAGTCAGCTTCGGTTCGACGTCGGGGACCGTTGGTTCAACGCTATCCGGCGCGCACGGCAGCCTTCTGCTCAACGCCTCAGGCGCCTTCACTTACACGGTCACTGAAACAGATCCGGCTGTACAGGCCTTGCGGCTTGCGACCAACACGCTGACTGATGCCTTCAATTACACGATGCGCGACGCCGCCGGCGCGACCTCGTCCACGACCCTCACGATCACCGTTCACGGCGCCAATGACGCGCCGGTGCTGGCGGTCCAGACCGGCAACCAGACGGCAACAGTTGGTTCGGCCTTCTCGCTGACGCTGCCTGCTGGCACCTTCACTGACGTCGATTCCAGCGATTCGCTCGCCTACACGGCGACCGCCGCCGACGGCTCGCCACTGCCTGGCTGGCTGAGTTTCAACGCAACGAACCGGACCTTCAGCGGCACGCCGGCGTCTGGCGATGTCGGCACGCTCAGCGTCAAGGCAACCGCAACCGATCTCGGCAGCCTCGCCGCCAGCGAGACGTTCAATATAGCCGTGACGACGACGCCGAACGCGCCGCCGACAGCGGTCGCCGATACTGGCGACGCGACGGAGAAAGGCGGCCTCGCCAACGGCACCGGCGGCTCGCCCGCTACGGGAAACGTACTGACCAATGACACTGACCCAGATTCCGGTGACACCAAGACGGTGACTGCGGTCAGCTTCGGCTCGACCTTCGGCACGTTGGGCTCAGCTCTGAATGGAGCGCATGGCAGCCTCGTGCTCAATGCCACGGGAGCCTTCACTTATACCGTCAACGAAACCGATTCCGCCGTGCAGGCCCTGCGGCTTGCGACCAACACGCTGACTGATGCCTTCAATTACACGATGCGCGACGCCGCCGGCGCGACCTCGTCCACGACACTCACGATCACCGTTCACGGCGCCAACGACGCGCCGGTGCTGGCGGCCCAGACCGGCAACCAGACGGCAACGGTTGGTTCGGCCTTCTCGCTGACGCTGCCCGCCGGCACCTTCACTGACGTTGATTCCGGCGATTCGCTCGCCTACACGGCAACCGCCGCCGATGGCTCGCCACTGCCTGGCTGGCTGAGTTTCAACGCCACCACCCGGACCTTCAGCGGTACACCGGCGTCTGGCGATGTCGGCACGGTCAGCGTAAAGGCAACCGCAACCGATCTCGGCAGTCTCGCCGCCAGCGAAACGTTCAATGTTGCGGTGAGCACCGCGCCCTCGACGGTCAGCTTGTTCTCGAGTTCCGACACGCCATCAGTGCTATCAACGTCCGACACATCGCAAGTCAATCTTGGCGTACGGTTTACGTCCTCGGCGGCCGGAACCATCTCCGCAATCAAGTACTACAAGAGTGCGAATGACACCGGTACTCACGCCGGCTCGCTGTGGAGTAGCACAGGCACGCTCCTGGCGACCGCAACCTTCTCCAACGAGACCAGCAGCGGTTGGCAAACCGTGACGTTCAGCAGCCCAGTATCGATCGCGGCCGGCACCACCTATGTCGCGAGCTTCCACAGCAACGGCCATTATGCCGATACGCCTAACTACTTCGCCACTGCCCACGCGAACGGCCCGCTCACGGCTGCCGCAAGCAACAATGGTGTCTACAGCTATGGAACAGGAAATCTGTTTCCGACTAGCACATTCAGTGCCACCAATTACTGGGTCGACGTCGTGTTCAACAATTCCACCGGCGGCACGAACCAGCCCCCGATCGCCAATAACGACAGTGGTTTCAATGCGACCGAAAACGTACCTCTCAGTATCTCCGGTTCGACGCTTCTAGCAAACGATACCGATCCGAATGGGGATGCTCTAACGATCACGGGTGTCAGTGGGGCCGTCAACGGTACAGTCGGTTTCAGTTCTCAAAACAACACGGTGACGTTCACGCCAGTCAACGGATACACCGGACCGGCTTCGTTCAACTACGTCATCGCGGATGGCCGGGGCGGCACGGCAAGCGCGAGGGCGGATGTCACCGTCCATGCGCCGTCCGCGAGCACTGTGAGTCTGTTCAGCGCGAATCCAACGCCAAGCGTGGTTACAGTGAATGATCCAAATTCTGTCGAACTGGGCATGAAGTTTCAGGCGTCCACCTCGGGCGACATCGTCGGTCTACGCTTCTACAAGGGACTATCCAACACGGGGACGCACGTCGCCGATCTCTGGAGCAGCACAGGCAGCTTGTTAGCCACCGCGACCTTTTCCAACGAGACGGCGAGCGGCTGGCAGCAGGTCAACTTCGCGACGCCCGTCACTATCACGGCGGGAACGACCTATATCGCCTCCTACCACACTGCCGGCAACTACTCGGACGATCCAAACCTGTTTGCCAGTTCGGTAACCAACGGACCCTTAACCGCCCCGTCATCCGCGTCCAGCGGGGGGAACGGCGTCTATGCGTACGGATCCGGAAGCCTCTTCCCGACCAACACCTTCAACGCGACCAGCTACGCGGTTGACGTCCTCTTCAGGCCGCAGCTCGCAGCATAGGGAGAATCGGAATGTATGCGGAGCTCTATACCGACGGGATTGACGAGGTCACAATTGGCGGGGCGATCGTGCGGGTGGACTTGGTCAGTCTCTCGCCCACGGAACGTGACGCCAACAATGCGCCAAAGAAGGTGTTTCGCCAGAGATTAATCTTTTCGGCGGAATCCTTCGCGAACTCTGTCGAGGTGATGCAAAACGCACTTCAGGGTCTGGTGGACGCCGGCGTCGTCCAGCGCAATCGGCCAAGGCCGCCGACTACACCGCCACAGGCAACCGCACCACTTGAATCTTCGTCATCGGCTTCGGACAGCTCCAGATCTCCAAATGTCTCAACCAACTTCCGTTGAAATCGCGAGGTGTGAACCGGCACCGCCACTGTCTGAGGACGAGTCGCGTTGGGCTACTCGGACCGCGCTCGAATGCCTTTCAAGGGTCGCGGCCCATCACGGTATCGATCTGCCGTCGGACCGTTTGCGTCATGCCTATGCCGTCGACGATGCCGGTATCTCGACCGATCTCTTGTTACGCATGGCGCATGAGGCCGGCCTTCGAGCCCGGGCGACGCAGCTCGATTGGAAGGCGCTATGTCGGCTCGGCGAAGCCTATCCGGCTCTTGTTCAGCTCTCGAACCAGAACTGGGTGCTTGTGGTCGGCGCCGAGCCGGAGCGCGATGCCGTAACCATCTTTGATCCCTTGGCTGAGCGGAGGGACGAGCCGCTGCTTGTCGATGCTGAACGGTTTTGTGCCCGCTGGCTCGGAAAGGTTGTCCTGTTCAAGCGCGAGAGTCGTTCAACACAGGGCCAGAGGGCCTTTGGACTGCGCTGGTTCGTACCCGAAATGCTCCGGGAATGGCGCTTGTTCTCTGACGTCGCGATCGCCGCCGTCTTCCTGTATGCGCTCGGCCTCGCGCTTCCAATCTTCTTTCAACTCGTGATCGACAAGGTTCTTGTGCACGAGAGTCTCACGACGCTCTACGTACTCTCGGCTGGCGCGATTATCGCGCTCTCATTCGATGCCATATTCAGCTTCTTGCGTCGTTACCTGCTGCTTTATGCCACGAACAAGATCGACATCCGGGTTGCGACCAAAACGTTCCGGCATCTTTTAGGGCTTCCCGTAACCTTTTTCGAGCATATCTCGGCCGGTGTGCTGGTGAAGCACATGCAGCAGGCCGGGCGGATTCGCGAGTTTCTGACCGGTCGGCTGTTCCTGACCGCCTTGGACGCGCTTTCGCTGTTCGTCTTCCTGCCTGTCCTCGCGCTCTACAGCGTTAAGCTGACATGCGTCGTCCTGGCCTTTACCGCCATCAGCGGCAGCGTGATTGTGATTTTGATGGGACCGTTCCGACGACGGCTCTACCAGCTCTACCAAGCCGAAGCCGGCCGCCAGGCTCTTCTGGTCGAGACGGTGCACGGAATGCGCACGGTGAAGTCTTTGGCCATGGAGCCCAACCAGAACAGGGCATGGGACGATCGCTGCGCGCAATCGGTATCGATGCGTTTCGGGGTTGAAAAGATCTCGGCGGGCGCCCAGGCACTGACCGGTTTTCTCGAGAAGATGATGACGCTCGGTATCGTGGCCCTGGGCGCGCTGGACGTCTTCGGTGGCGAGATGACGATCGGCGCACTGGTCGCCTTCAACATGCTGGCGGGACGCGTCTCGGGGCCGCTGGTTCAGATGGTGACCATGGTTCACGAGTATCAGGAGGTCGCGCTGGCGGTTAAGATGCTGGGCGAGGTCATGAATAAGCAGCCGGAACGGGACGGTCATCGCGACGGGCTGCGTCCCGATTTGGTCGGCCAGATCGAGTTTGAAAACGTGACCTTCCGCTATGGCGAGGGAGCGCCGGCGCTGGACGACGTCTCGTTTACAATCGCTCCCGGTTCGGTCTTTGGGATTGTCGGTCGGAGCGGCTCAGGCAAGACGACGCTGACGCGACTGATCGCGGGAATGTATCCGGTGCAGCAGGGATTACTACGGATCGACGGCCATGATTCGCGCGAGATTGATCTTACCCACCTGCGGCAGAATCTCGGGGTCGTGCTCCAGGACAATTTCCTGTTCCGGGGCACCGTGCGCGAAAACATCGCTTGCGTGAAGCGTGACGCGACGTTCGACGAAGTTGTCAGGGCGGCCCAGCTCGCCGGCGCCGACGAGTTCATAGAGCGGCTGCCGAGGGGATTCGATACCATGCTCGAGGAGCAGGCATCGAACCTGTCGGGCGGGCAAAAGCAGCGGCTTGCGATCGCCCGCGCATTGATCGTCAACCCGCGCATTCTGATCCTCGATGAAGCGACCAGCGCGCTGGACTCCGAGAGCGAAGCGATCATCCGGCGCAATCTGCGGCGTATCGCCGAAGGACGGACCGTCATCATTGTATCGCATCGGCTTTCGATGCTGTCGGATGCGAGCCAGATTCTGGTCATCGACCGTGGACGAATCGTCGATGTGGATCGTCACGACGGGCTGCTGTCGAAGTGTACCATCTACAGGCATCTCTGGAATCAGCAGACGAGGCAGGTCGCATGACCGGTGCCGAGAAAAGCAGGGCGGAGGGGAGCTCCGGCAGATCGGGGCCTTCGACCGTTTCGCGGAAGCGGCGAGGGCTGTCGAGGCCCGCGTCGACGGCGTCTCGCGTAGTTGCGGAATTTCAGTCCGACGCCGCCGAGATCGAGCAGGGAACGCCACCGCGCGGAGGACGGATCACGCTCTATTGTGTCGTCGCCTTGATCGCGACCGCGATCGCGTTCGCGTGCGTGTCGCGTGTCGACATGATTGTGACGGCACAGGGCAAACTGATCACCACACGTCCCAACCTGGTCGTCCAGCCGCTGGAAACATCGGTCATTCGGGACATTCGCGTTAAGGCCGGCGATCCGGTTAATCGCGGCGATGTCCTTGCGATCCTCGATCCCACATTTTCTCAGGCCGACCTTGATCAACTGCGCAGCCGCCTGGCGGGTTTCGACGCCTCCATCGACCGGGTCCGGGCGGAATTGGACGGCGTTGAGTACGTCCTCGAGGAGTCCGCGAATGCCGATCAGGCGCTGCAACGAAAGGTATTTCTCCAGAGAAGGACGGCTTACGATCTTCAGATCCAGAACTACGACGCGCAGATTGCGTCCGCTCAGGCCAATCTGAAGACGGCCCAGGATGAGGAATTCGTTCTGACCCAGCGGCTGGAGACCATGCAGTCCATTGAGGCCATGCGAAATGTGTTGATGGCGAAGGAGGTCGGTTCAAGGCTGAACTTCCTGCTGTCCCGGGACGCGCGGCTGGAGGTTGAAAGCAATCTGGCGCGTGTTCGTGGCGCCATTGTCGACAACATGCATCGTTTGGACAAGGCCCGTGCAGACCAAAAGGTCTTCGCTGCAGAGTTTCGCCGTACTGCCTATCAGGAGCTCGTGGAGACGTTGCCCAAGCGTAACGGCGCCGCGGAGGAGCTCAAGAAGACGGAGCTTCGCCGGCAATTGATCGTGCTGCACGCACCGGCTGATGCGGTGGTACTTGAAATTGCCAATCGGACGGTGGGTTCGGTAATTCGCGAGGCCGAGACATTTTTTGTATTGGTCCCTCGCGACGAGACGCTCCGGGCGGAGGTCAACGTCGAAGGCAGGGATATCGGACAGCTGACGGTCGGGCAGGCCGTACGAATCAAGTTTGAAGCATTTCCGTTCCAGAAGTACGGCACGGCAACTGGTGAGATTGGGGTCATCAGCCAGGACTCATTCTCGCCAGACGCGAAGGCCGAAGGTGCGCGCCGCCCGTCAGCTCCCTTTTATCGCGTACTGATCGATTTGCGCGACATGCATCTTCGGCTGCCGCCGGAACGCGTTCAGTTCATGCCAGGTATGGCGCTCACCGCCGAAATAAAGCTCGGAAAGCGGACGGTGATTTCCTATTTCCTCTATCCCTTGCTTCGCGGATTGGATGAAAGCATCCGGGAATACTGACCTGATTGACTATGGTGTAGTGCGATGATGATCGGTCCCAATTTTGGTGTGAAGCTGGCAGTGCCGGCCGCGGCGAACAGGCCGTCCCTCAACTCACCGCTGATAAACTATGCGCTCAAGGGCCTAGAACGCTGCTGGTTGCCCGGGGAGCGCCGTTGGTCGCACATTTATCACCTCGACGGACGTGCTTCCCCAAACGAGTCGATACCGCATAGTGACGTGTTTTATACCCTCAATGTCCTGCTTGGGATGTCGCGGGTCGTGGAACGTCCGATCGGTATCGATATCCCAGAGATATTCCATCGAAATGTCATGCAGCTCACCGCACTTCCAGTGCGCAAATATGCCTTTGGCATGGCCTTGTGGGCCGCCGCCGAGCTCGACCTTCCGATTCCGGAGCAGGTGACGCGCGAGCTGAAGCGGACTCTGTCGGATGAGTCACGGTGGAGTACGTTTCGGGCGCAGGATCTGGGCATGCTGCTGACGGGAGTCGTCGCTCAGGCAAGGGCAGGTAACAGGGAGTGGACGTGCTTCGCCGCCCCGCTCTTTCGCTTCCTGAAGGAGCGTTTCCATAGCGAGTCAGGACTGTTCTTCGATGCGCCGTGTGGTTTTCGACGCCGTTTCGCGTCATTTGCGACCCAGACCTATCTCTCCATCGCCTGCTACCAGTATGGCGAATTCTTTGGCGATGCGTCCGCACTTGTCATGGCCGATACGTGTGTACGCGATCTGATAGCGCTTCAAGGGCCACAAGGCGAATGGCCCTGGTTTTTCGACGCGCTAACCGGCCGCATCCTTGATTTCTACGAAGTCTATTCAGTCCATCAGTATGGAATGGCCCCGGCGCTGCTGGAATGGGCCGAGCGCTTTGGGCGGCGAGGAGCGCAGGAGGCCCTGATCAAGGGCTTCAACTGGATACTTGGTCACAACCAGCTGGGCCGGACCATGCTCATGCCCGAACTGGGCCTGACCATCCGCTCGCAGGTTCGCAAGCATGAATTGAAGACTAAGGCGCCGCGGGTGTTGCGCGCTGTCAAGAACGTCTGGCTCGATCACGGGGGGGGGACGCTGATCGATAGCGCTGACGTGGGTGTTCGACTTGAGTGCCGCAGCTACGAACTCGGTTGGATCCTGTGGTCATTCGGTCGGCGTGGCGGCTTGCGGGAACTCAGCCACAATGCCGCTTTCGAAGAGTCGGCGCGATTGTCCGGCGGCGAAACGCACCGGGCTGACAGCACGATGAGCTAGCGATTCCAGATGACGGCGCCGTCTCCGCGGAGCAGCGCCAGCATCTTGGCTGTCCGATGGGCTCGAACTGCGCAAAGAACGACGATCGCTTTGAGACGAGCGCTTATGCCATGCAGGCGACGGGTGGTGGTCAGAACGGTAATCGCGCCAACTGCTGGCGATGCGAGAATTAGCAAGGAGAGCGCGAGCCAGCGCAGCTGCCAGCCCCGCGCGTCTTGCGCCAAGTTGCGGTAGTGCGCGATTTGCCGGTCCCACTTTGCATAGAGCTCTCGAAGAGAGCGGCGGGCAGGGTGAAACACGACCATCTCAGGAACGTAGCGGAATTCGCGGCCGGCCCTGATTGCCATTTGTCCCCATTGCATATCTTCCGCGAACTCGATGCCTGGAAACGGGCCGATGGCCGCAAAATCAGTGCGGCGGACCGCGAGATTAGCCGTGACGGAGTAGCCGTGCTTGGTGACGTACAAGCGATTACGGAAGCCAAAAACACTTTCGTAGGCTTCGATCGCGGTGCAACGTCCTTCGACAACCGGCTGGATCCGAACCTCTCCGCCAAGGATTGTCGTCGGCTTCACCTGCTGGAACGACCTCTGGATTGCGGCTAGCCAGTCCGGATGAGCCCGGCAGTCGGCATCCATAAAGGCGAGAATATCGCCTTTCGCGCTGGCGGCGCCCGTGTTTCGCGCGGGGCCAGGACCTGGATGCGATTCGTGCTGCAGCCGTACACCTGGATGTCCAGCAACGACTTCCATCGGGGGCGTTGCCGAGCCGTTGTCTACCACGATGACCTCGAACGAATGCCGACTCAGGGTCTGTGCGTCAAGGCTACGCAAACATGCTTTCAGCGCATCAGGCTGGTTGAGGTGGGGGAATAATGACCGAAATCATCTGTTAATTCCCTATTTAATTTCTGTTCCGTCCGCCGCCTGCCTCATCTGCCCGGCAGCTTTCATTCTCCGCAGCGTGTGGCCAAGTTCAGTCATTTAAACCTTGCAATTAAATATCCGCTGCGTATTATCTCTATAATAATCTTAAATGCAAACTTAAATGGCTGATTTTCTGGGAGTAGGTTCCAATGCGCGCATCATTTCTGGGATGCCCCGTCGACTTCCTGACAATGGCTGAAACCGTCGAATTGGCGCGCGGGGCCATGCGCAGCCGTCAGCGGTTGCAACATGTGGCGCTGAACGTCGCCAAATTCGTCAATATGCGATCCGATCCCGTGCTTGCGGCCGATGTCGCCAACAGCGATGTCGTTGGCATCGACGGCATGGGAATTCTCTGGGGCGCCCGAGCGCTCGGGCTTCCGGCGACGTCGCGGGTCGCGGGCGTGGATCTCCTTGCCGAGTTGCTCGCGGTATGTGCGCACGAGGGCTTCAAGCCTTATTTCCTGGGAGCCACTCCCGTCGTACTACAACAAGCTGTGCAAGTGGCGCGCGGGAGGTATCCTTCACTTGCCTTTGCGGGCTGGCACGACGGCTACTTCAAACCCGAGCAAGAGAATGACGTCGTCCGGGACATCCAATCCAGCGCGGCTGATTGTCTTTTCATCGGCATGCCGACACCCCGGAAAGAGCGCTTTCTCGCCGCCCATCGCGATGATCTCGGCGTACCCTTCATTATGGGCGTGGGTGGCGCGCTCGATGTTCTAGCAGGCATTGTTCGGCGCGCGCCGGTACAGATGCAGCGGCTCGGGCTCGAATGGCTGTACCGCATCTATCAGGAGCCTGGACGGATGTGGTGGCGATACGCCACGACGAACACGCTGTTTGCGGGCGTCTTGGCGCAGGCCCTCATCAAGCAGGCCCTTCGGTACCGGCTTGGTGCGCCCGGCGTCGTTCCGCCGGGTCCCAGCCGGATCGGAGGGTAAGGCGTGCGCAAGCATTTTTTCATCCTTCTGGGAACCCGGCCGGAAGCAATCAAGCTTTTTCCAGTCATCAATCTGCTCAAGGCCGAGAGGAGCAAGGACATTTCCGTGACGATCTGTGCGACCGCACAGCACCGGCAACTGCTTGATCAGGTCCTCAAGCTGGCAAAAGTGGTCCCGGATTTTGATCTAAACGTCATGACGACCAATCAGACGCTGGATCATCTGACCGCGCGGCTGCTCGGACAAATTGGTGAACTCCTGGAAAAGTTGAAGCCCACCAGGGTCATTGTCCAAGGCGACACGGCGACGGCAATGACGGGCGCACTGGCATCCTATTATCACCGCATACCGCTCTCCCACATCGAGGCCGGACTGCGCAGCGGTGATATCTTCGCTCCGTGGCCGGAGGAGGTGAACCGCAAGATCGTCGGCTCGATCGCCGATCAACATTTTGCTCCAACAGAGCGCGCAGCATGCGCGTTGCGTTCTGAAAACGTCGCGGATAACCGCATTCACGTTACCGGAAACACGGTGGTAGATGCTCTCATCCTCGCGAAAGCCATGGTCGACTCCGATCCGGGACTGTCGTGCCGCTGGGATGGCATCAAGAAGCGTCACGGCAATCGGCGCATCATCCTGGTGACCTGCCATCGCAGGGAAAATTTCGGCGGAGGCGTCCTCAACATCGCTAACGCGTTGGAGACTATCCTGCGCAGGGAGGACGTTGCCGTCGTGCTCCCCGTGCATCCGAATCCGAATGTCCGTGACCTGTTTGCGTCTCGGTTTTCGGACCACCCGCGGGTCGTACTTACTTCTCCTCAGGAATACACTGATTTCGTAAGCTTGCTCTCGCTATCTTATCTGGTCCTGACAGACTCAGGCGGCGTACAGGAGGAGGCACCGACTTTTGGAAAGCCGGTCCTGGTGATGCGCGAGACAACCGAGCGTCCTGAGGGGGTGGAAGCGGGAACGGCACGCCTGGTCGGTACGAACTACGAGCGGATCGTTGCGGAGACATTTCGCCTGCTCGACGATGACGAGACCTATGCTGCCATGTCGCGTTCGCACAATCCGTTTGGTGACGGGCACGCGAGCGAGCGGATCGTGAAGGTCCTTCTCGATGCATGAATTCCAAAAAATCAATGTCCTGGGACTTGGCTATATCGGCCTGCCGACCGCAGCGCTCATCGCGAGTCGAGGTCTGCAGGTGGTTGGCATCGATACCAATGAGCGCATCGTCGACACCGTTGCGTCTGGCAAAATTCATATCGCCGAGCCCGATCTGGACGGTCTCGTCTCGAAGGTCGTGTCGAGTGGCACGCTCACCACGTCCAAAACGCCGCAGCCGGCCGACGTTTTCATCATCGCGGTGCCGACGCCCATCGATCGCGAGAACCGTCCGGACCTGTCGAGCGTGAATGCGGCCGTCGACAATATCGTAGATCTCCTCGCGCCAGGCAATCTTGTTATTCTCGAATCGACATCGCCGATCGGAACCACCGAAGCCATCGCGAAGCGGATCGTTGAACGCAGGCCAGAGCTGCACATAGGGATCAACGGCAAGGAGGATGGCGCGATTTACGTGGCCTATTGTCCCGAACGCGTGTTGCCGGGACGGATTTTGACCGAGCTTATCAACAATGACAGGTGCATCGGCGGGATTACGCCAACCTGCACGCGGCGTGCTCAACGGTTCTACAAAATGTTCGTTCGCGGTGCTTGCGTCGGCACAACGGCGCGGGCGGCCGAGTTGGTCAAGCTGACGGAGAATGCCTTCCGCGATACCAATATAGCATTTGCCAATGAACTCTCGATGATTTGCGACAGGTTCGACATCAACGTATGGGAGGTGATTGACATCGCCAACCGTCACCCTCGCGTAAACGTATTGCGGCCCGGGCCAGGTGTTGGCGGGCACTGTATTGCGGTAGACCCCTGGTTCATCATTGATTCAGCGCCGGATCTCGCCCGCGTGATGCGAACAAGTCGGGAAGTGAATAATGCCAAGACACAGAAGATCATCGAGCGCGCAGAGGCGCTGATCGACGATCATCCCTACGCGAACATTGCTTGTTGCGGACTGACCTTCAAGGCCAATGTCGACGACTTGCGTGAAAGCCCGGCCATGGAAATAGCCACGCATCTCGCTGCGAAATACGGCGAACGGATCAAGGTTGTCGAGCCGAACTTGCGCCGTCTACCTCCTCAGCTGGCGGATCATCGTGTTGCATTCGTGAGTATCGAGGAAGCCCTGCGCAGTTGCGAAATAGCGCTTCTCCTCGTCGATCACGATGAATTCAAGATGGTGCCGCTGGCGGAGCGGCGGCACCTCGACGTCATCGATACGCGAGGCATATGGCAGGATATGCCGGCGCGGACATAACGCATACAGTCGTAACTCCCGAATGGGTCGAGGTTAGCATGCGAGATAGCCAGTTGGGAATCGGCGTCGTTGGATACGGCTATTGGGGCCCCAACCTCGTTCGCAATTTCTCGATCAATCCCGCCACCCGCGTTGTCAGCGTGAGCGACCTTGATCGGGGCAGGCTCGGCGCCATGGGGCAGGTCTATCCCGGGGTCACAACGACCACTCGCTATGATGATCTGCTGAACGATACCTCTATTGATGCAATCGCCATCGCTACGCCGGTGCACACACATTACGAACTGGCAATTGCGGCGTTGAGGGCTGGCAAGCACGTGTTGGTCGAGAAGCCCCTAGCGCCGAGCGCCGAGCTGGTGACCCGCTTGATCGACGAAGCGGACCGGCGCGGGTTGACGCTGATGGTCGATCACACCTTTCTCTATACGCCGGCGGTGCAGAAGATTCGTGAGCTCTTGCTGAAGAAAGAGCTTGGAGACATCTACTATTACGATAGTACACGCTCGAGTCTCGGACTCTTTCAAAAAGATGTAAATGTGATCTGGGATCTGGCGGTGCACGACATCTCGATCATCCATCATATCTTCAATGAGGAGCCGATCGCGGTTTCGGCAACGGGGTCGTGCCACGTTGTCGGTTCGCCGGAAAATATGGCCCACATCACATTGTTCTTTGCCAACGCGTGTGTGGCCCATGTCAGCGTCAACTGGCTCTCGCCTGTCAAGGTGCGCCAGACGTTCATCGGCGGAAGCAAGAAGATGATCGTTTACGACGATCTCGAGCCAACCGAAAAGGTCAAGGTCTATGATAAGGGAATTACGCTCGATACGCCTCCGGAGGATGCGCATCAATTTCGGATTGGATATCGAGCCGGCGACATGTGGGCTCCGCATATCTCGCCAAAGGAGGCACTACAAACGGAAGTCGAGCATTTTGTCGACTGCGTGCGTACCGGCGGGCAGCCGATTTCCAGCGGCGTGTCTGGGCTGCGTGTAATCGAGGTGCTGGAAGCGGCATCGTGTTCGATCGCAAAACAGGGTACGCCGGTGCTCCTGAGGGAGCCTTACGGGGTTCAGCAACGCGCCAGGGCAACAGCTTGACGTGCGGGAAATCTAGCTGATCTGATAGTCTGGCAGAAGACCCGATGGACCAGGTGCAACGTTCGATCTTGTTCTCCGCCCTCGATCGTTACGGCACCCTTGTGCTGCTCTTTGTCGCAACCGCGGTGCTTGCCCGTTTGTTGTCGCCGGAAGAATTTGGCATCTATGCGGTCGTGACCGCGGTCACGTCGATCATTGCGGCCTGCTTCCAGGAGTTCGCAGGTGCAAGCTATTTGATCCAGAAGCGAGATCTGTCGCGCGCGAGTGTGCAGACCACGTTCACGATCACTCTCGCAATCTCGGCAGTCACCGCTTTGGTCCTGTTCACGTTTGCGCGGTTTGTCGCTCGTATGTTCGAGCTGGATAGCTTGCGTCAAGGCATCGAAGTGTCCGCGATCAATCTACTCCTATTGCCGTTTTCTGGGACCATAGCCGCTTTGTTCCGTCGCGAGATGCAGTTTGGAACACTGGCAATCTGCAACCTTGCCTCCGGTGCAGCAGCCGCGATCGTTTCGACCGGTCTCGCAATGGCCCACTTCAGCTACATGGCTCCGGTCTGGGGAGGCGTTGCCGGCAACGTGGTGCTGGCCCTGATGCTGTTGATTTGGTGGAGAGATCTCGACGCGATACGGCCATCGCTGGTCGATTGGCGGGAGATCGTCGGCTTCGGCCTCTATTCGGGAGCTGTTAGCGTTGTCAATGTGTTCTATGGCCTCGCTCCGCAGCTGTTCCTGGCAAGAATCCTCGATTTTGCCTCGGTCGGCCTCTACAGCCGAGCAACCGCATCGACACAGATCTTTGACAAGCTGGTCACGCAAGTCTTGAGCCCGGTCGTCATGCCTGCGATTGTTGCGCGAAGCAACGCCGGAGGTGATCTCAAGGCCGTCTATCTTGCTGCTATTCGGTTGCTCTCGGTTGTGCAGTGGCCGTTCTTGATTTCGATTGCGATCATGGCCCGGCCAATCATTGTGAGCTGGCTCGGCCCGGCGTGGCTGGAGATCGTCCCGCTTGTGCAATTACTGTGTATTGGCAACCTCGCCCTTTTCGCGGCCTGCCTGACCTACCCTGTGTTTGTCGCGGTAGGAAGGGTGCAAGATGCGCTGATCTCGTCGCTGGTTTCGCTGCCGCCGTCGCTCCTCGTCATCTTTGGCGCCTCGTTCTTCGGCGTGCACGCCGTCGCAGCGTCCGCGCTCCTGACATTGCCCTTCCAGGCTGCGGTCGCGGTGCATTTTCTAGGACGCCATCTCCGCCTTCGGCCGAGCGAATTTGCGCGTAGCCTGCAGATGAGCGCAGCCGTAACGGCCCTCGTAGCTTCGGCAGTATCCATCTGCGCGATGCTGACCGAGGCAGAAGGCCTTTCGCCTCTTGTTGAGTTGTTACTAACGTTCTCTGTTGCTGTGCTGTGTTGGTGGCTGGGACTAATGATGACCGGGCACCCGCTGTTGCAGCACCTTCATCATGCAGTAATGGGCCTTGCGCGTATGGTGCCGGCGCGGTGGCCCTCGCGTACGGCGCTCTAGCGGACCGCATAGCTTGGAGATCGAAGATGCCTATTGCGCAAGACGTCGTGCTCGGTGGCAATGTCCGTATCCTGCATCCAGATCTGGTGAACCTGTATGGTTGCGCCATTGGTGACGAGAGCAGGATCGGAACCTTCGTCGAAATCCAGGCGGGAGCGAAGGTCGGTGCACGTTGCAAGATATCGTCGCACAGCTTCATCTGCGAAGGCGTCACGATCGAGGACGAAGTGTTCGTCGGTCATGGCGTGATGTTCACGAACGACAAACACCCGAAGGCAACGACGGCGGATGGTCGTCCTCAGCAAGCGTCGGACTGGACGCTGCAGCGCACTCGCGTCGGTAGGGGAGCTTCGATCGGCTCGAACTCCACGATTCTGTGCGGAGTGACGATCGGAGAGCGGGCCTCCGTAGGCGCGGGTGCGGTGGTGACGAGGGACGTTCCGCCTGGCGCTGTCGTCGCGGGAGTGCCCGCTCGGGTATTGTCTGCGGCTGAAACGGCGGTCTTCGGCGATCGCGGCTCAGCAGAGGCGCTTCGCAAATCATTTTAAACATTCGCATAAACTGAAAGATTTAATTCTTGATTAAATCTAACGGTGCGGGTTAAATACATTATAATGTTGGTCCAATAGAGGACTTGAATCTTGATACCCTTCATGGATCTGAAAGCCCAATATAGCCAGATCAAGCCGGAAATCGACGCCGCGGTCGCGAGAGTCGTCGGCAGCGGGCACTTTGTGCTCGGCCCAGAGGTCACTGCCTTTGAGGGTCGCTTCGCGGAATATTGCCGGACCGCCCATTGCCGCGCGGTGAACAGCGGAACCTCGGCGCTTCATCTTGCCTTGCTGGCGGCGGGCGTCGGAACCGGTGACGAAGTCATCACGGTATCCATGACGTTCGTCGCGACAACCGCAGCGATTCTCTACAGCGGAGCCAGGCCGGTGTTTGTCGACGTTGACCCGGTAACATGGACGATGCATCCCGGCTCGATCGAGGCTGCGATAACACCGCGAACGAAGGCGATTCTGCCGGTTCATCTCCACGGGCTGATGGCCGACATGGATCCCATTATGGAGATCGCGCGTCGTCACGGTCTGGTCGTTATCGAGGACGCCGCGCAGGCGCATGGCGCAGAATACCGCGGACGTCGCGCGGGCTCGATTGGCGATCTGGGATGCTTCAGCTTTTACCCCGGTAAGAATCTTGGAGCGTTTGGCGAGGGCGGGGCCGTCGTAACCGATCGGCCTGAATTGGCACGCCGCGTGTCACTGCTGCGGGATTGGGGACAGGAGACAAAATACAATCACGTCATTCCCGGGTACAACTATCGCATGGACGAAATTCAGAGCGCGATACTGAACGTCAAGCTGGACTACATTGAGCGCTGGACGGAAGCTCGTCGCTCGCTCGCTGAGCGATACAATGCACTTCTGTCTGATCTTTCATGCCCGCGTCCCCAGCCGCCCCGGTACGCCCGTCACGTGTATCACGTCTATGCGGTCAGATTGCCGTGGCGCGACGAGGCGCTGACGCTATTGCGTGACTCCGGCATCGGCGCGGGGATCCACTATCCCGTTCCGGTGCATCTGCAGACTGCCTATGCAGAACTCGGTTATCGTGCCGGTGATCTTCCCGTCACCGAGATGCTGGCGAACGATTTCCTCTCTCTTCCCATTTATCCAGAGTTGCTGCCGGAGCAGGTGGTCGAGGTTGCCTCCACACTCAGGAACGCGGCGCTGCGGCCCAGCGAAATGACAAGCGACCGAGCAGAGCATCCAGAGAGTCTCGTGACAAGGTCCCACAACAGGAGAGCGTCTTGATCGATCTCAAGGGAAAACGCGTTCTGGTCACCGGCGGCGCAGGTTTCATCGGCTCCCACATCATTGATCTGCTCTGCGATGAGGGCTGCATCGAGATCGTCGCCATCGACAACATGATCAGAGGCCGGCCGGAAAATCTCGCGCGCGCGCTCGGACGTGGCCCGGTGAGAGTGGTTCATGGCGACATACGCGATCGCAAGCTGATGGAAGCGTTGCTCAAGGCTGCTGATATTGTCTTTCACCAGGCGGCGCTCCGAATCACTCATTGTGCGGCCGAACCACGCCTTGCCAAGGAGGTCATGGTGGACGCCACCTACGACCTGCTGGAGTTGTGCATCAAGCACGATGTTGAGAAGATCATCGCGGCGTCGTCGGCGTCCGTATACGGCGTGGCAGAGGAGTTTCCCACCACCGAGCGCCAGAATGCGTACAACAACCGAACTCTCTATGGAGCCGCTAAGGCCTTTAACGAGGCTCTGCTGCGTACCTTCAACGATGCGTATGGCATCGACTACGTCGCATTTCGATATTTCAACGTCTACGGTAGCCGGATGGACATCCACGGCCGGTATACCGAGGTCTTGATCCGCTGGATGGAGCGGCTGGAAGCCGGATTACCTCCGATCATTTTTGGTGACGGTCATCAAACCATGGATTTCGTCCACGTCCGCGACATCGCGCGTGCCAATATCCTTGCGGCCAGGGCAAAAATCACTGATGAGGTGTTCAACGTCGGGAGCGGCACGGAAACCAGCCTGACGGAGCTGGCTACGGTGCTTGCCTCCGTGATGGGACGCCGCGGCCTGGCACCCGAATTCGCGCCGGAACGCTCCGTTAATCCGGTGCCTCGACGGCTGGCATCAACTGGCAAAGCAGAGCGTTTGCTGGGGTTCCGCACCACAGTTTCGCTGGAACAGGGGCTCGCCGAGCTCGTGAAATGGTGGCGATCCGAACGCGAACTTGCTTCCGGCTCCCAGCGGCAGGCGGCGGCATCGTGATCCCGATCGCGGCGCCGCTGCTTGCGGATGAAGAAGCCGATGCTGCGCGCGCGGTCGTGCTGTCGGGCTGGGTGTCGCAAGGCCCAGAGGTGGCCGCGTTTGAAAGTGAGTTCGCCGCACTTGTTGGCGCGCCGCATGCCTGTGCCGTCGCCAATTGTACGACTGCACTTCAGCTTGCTTTGGCAGCGTTGGGTATCGGCACCGGCGACGAGGTGATCACGGTTAGCCACTCCTTCATTGCGACCGCGAACGTCATCCGATATCAGGGCGCCACTCCGGTTTTCGTCGATATCGACCCGGAGACCTATAATTTGGATTGCGCTCGGCTGGCCGAAGCCATCACCGAGCGTACGCGCGCGATCATCGCGGTCCATCAGATGGGCATGCCGTGCGATATGGCAGCGCTCATCGCCGTGGCGCGACGCCACGGAATCGCGGTGATTGAGGACGCGGCCTGTGCCGCCGGATCGCAGATCCGGATGAACGGCGAATGGGAGCCGATCGGCAGGCCCCATGGAGACATTGCCTGCTTTTCCTTTCATCCGCGAAAGGTAATCACGACAGGCGAGGGTGGAATGCTCACCACCGCGGACGCCGAGCTTGATCGCAAGTTCAGGCTGCTGCGGCAACACGGCATGAGCGTTCCGGATATTGTGCGTCACGGGTCGCAGCGCGTCATTTTCGAGGAGTACGTCCTTCTCGGCTACAATTATCGAATGACGGATATGCAGGGTGCGATCGGGCGCAAACAGCTCGAGCGGCTTCCGCAGCTGATCGCGCGCCGGCGCAGGGTGGCATCCCGTTACGCCGAACTGCTTGGGAATATAGAGGGACTGCGGTTGCCTTTGGAGCCGGAGTGGGCGCGATCCAACTGGCAGAGCTATTGCGTGCGCCTTCCTGACCGCGTCGACCAGAGAGCGGTGATGCAGAACCTTCTCGATCAAGGCATTGCCACACGGCGCGGTATCATGTGCTCGCATCGTGAGGCGCCTTATGCGAGCAGTGAGCAGCGCCACGATTTGCGTCAGTCCGAACTCGCGCAAGATCACGCGATCCTGCTTCCGATCTACGTACAGTTGAGCGAGGACGACCTCGTCCGCATCGCCGATGCCCTCAGGAATGAGTTGTACCGATGACGGCGCTGCACGCTTCACGAGTGGACGGCGCCACTGTTTTGCCGAGTTGGTTGGGCGGCTGCTACGGGAGGAGGCCGCATGGGGAAGGTTGACGTCATCGTTCCCTGCTCGGCGCGTTAGTGTCATTTCGCACCCGCAAAGCTTGGGTCACATCAGCACATATAATCAGGGGGTTCCGAAGCATCGGCTAGCTCGTATCTTAACCAACGGATGCCGTACAGGTTGAGCTCCAGCAAGCACGCTGATGTGTCACGGAGTTCACGAAGCTGGTTTGGAGGGGTTGGATCACCTAATTGGATTCCAGACTAAAACTTGACAATGGTGCTACATGGCTAAAGTGGATGTCGTTGTTCCCTGTTATAATTACGGCCATTTTCTCGCAGCATGTGTGGAGAGCGTACTCCGTCAGTCTGTCAGCGATCTTCGCGTGTTGATAGTCGATGACGCGTCCTCGGATGAATCACTTGCGGTAGCAAGAAGACTAGCACGAGACGATTCTCGAGTAACCGTCATATCGCACACGCGAAACCGAGGACACATAGAGACGTACAATGAGGGAATCGCGTGGGCGTCTGCCGACTATTTTCTCCTTTTGTCCGCTGACGACATACTGGTTGATGGAGCTCTCCAACGAGCGACCGAAGTTATGGATGCAAACTCCGACGTCGGACTTACGTACGGAAAAAGCATCCTCTGGTTCGACTATCTCCCGTTTCCAGACCTCCCATCGAACGAGACTTACACCTGGGTGCGACACGATCTCATAACAGAGATGTGCGCGACTTCTAGAAACGTTGTTCCAACCCCGACAGCGATCGCGCGAACGCAATGTCAGAAGGCAATCGGTGGTTACCGCGCGTCGCTTCCTCACACCGCCGACATGGAGATGTGGCTGCGCTTCGGAGCCAATTGTAGTGTCGCGAAAATTGATGCCGTCCAGGCTGTTTACAGGAGACACTCGACAGCAATGTCCAACGCGTACTTTGATGACCGAATGTCTGATCTTCGACAGTGCCGGCTTGCGTTCGACAGCTTCTTCGAAGATTGCGGGAATCGCATCTCCAACTCTCGAAGGTTAAAAACCCTGGCCAGGCAAACGCTAGCCCACCGGGTATTTCGGAGCGGAGTTGGCCTGGTCCGACGAGGCCGATTTAGAGAGGGTTTCAATTTCATCCGCGGTTCCATGCAAATGGATCCTTGGTTGTGTTATCTTCCTCCGTTCTGGCGCGATGAATTCCGAAACCGTGGATTGAAGGCTCAAGAATGAGGTCTTTCGGTCGCCCCGAATCTACGATTTGGAAATCGCACGAAGAAGTACGGCAGCGTGACGCTTTGCGCAATCCGCGCCGCTGAAACGTGTTCTTGATTCCTCAGATAAGTGTCGCCGCGCAGCCGACCATCGGTCACGCTCTGCGAGTACGGATTTCATTGCCGCGACAAGTTCTTCCCTGTTTGGCTGTGGTTTGAACCGCATAAGGCTTGCACCTTCCCAGCTCGGCGACTCCGCGCTCCCAAGCGGGTTTCCGATGACAAACCCCCTGCTGCCGTCCGTACCGACTTGTTCGCGCGCGCCGCCAACCTCGCTCAGGATAACAGGCAGCCCTGCGCTTAGCGCCTCCATGCTGGCCAGCGACCACCCTTCAAAGAACGAATCAAGAACGAAACAGTCAGCTGCGGCCAATAAAACCGATGGGCTTGCAAAGGAGTGCCTGAGGTGAATTCGCCCCTTCATCGACAACTCTTCGCGAAGCGCGCGCACTTGGTTGGTGTACATGTGGTTGTCTAGACGGCCAGCGATCAAGAGATGTGTGTTCTCACCTTGCGCGACTTCGGAAAATGCCCGCACGAGACCATATGCATTCTTCTGGATGGAATGTCGGCCAAGGCTAAGAAAAAGAAATTCGTTCTTGAGCCCAAGCCAAACGCGCGCGACTGCACGATCGCAGGAGGGACGATGCGTGTCATTGAAGCCATTCGGAATCGCGACGATCCGATCTTCCGGGAATGAACGATTGCCTTTCAAGTATTGTCGTCTGACGAGTTCGCTCACCGCCACGAACGATGTGATGAACGTGGACCGCGTAGCCTCTCTGCTCCAGTCCGTACTTATTGGAGTCGGATTGCCATGGAGCGTCTCGACAATCGGAATGCCAGCGCTTCGAGCTTGTTCCAGAATCCAATCTGGCGGATCATGTGCGCTTATGACGTCAGGACGATTGGCAGCCAACCACTGATGACACTGGCTTGGTGAGGTGACAAGAACCGATGTTCCTTCTCGCTTAAGCGCTGTGCACAATTGTCCCGAATAGTCGCTCACGTTAGGCTCTAAGGACGCGGGCGTGCACATGACGGTCACACGAAATCCCAGAGCGGGTAGCCGTCGCGCAAGGAAGGCGACGACCTCATCGAGACCTCCGGCGTCGAGCGCGGGTGTAACAATGAGACAATGCACGTGACGGGCTGATGCCAAGAGTTCAGTCGGTTGGATATCGGGCGGATCTGGAAAATGCAGCTCGGGAACGACGAGCGCAGAATTTGCATCGTGCGGAACGAGCGGTTTTGACCAATCATCGACGACTTCATTGTTTTCCCAGCTGGAAGGTGCGCCAACAATCAGCTTTCGTCCGGCACGTCGGACGCTGCGCGGTAAGCGCCAGGAATTTCGTTGAGCCCACAATATCGCCCGCTTTGAAAGGTCATTCCGCACAAGACTTCTCATGATGCATCAACTGCTTGCGTCGTGATTCCGAAGTCAGCTTCACCGCGCACCATGAAGCTCGCACGGCCAAGTCCGAAGACTGTTCTCGTGCACGTGTTCATGACTAGAGGAGGGGCCCGAAGATGTTGAGGATATCCTGTTTTTCTGCTTCCGGAGGATAGCGCTCAAGCGCGAAACGCGAAGCTGCGGCCACCATGAGCTGCTCTTTTGGCGAGCGCCCCATCAGTGACAACACAAATTGCGACAATTCTCGCGAGATAAAATAGAGCAGGCTAATCGCGAGCTTTATCATTCGTTTGGCGCTGATCCGAACTGAGCCGTTTCCCCTTCTCATTAGCAGCGTCTCCTCACCCGCACGGGCCAAATCCATCTGGGAGCCGGCCTGGGTCATTTTCGCCACATCCGCTGTGCTCGGATAAAACCCGGTGCTGATCGAGGCGCTCGCAGGAAAACCCATTCCAAGTGCCTAGTCCATTTTTCCCTTGGTTTGCCAAGAAAACCATACTAAATATAATAATAAAAGCCATCGATTTAAATTATTTAATTAAATTGTTTGCTTTTGTTGATTTGCGTATGGTTTTGCCGAGCGGCAACAGGGTCTGCGGTGACAGATGCGGATAGCTCGATCGGCGTTTGGTTGGCCACGTGGCGATTGGCCTACAAATATAGTTTATCACCGGGATGGGGACGAATACCTGACGGACAAGCAAGCAGGGCCCATTTCGATACAATACCGTCCCGACGTCGATGGATTGCGCGCGATCGCCGTGCTCCTCGTGCTGCTGTTCCATTGCGGCTTCGAAAGCTTTGCGGGGGGCTTCATCGGGGTCGACGTTTTCTTCGTGATCAGCGGCTTCCTGATCACATCGCTGATCCTGGCGGACCTGCAAAAGGGAACCTTCTCGTTCTTCCGCTTCTACACGAGACGAATCCGTCGCCTGCTGCCCGCGATGCTCGTGACGGTTCTGATCTCGCTCGTGGGTGCGGCGCTCGTCATGGCTCCCGAGCATCTGGCCGATACGGCAAAGTCAGGGGCTCTGGCTACCATTTCTCTGTGCAACTTCTACTTTGCGATGGTTGCAAGCTACTTCGACAGCTCCGCGCAGTCGAAGCCGTTCCTGCACATATGGTCTCTCAGTGTGGAGGAGCAGTTCTACCTGTTCTGGCCGGTGCTGCTGGTTTTGCTCTACCGCGGGAAACGCTCCTGGGCTGTTGCCGCTCTCGTGGCCGCTGGAATCCCGCTCGGGCTGGCAATCTCGCAATATTGGATCACCAAGAATCCCACCCACGCCTACTTCCTGTTGCCGTTTCGAAGCTTTCAATTTCTCATGGGCGCGGCGTGCGTCTGGCTCTCGCACGTCGCGACTCGCAACAAGGTTCTCGGCCAGGCGATCGGCATAGCCGGGCTGATCCTGATACTGGTCCCGGCAATCGCATTCTCCGACAAGACTCCGTTCCCCGGCATCGCAGCTGCCGTACCGTCGCTCGGCGCCATGTTGGTCATCTGGCAGGGCAGGCAGTTCGTGCTGAACGGCGTGCTCGCAAACCCGGTGATGGTCTGGTTCGGCCGGATTTCCTACTCAACGTACCTGGCTCACTGGCCGATCATCGTATTCTGGCTTTACCTGGCCATCGAGCCGCTGTCGTTGGTGCACAAGGTGTTGCTGTTTCTGCTGAGTGTCGCTGCAGGCCAGCTCCTCGACTCGATGGTTGCCCAGCGATTCAGATACGTGCGGCCCGGCCAGGGAAAGCGCTGGCTGTTTCCGGCCACGCAGGTCGGTCTCCTCGCGCTCATCGGGGTGGGATCGTGGTCAATGGTAGCGACAGGCGGATTGCCAGCGCGCTTCGCGCTGGCACCCGAAGCATCCACGTACCGAAATGAAAGCGTCTTTCCATTTCTCCGCGATTATGGCGACGGAATTGTGCATGTGGGGCGGACGGGATCCTCTCCTCGAGTGCTGATTTTCGGCGACTCGATGGTGCAGAACTACGTTCCCGCGATATTGGGGTTGGAAGGCATGCGCAATGCCGACGTCGACATTGTGAGTCGCGGCGGATGCGTGCTGGCGATGGATGCAGTACTCATCAAGTACGGTTCGCCCGACAGGGTCTGTCTCAAGTTGAGGGATCATTTGTACGAGTTGAAGGACCGGTACGATCTGGTGGTCTGGTCGCAGAACTGGCTTGGGTACGATAACTCGTTGCATTGGGAGACCGCTGGCCAGGATCCTGCTCGCGCATTTCCGGGATCAGTCGGTTTCGGTGGCTGGCGGGACGGCATCGAGAGGACTGTCAACCACTTCGAGTCGCTCGCGAAAAAAGTAGTCGTTATAGGTCCGGCGGTAACGGTCGAGGTCAACCCGATCATCCAGCGCATCGGACCGTTGACGGACGTCTCCGCTGTCGAGGCACAGCTCGATCAGATGAAAGATGTCTCGACCGAGGGCCGCGAGTCGCTGGAGAAGAGCATTCGCGCGCTCGTGACAGCCAAGGCGAATACGCTGTATATCGATCCGCGCACGATTTTCTGCGCCGATCGACTCTGTCATCTGTCGGACGGCAAGTTCAGCTATTTCCTGGACAGTTTGCACAACACTTCGGCAGCGATACCGACGCTGCGAAGTGGTCTGGAGCGCGCGGGATTCCGCTCAGTTTTTGAGCGTTCGGCTGCATCCCGGTGTGCCCCCGGTGCCAGCTCTCGAGCGATCGACGGCGAGTTACGCATGAGGGAACTCCCGACATATCCACCATGTCCACACGGGGAGCGGAGGCTAAATGCCCAGACGCGGAGCGGGGGCAAATGATTTATAGACTGGCTCGAACCGGCTAAGGATAAATGAAGGTCACGTTTTATGTGCTCGTCGTGAGCGCCATGATGCGCCCGGAGATAGGGTGTGCGGCTTGCAACCGTCAACCCCGGCGAAGATGTCTCGGCAGCCGTGGCCAATGCATCGGGCGGTTCGACGGTTTGTCTTAGTTGGGGAAATCATAAGACGCTGATCTTGAAAGAGGTCGCGAAAAATCCACGGGTCATGGTTCAATCGGCATCGGGAAGGGGAGCCAAACTCGCCTTTGAAATGCGCGATGGTAGCAGCGGCATCACCTTGGACAATCTAACTTTAGCGTCAGGCTACATCTACGGGAAAACTCCGCATGATACCATCAGCCATTCCGATTTTGTGGAGAACGCAAGGATGGTCATCGATGGCGCAGTCCGTTCGAGCATCCTCTTGGACGGCAACACCCACAACAACAATAACCCTCCTCCGAACAGCTTCCAGGGTCGGGTAGAGCTGCCCGATCATCCGAACTTGAAATGCACCCCACCGTCAAACCCGTCGCACTCGTCAAGGATGCGATCCTGGATTGCTCGCGCCGCGGCGGGATCGTGCTCGACATATTTGGCGGCTCCGGAACAACCCTGATCGCAGCCGAACGCACCCTCGAACGGCGCGCGTGATTGAGTTCGATCCGCTGTACTGTGACGTGATCGTCCGACGTTACGAAGAACTCACCGGTCGATCGGGAAAACTGGAGCGAACCGGGCAAGAACTTGCTGCCGCGGCCGATCACGTATTGGCGGCGCGACTGACCGAAACGTCTAGCAATGGCTGACGATAGCGAAGGGGATGGCGGCCAACAGGTCGGGTATCGCAGCCCCCTAAGGCGCACCGCTTCAAAAAGGGGCAGTCGGGTAATCCGCTTGGTCGGCCGCCGAAGTCGCAAACCAGAAAACCTGGCCGCTCGCCCCTTGGGAAGGCATATATCGCGGAAGCTCATCGAACGCTTCGCATCACTGAGTCTAGCAAAGTTAGTCAATTCAAGACGATCGAGATTGCCGTGCGCCGTCAGGGCATGGCCGCGGTCGGAGGCGACCTCAAAGCTCAAAGTCAATTTGTCGCGGGCGTGCGGCTTGCCGAGCGCGAAGAGCGTTCAAGAAATGAGCAATTGTTTGACGCGGGGCTGGAGTACATCGCGCTGTACGAGACACGAAGAGACGGTCATAAAAGGCAGGGCCTTCGTGCGCCCGAGTTCGAAATCGACCCCCGATGACATTCTGACGGACGTCTGGGATCGAACCCTCTCATTGAGCGGTACGTGCCCAGAACCGACTCAATGCAACGTCTCTGGCTCTCGACCACCTGCGGCAACAGCTCACCCGCGAAGCAGCGGCCGAGCAGCTCCTCCCGCAAATCTTGACAACCGAGCTATACGGCGAGATCTGGAATTCCTGAGACAGATGCTACGAAGGTTGAGCTGACCAGGCTTCGCCGGACCTTGGCTGTTAATGTGTTTCAGCAGCTCTCGTCCTTACTTTCCCGGCTCTTCCGGTTCAAACCTGGCTATCAGAACAGGATCGTCCCAAAGCTCGACAACGCAGTCGTCAACGAGCTCAGCGCGACGCCGGCATGTTATTTCGTCAGCCTGGCTGCCGGAGATGGGGCGGAGGTGTTTCCAGACATGCCGAAAAAGATCCCACCGAGGCCGCTTTCTCCCATGGCTCGGCTGCGCGCAAAAGACGAAATTTCAGTGTCGTCGCTCTGGCCAATTCGCATACTTTGCCCACCAGCTTGACTTTCGGCCAAGGGGTTTTTTGCGTCGTTGTAGACCGAACCCGCCAAGCGCAGCTGTGCAAGAGCTCCCGGCCGAGACGGTGAGGTTCTGAACGGAGGCATTCAAAGCGCATGAAGCGGGGCTGCTCATAGGCGCGACAGGTCATTAAAATCTTAATCATTTAATTATGTCATTCGCGAAAAAAATCCAGATTTAAAATGCCTCGGTCAGATTATTTTCATCGGGAGTTGGAAATCAGACTTATTAATATTCGACATGTTCACGTCCGTGAAATGCCTCCGATAACGGAGTTCTAGCGGAATTCGTTGACTGGGGCCGAAGCGAAGGGCCGCCTTCGGCTGTCGAGGTAAATGTGAAAGCGCGTTGCTCTTTGCGCCCAGGTCCAGACGACGTTCTCCTCAGAGACAGAACGAAACACGTACAGCTCCTAAAGGTGATCGCGTGTAGGTGCCCCCGTCGCGGATGATGTTTCTTGCGGCGTGTGTAAAGTGGCGCGCTGAGCATAGTAAGCTCACGTATCTACCGCGAACCCCGCCAGCGCCGCCGCCATGCCGACGGTGTTCCATTATGCATTTAGTGCATTTCCTCGAACCGTGTGCGCATACCGAACCTGGTTGCCTTCTGCCTTCATCACCCCAGGCCATTCCGTTCCCATCAATCCAATCGCGTAGCGCTGCGAGCACGCCAGGGATCGGATTGGCGTTTTCATCCCCTCCGCTCTTTGGTCGCAGTCGAGACGATGTGCCCCAACGGTGCTAGATAGCCGGCCTGCACGCCCATGTCCGTTTAATTAATGGGTGACAAAAAACATTTAATTGAATAAAAGAGGATTATATTTGTCACTCGAATGTGCTCTAAACTCTGCCGCGGCGCACGGAGTCATCGCTGAACAAATACCTACCGGTTCAAAAGGCTTGGCCGCCGCGAAGCTGCTAGGGGTTTCCGAAATGAGAATTACCTTTTTGTCGCCTCCGTTTAACCTATCCGGCGGCATCAAAGTGATCTTACTGCACGCTGGGGAACTGGCGCGACTAGGCCACAGCGTCACAATCATTTCCCATGGACAGCAGAGCCGTTCCCTCACTGAGCGATTGCGCTCGATCAAGAATGGAAGAGGGCTTATCTTCAGGCCAAAAATACGCGCTCCAAGCGGCGTCGCGCACATCGAGATAGAGCCGGCGCGATCAATTACTTGTCGTGACGTCCCTGACTCGGACGCAGTCGTGGCCACATGGTGGGAAACAGCCGACTGGGTCACAGCGTTGTCCCCATCAAAGGGCAGGAAGTTTTATTTCGTTCAAGGCCACGAGACATATCCGCCGATTCCGTCCCGCTCTCGTGACACCTACAAGCTGCCTTTGAAGAAGATAGTCGTCTCAAAGTGGCTGAAAAACATAATGGAAGAGGAGTATGGTGACAAGGACGTCGCGGTCGTGCCCAACACCGTGGACCGCATGACGTTTTATTCCGACCAACGCGAAAAGCAGGATCGGCCGACGATCGGTCTGCTCTACTCAACCGCCTTCCCAAAGGGCTTGCATACTTCTCTGCGCGCCATTGAATTGGCAATGCAGAAGATCAAAAACATCAAGGTAATCTCGTTCGGCAACGAACGAAAGTCCAGGCGTTTTCCGCTCCCGAGAGATTCGGCTTTCGAGCGATCGCCGTCTTCAGATCAGATCCGCGAGCTCTATTCACAATGCGACGTCTGGCTGACTTCGAGCATCAGCGACGGTTTCAATCTGACGGCGTTGGAGGCGATGGCGTGCGGAACGCCCGTCATTGCCACCAGAGTTGGCTGGCCGGCTGAAGGGATAATAGATAACGTAAATGGCATTTTGCGGGATGTCGACGATGCCCCTGGACTGGCTGATGCCGTTGTTCGAATATTGACACTTCCCGATAAGGAATGGCAAGTCATGTCCGAGTGCGCACATCGGACAACGACGACCTCATCATGGCAGGAGAGCACAAAACTGATGGAGGCGGTGCTGGCCGCTTAAGCGCCATGGTCCCCAAAATGCCCAGCCCGCCACAACCCATGAGCGCACTAAGGCCTGTTTACAATCATTAGCTGGCGACGAAGCTCGCGATGAGATTAACGAAGCCGGCCTTTTCGTAGAGGGTTGCGATGCGGCGGAATGCCTTGGAGAGAGCAGAAGAAGTTCTCGACCAGATGGCGCTGTACATTTCGGCGTCATGAGGGATGCGTCCAGCCCGGTCGGCCGTGGATGGGATAGCCGCTGCGGCGCCACGTTCATTCAGGTTGGCGCGCAGCCAGTTGTTGTCCAAGGCCTTGTCGCCAACCGGTGCCGCAAAATCGAGGCCGGTGATCAAGGGCTCGACGCCGATGCTGTCGTGACGCTGGCCGGGCAACAGGACGAAGCGAACGAGATTGCCGAGGGCGTCGACCAGGGCCATGATTTTCGTGGTCAAGCCACCACGCGAGCGGCCTATGGCCTGATTTTGAGTCCCCCTTTTGCGCCGGTGCCATGCTGGTGGACCCGGACGAGTGTGCCGTCGACGAGGACATATTCGAAATCGGGATCATCGCAGAGGGCCTTGAAAACGCGCTCCCAGACTCCCTTCTGCGCCCATCGCCAGAAGCGTGTATAGACCCTGAACCACTTGCCAAGGTTTCCGACAGATCACGGGCGAACCTGCGCGCAATCCAAAGAACGGCTTCGATAAACAACCGGTTGTCACGCCCACTGCTGCCGGGGTCACCGACTTTGCCAGATAGCTCCGGCAATCAGTTCCCACTGAGCGTCGCTCAACGCCAATCGAATCAAGGCTGACCTCCAATTTTCAGCCTTGAATCAATTTTCTACTGATTTGGGAATCCTGTCTGTAAACAGGCCTTAGGGCGTCATTTTGCGCGGTTCAAATTGAGCAAGTCCACTGCTCCCTGGAATACCTTGCGCTGCAGCGCCTGCTCGGCATTCGTGGACCCTCGGCGGGCGTACTCGGCGCGGCCCGCTCGAAGGCGGTCGGTGAAGGACGTCGAAAGTTCCAACTCGGCTCTACAAACTGATCGGCGGCTTCCGAAATGTCGGCTCGAGCCGCCCACGTCTCACCACAGTTGACCCGATCGCCAAGCTTAACACGAATTTCCTGAATGACCGCGCGATTGCTCTGCCCTGATCATGCGAACATCTTCTTTCCAATGATGTCTGTAGATCGTGCATTTCGACAGCGCGATCCACATCGACGATTTTGCCGCGATCAATCGAGCGGACTGGTTGCCTCCATCGAGCCGGATGGCGCCGACCAGGCGGGCAATGGCGTCCTCATTGGGAAAGATGCCGACCACCTCGCTTCTGGGCTTGACCTCGCCATTGACACGCTCGAGCGGATTGGTCGAGTGCAGCTTGGCGCGGTGCGCGGCCGGGAAATCGGTTTCAGCCTCATTCGAGGAACGACGCGAGCTTTGAGAATTGGGACGGAACTAGTCGGAGATGCGTCGCCATTCATGCGACGACCTTCGCGAGCCGTTGCTTCTGCCCACCTGACAGGCTCCACGCTCTTTCAGGACCGCATCGAAACCGCGCGGCAACCGTGTTGCGGATGCCGCCGCTGGGGGCGGCGAATTCAGGGCAAATGAACCATGCAGTCGGAGACCCCGGACCGCGGTTCGAGGCTACGGCGAGCTTGGGTGTCCAGACCGGAGACATAGGTAACAGGTCGTACCTAAGACATGGGTGACAACCTCGTGCCGAACGGGTTGTCGAGGGGTTTCAAAGTCGTTTAC
>NZ_JBEPQF010000032.1:0-77734 GCF_040547695.1 Bradyrhizobium sp. JR4.3 | reverse complement strand
CCCGCCGCCGGGGGGGCCGCCGCGCCCCGCCCGGGTCACGGGGCGCTCAAGCGGCCGCCAATTTTTTTTTCTTATGCGGGGGGGTGACGTGCGGCCCCGCCCCGTCATCATTTGACGCATGCGCGCAAGTCCTACTTGCGCATACTTGAACGGCTCCGCACCTCGATTACGTCCGGGAGGATTGCAACGAATTGAGGAGCACAGGATGCGCATCTTTGTTGCGGGCGCGACCGGCGCGGTCGGTCGGTATCTTGTTCCGGCGCTGGTCGCCGCGGGTCATTCGGTGATCGGCACGACACGGAATGCGGCAAAAACAGATTTGGTGCGTCGATTGGGTGCAGAGCCGGTCGTCGCCGACGGCCTCGATGCCGGCAGCATGCACGCTGCGGTGATTGCGGCAAAGCCCGACGTCGTCATTCACCAGATGACGGATCTCGCGGCCGCCACGGACCTCCGGCATTTCGATCGGGCCTTCGCGCGAACCAACGAGCTCCGCACCCGCGGAACCGACATTCTGCTGAATGCTGCACGCGAGGCCGGCGCCAGGCGCTTCATCGCGCAAAGCTTCTGCGGCTGGACCTTCAGTCGCGCCGGGGGAACGGTGAAGACCGAGACCGATGAGCTCGACCCGCATCCGCCGCGAGAGCTGCGACGCACGCTTGAGGCAATCCAGTATCTGGAGCGAAGCGTCACCGCTTCGACGAAGCCGGAGGGTATCGTGCTGCGCTATGGATTCTTCTATGGACCCGGCACGGGCACGCTCTCGCCTGCGATGATCGACCAGCTGCGCCACCGGCGTGTGCCGGTGATCGGCGATGGCGGCGGCACGTGGTCGTTCATTCACACCGAAGATGCCGCCTCTGCCACGCTCGCCGCGCTCGAACGCGGGCGCGCCGGCAGCATCTACAATATCGTCGACGATCATCCTGCGCAGGTGAAGGATTGGTTGCCCGCGCTGGCCGAATTGCTCGGTGCCAAGCCGCCGCGTCACATTCCCGCCTGGCTCGGCCGCCTGCTTGCGGGCGAGCATATGGTTGCGATGATGACGGAGGTGCGCGGAGCCTCCAACAGCAAGGCCAAGCGCGAGCTCGGCTGGCTGCCGGCGCATGCCTCCTGGCGCGACGGCTTTGCCGATGCGGCACGGCAGCCCACCAGCCAGCGCTCGGCGGCCTGAGGCATCACGCCAGCTTCCGCGGCAGCTCGCCGCCCTTGGTGAAGGCGTCGATCGCCTCGACCATCTGGCTGTAGTGGATGCGCAAGCCGTCCTCGGTGGCGTAGCCGAGATGCGGCGTCAGCACGAGATTGTCGAGCTTGCGGAAGGGATGGTCTGTTGGCAGCGGCTCGACCGAGAATACGTCGATGCCGGCGCCTGCAATCCTCTTCTGCTGCAACGCCTCGAGCAGCGCCTGCTCGTCCACGATCGGCCCGCGCGCGGTGTTGACGAGGAAGGCCGTCGGTTTCATCCGCGCGAGATCGGCAGCCCCGACCAGCCCGCGCGAGCGCTCGCTCAGCACCACATGGATGCTTACGATATCGGCCTTGGCGAACAGCTCCTCCTTGGTGGCGTAGCCGACGCCGGCATCCTTGCACTTCTCCGGGGTCAGGTTCGGGCTCCAGGCGATCACGTTCATGCCGAACGCCTTCGCAATGCCGGCCATCTTGCTGCCGAGCTTGCCGAGCCCGACGACGCCGAGCGTCAATCCTTCGATCTCGACGCCGGCAAAGGTCTGCCAGGGCTCGCCCGCATGCATGCGCGCGTTCTCGCGGCCGATGCCGCGGGTCAGTTCCAGGATCAGGCCCATGGTGAGGGGCGCAGTCGGATCGCGTGAATATTGCGTGCCGGCGATGGTGACGCCGCGCGCCTTGGCGGCCTCCATGTCGATCGAGGCGTTGCGCATGCCTGATGTCAGCAGCAGCTTCAGCTTCGGCAGGCTCTCGAACAGGCTCTTCGGGAACGCGGTGCGCTCGCGCATCGCGCAGACGATCTCGAAATCGGCCAGCGCGCTCGCCGCGGCCTGCTCGGAGGCGAAGGGATGGCTGAACACGGTGACGTCGATGCGGTCGGACAGGCTTTGCCAATCGGCGACTTCGAGGGCGAGATTGAAATAGTCGTCCAGAATTGCACAGCGCAGCCGCGTCATCAGCGTTCTTCCATGGCGAGAGGTGGAACCAGGCCATGGTTGCGCGCAATCAGGACCGTGCGCAAGCCGTTCGCGTCTTCAAAAATCCGACAGGTGATAAAGGCTCAGAGGTCGCGGGGCTTGAGCCGGAACGGCGCATTCATGCCGTGCTTGGCGCGCCAGGCGGGGCCGGGGCCGCGCATGTAATGCAGTTCGGGCCGGTAGGGGTTGAAAGCGGTGGCGAAGAAGCGCTTCCAGAAGCCCTTGATCTCCGAGGCAAATGCGGAGGCGCTGCCGGCTTCCGCCGGAACGGGAAGGGAATGGGTCTCGATCATGGCCATGACGCTGTCTCGCTGTGCTCCCGTTCATTCTGAGCGGGTGGCGCTGTTTCCGCGCGAAACCGAGCTTTGGCCTGATTTATTAAAAGATAGTTTCAATTGTCCGGATCGGTGGCGGGATGGTGTCCGGCCCGTATTCATCCGTGGTGAACGGAGGGAAAACATTGCCCTTTGGGGGCGGGATCGCTACATCGGCGGCAAGCAAATTTCCTCAAATCGAAGGTTTTCGGGACCGATGGCGCGCCAGTTCATCTATTTCATGCAGGGCCTGACCAAGAGCTACCCGACCCGGAAGGTGCTCGATAACATCCATCTGAGCTTCTACCCGGACGCCAAGATCGGCGTGCTCGGTGTCAACGGCTCGGGCAAGTCGACGCTGCTCAAGATCATGGCAGGCCTCGACAAGGAATATAACGGCGAGGCCTGGGTCGCCCAGGGCGCCCGCGTCGGCTATCTCGAGCAGGAGCCGCATCTCGATCCGGCACTCAGCGTACGCGAGAACGTCATGCTGGGCGTCGCCAAGCAGAAGGCTATCCTCGATCGCTACAACGAACTGGCGATGAACTACTCCGAGGAGACCGCCGACGAGATGACCAAGCTGCAGGACGAGATCGAGGCCCAGGGCCTCTGGGATCTCGACAGCAAGGTCGACCAGGCCATGGACGCGCTGCGTTGTCCGCCTGACGATGCCGACGTGTCGAAACTCTCTGGCGGTGAGCGCCGCCGAGTCGCGCTGTGCAAGCTGCTGCTCGACCAGCCTGAGTTGTTGCTGCTGGACGAGCCGACCAACCATCTCGACGCGGAATCGGTGTCGTGGCTGGAAGGCCATCTGCGCAACTATCCCGGCGCGATCCTGATCGTCACCCATGACCGCTACTTCCTCGACAACGTCACGAGCTGGATTCTCGAGCTCGATCGCGGCAAGGGCATTCCCTACGAGGGCAATTACTCGTCCTGGCTGCAGCAGAAACAGAAGCGGCTCGAGCAGGAGGGCCGCGAGGACGCTGCGCATCAGAAGACGCTGGCCCGCGAGCAGGAATGGATCGCGTCCTCGCCGAAAGCCCGCCAGGCCAAATCCAAGGCGCGCTATCAGCGCTATGACGAACTGCTGAAGCAGGCGAGCGAAAAGCAGACACAGACTGCGCAGATCACGATTCCAGTGGCCGAGCGCCTAGGTCAGAACGTGGTCGACTTCGAAGGGCTCAGCAAAGGTTTCGGCGATCGCATGCTGATCGACGATCTCACTTTCAAGCTGCCGCCCGGCGGAATCGTCGGCGTGATCGGCGCCAACGGCGCCGGCAAGACCACGCTGTTCAGGATGATCACCAAGCAGGAAGAGCCGGACAAGGGCACCATCACGGTCGGCGAGAGCGTTCATCTCGGTTACGTCGACCAGTCGCGCGACGCGCTCGATGGCAGCAAGAACGTATGGGAGGAGATCTCCGGCGGCAATGAGCTGATCCTGCTCGGCAAGAGGGAAGTCAATTCACGCGGCTATTGTTCGTCGTTCAACTTCAAGGGCGCCGACCAGCAGAAGAAAGTCGGCGCGCTCTCCGGCGGCGAACGCAACCGCGTGCACCTTGCGAAAATGCTGAAATCCGGCGCTAACGTTCTGTTGCTCGACGAGCCGACCAACGACCTCGACGTCGACACGCTGCGTGCGCTCGAAGAGGCTCTGGAGGATTTCGCCGGCTGCGCCGTCATTATCAGCCATGATCGCTGGTTCCTCGATCGCATCGCGACCCACATCCTGGCCTTCGAAGGCGACAGCCATGTCGAATGGTTCGAGGGCAACTTCCAGGACTACGAGAAGGACAAGATGCGCCGGCTCGGCCAGGACAGCATCATTCCGCATCGCGTGAAGTACAAGAAGCTGACGCGGTGATCTCAGCATGATGCGGCGGGTGCTCATAGCTGCGGTGATCGCTATCACCTGCGGCCTGTCGCCCGCCCGCGCTGCCGACGCCGCCTTCGCGCAGTTCATCGCCTCGCTGTGGCCGGACGCGGAGGCCGCCGGCGTGTCGCGCGCGACGTTCGAGCGAGAGACGCGCGGGCTCGAGCCTGACTACAAGCTGCCGGATCTGATCCTGCCGGGGCGGCCCGCAACGGGGGCGCCGTCGCAGGCCGAGTTCGTGCAGGTGCCGGCCGACTATGTCAGGGAAGCCTCGATCGCGCGCCTCGCGGGCGAGGGGCAGCGGCTGCTGCAAAAATATCGTCCCGCGCTGACGGAGATCGAGAAAAACTCCGGCGTGCCCGCCACCGTCATGCTGGCGATCTGGGGCCGCGAAACCGACTATGGCCGCTACACGCTGCCTTACGATCTCGTGCGCGTGCTGGCGACGCAGGCCTATGTCGGCCGCCGCAAGGACACCTATCGCAACGAGTTCATCCTCTCGCTGAAAATTCTCGGTGACGGCGTGGTGACACGCAAGGACATGCGCTCGTCGTGGGCCGGCGCGACCGGGCTCACGCAATTCCTGCCGTCCGAATATTACAGGCACGGCGTCGATTTCGACCGCGACGGCCGCATCGACATCTGGCATTCGGTGCCGGATGCGCTGGCCTCCGCCGCGCAGCAGCTCGTCAACAAGGGCTGGCAGAGCGGCGTACGCTGGGCTTACGAGGTGCAAGCTCCGGCCAAGGTCGATTGCACCGCCGGCGTGCCCGAGGTGACGAAGCCGATCGGCCAGTGGCTGCGCGAAGGCTTTGTGCCGGTGCGCGGACAAGAGCTCACTGCCGCCGAGCAGGCGCAGCCGGCCTCGCTGCTGCAGCCGGAAGGCATCTACGGCCCGTCCTTCCTGACCACGAAGAACTACTTCGTGATCAAGGAATACAATTTCTCCGATCTCTACGTGCTGTTCGTCGGCCATCTCGCCGACCGCATGACGAGCCCGCAGCCGTTCGCGACGCCGTGGTCTGCCTCGAAGCAATTGCGCACCAAGGATGTCGAGGCGATGCAGCGCGGGCTCACGCGCGTCGGGCTCTACAAGGACAAGATCGACGGCAAGGCGGGCATGCAGACGCGCGCTGCGCTCGGCGCCTACCAGAAGTCGGCAGGCCTCAAGGTCGATTGCTGGCCGAGCGAAGAGGTGCTGCGCTCGATCCAGGCGCGATAGCGAGCCGCAGTTCTTCGCCAAAGAAAAAGCCCGGCCGAGGTGCTCGGCCGGGCTTCGATCGCGGCGCTCATGAACGCCGTGCGATCAGATCAGTAGCAAACGCGAACCGGGCGGACGGTCCAGCCGTAGCCGTCCCAGTAGCGCTGGCGCTGCCAGTAGCAGGGCGGCGGCGGCGGGCCGGGCTCGGCCACATAAACCGGTCCGCCATAGGCGGGACGGCTCGATGCGATGGCACCGCCGACGATTGCGCCGCCGATCAGGCCGGCTGCGATGCCGGCGCCGACGCCGTCATGGGCTTGGGCGGACGGAGTGGCGGTCACCAGCGAACCGGCGATCGTCGCAACCGTAAGGGCGGCAACTAAAGTCTTCTTCATACTCTTGGCTCTCCTGAGAGATGGATGCTCCTTGTTAGGAGCGTCCGGGGTTCAAAGGTTCACGCAGACTCTGATGGAATTGGCCTTGCAGTTAGGAAGCGCGCAAATGGTCAATCCCCGGTAAACGCACACGGAGCTGTGACGAGAAAAAGCGGTCTTTTTCAGGCCCGGAGATGAACGGCGCATCTGGAATGAATCTGCTTGGGGCGACTTCAGCCACAGACTCTGACGCGGCGGACGCGCCAGGCATAACCGTCCCAGAAGCGCTGCTTCTGCCAGACGCAGCCGTCGCCATAATAGTCGTCGGCGACGTAGCCCGGGCCCGGTGCGTAGTAGCGCGGCGGATAGTAGCCCGGGCTATATCCCGGACCATATGCGTAGCCGGGGCCGGGGCCCGGTCCGTAATAATACGGAGAGGCCAGCGCCCCGCCGACAATGGCGCCGCCGATGATTCCGGCTGCCACGCCCGCCGCGACGCCGCGTTGCGCCTGGGCTGGTGTAGCGGCGCTAAGGGCCACCGCGGCGACGGCAGCGATTGCCAGGAGCGACTTCTTCATTGGCTGACCTTTCGAACAAAGCACACGGGAACTCTTTGAGGGTAAAGTTCCATATTTCGATTGAATGATCAATGAACGGCACCGTTGCCGGGGACGACCAATTACCGTGAACCGCAGCTCAGCCAGGGAGGAGGGCGATGATGGGTGACGCGATGATAAATGCATTGATCGCTGCCGGGATCGTCTCCGCGATCGGCTACGGCTGGATCACCCATCTCCAGAATCGCGGCCAGCGGCGCTCCCGCGCCGGGGCCGGCGGCAATAGCAGTGGCGACACCGCCACCGGCTCGAGCGACGGCTTCTCGTGGGGGAGCTGGTTTTCCAGCGATAGTTCCGGCAGCGCGACCGACGGCGGCAGCTGTTCCAGCAGCGATAGCGGCAGTAGTGGCGGAGATTGCGGGGGCGGCGGCGGCGATGGTGGAGGCGGCGGGGGCGACTAGATCCGCGGCAATCTTGATCCAGCGCAAGGCCCTATTTTAGAGCCGTTCTAGGCTGTTTCCGGGCTAGTTTGGAATAGCTTCAAATTCCGCTTTTTCCTTTTGCATCCGGCCGGCCCCTTAAATATCGATGATGGCGCATCACCAAAGGGCCTGCCGCTTCCATGATCGTTTGTTCCTGTAACGTGCTGAGCGATGACGACATCCGCGCCGCCGTCGCCGAGTCCGACGACGCTGTGCGCCATGCCAAGCAGGTGTATGGGTGTCTCGGCTGTAGCGCCGAATGCGGCCGCTGCGCTCGGACGATCAAGACCATTATCGACGAAGCACTCGGCCCCTGTGCCACGTCCTGCTGCTCCGGCTGTCCGCACAACCACACTGTGGCGGCCAATGACGAGACGGCCCAGCCGGCCGAGTTCGCCCTCGCGGCCTGCTGAAATCTTCCGCAACCCTGGCTGAGCATTTCACCGGCTGCGTCCCGTAGCCGGTTGCTCCAGTCTTCAAACTCATTTAGAAGCGTTCTAAATTCGGTTTACGGCCTATTTGGACTGCAAGAGCTGGAGTGAACCATGCAGGGCGACGCAAAAGTTATCGATTATCTCAACAAGGCACTGCGTCACGAGCTGACTGCAATCAACCAGTACTGGCTGCACTACCGCTTCCTCGACAATTGGGGCCTGCGGGATATGTCCAAGGTCTGGCGCAAGGAGTCCATCGAGGAGATGGAGCACGCCGACAAGCTGACCGAGCGGATCCTGTTCTTCGACGGCTTCCCGAACATGCAGGTGCTCGATCCCTTGCGTATCGGCCAGAACGTCAAGGAGATCATCGAGTGCGATCTCGCTGCCGAGATGAGCGCGCGGGCGCTCTACCAGGAAGCGGCGACCTACTGCCACAGCGTCAAGGATTATGTGACGCGCGACCTGTTCGAGAAGCTGATGAGCGACGAGGAGCACCACATCGACTTCCTCGAGACCCAGCTCGACCTGATCGGCCGCATCGGCCTCGAACTCTACACCCAGAAGCACGTTGGCGGGCTCGAGGGCGAGGGACACTAGGTCCCTTACTCCGCACTCTCCATTCGTCATGGCCGGGCTTGTCCCGGCCATCCACGTGCTACCCTGCAACGAAGACGTGGATGCCCGGGACAAGCACGGGCATGACGCCCGTGTGCGGTTCGAAAGCCCGGCTACAACTGCGTCTTGTAGAGCTCTTCCACGATCTCCTGACTCTGCGGCTCACCAAGGCCGGTTTGCTCGTGGACCACCTCGACGATGCTCGGCATCACCGAACGCGGCACCTTCTCGGACGACCACAGCTTCGAGCGCATCAGGGCCTTGCCGCAGTGGAAATAGACTTCGCTGACGGCGATGTTCAGCACCGCGCGCGGCGGCTTGCCAAACTCCACCATCGAGGCGAGCAGGTCCGGATCGGCGGACAGCGTACCGCGGCCGCCGACGCGCAGCGTCTCGTCGATGCCGGGGACGAAGAACAGCAGATGCACGAAGCCGGAGCCCTCGACGACGTTCCGAAAACTGTCGATCCGGTTGTTGCCGGAGCGATCAGGCATCAGCAGCTGGTTGGGGCCGGCGACGTGGACGAAACCAACGCCGCCGCCGCGTGGTGAGGCATCGACGCTGCCGTCCGCTCCCGACGTCGCGAGCACGCAGAACGGTGACATCTCGATGAATTTCTTCGCATGCGCATCGATCGCGGGGCGCGCTTTCGCGATCACGCGTGGGCTCGGCTGGGCATAGATGGTGGCGAGGTCTTCGGCGCAAAGATCAGTCACGAAGGTCTCCCTGGTGGAATGCCTGAGAATATCATCTCCCAGCGCGATCGCTATCCCCCTTGTCACGCCGCCGCGGCCACTCGATCACGCCAGCGCAATACAGAGCCCGCCCGATCAGGGCCGGCTGAAGCGCCAGCCGCGGCCCGTGGTAGAGCCAGCTGTTGGGGATGCGTGGAAGGTCGATGCCCTCCAGGACATGCTTGATGTTTGCCGCCCACACGCAAAGCGCATAGAGCGCAAGCGCGCGTTCTGTCGTTCACAGGAACCATCGGCCGAGCTAGCACCGCGTCGAGGCGCTATCGCGCTACACCGCATCCGCCGGCACGAAGCAACTGATGATGATGGCGCCGCGGTGATGGACGTACCACACCACGGCCTGGCCGACCGGATTGCCGCGGTCGCGGATGATGGCGCGCTCGGGCACCTCCATCCATTGTCCCTCGATCGGCACCCAATAGGCGCCGCTGCGCACGTCGTACTCAGTGCGATGGCCGTCGGAGACGTCGCAGCAGGGCACGCCGTTCGGTGCGATCACGCTCTTGAACCAGGCGCGGATGTCAGGCGGGACGTGATCATATTGCCCGTTGTCGAACGCGAACGCTGCGCCCGTCAGCGCCGCCAGCCAAACGCACAGTACGAGCCTGTGCATGCGATCCTCCTCATCGCGTGTCGTGCCATTGGCGCGCGATTGCCCCGCGCGTCGATTCGTATCGTTGATGCGATTAAGCCCGACCTGTCAGCGCAATGCATGCTCAAATAATATGCGGCGTCGAGGCGCCGCATATGATGCATGGCGAACATGGCGGCAAGCCTGGCAATCCTACATCGTCCGCTGCGGCGCGGTTTGCAGAAACTGCCGGACCTGCTCGCTGTAGAATTTGGCGTTCCCCGTGGTGCCGTGGCCGCGCGTCTCCGTGCTTGCTGGGATGAGATACAGTTTGCCGTTCTTGACCCGCGTCATCGCAGCGTCCGTGAGGCCGGTCTCAGGCGGGTTGCGTTCGTCGTCGGCGGAATTGATCAGCAGCAGCGACGCTTCGATCGCCTCCAGCTTCTCGCGGGCATTGTAGTCATGCGAGGACTCCCACTGGTAGACGAAGTCGTTGGCATCTGCGGTGATCGGCATGGCCAGCCGCTCGTCGACGATCTTGTCGGCCTTCGCCGCCGTCGGCGCCTGCGATTGATAGGCCAGCGTTCCGCCGATGCTCGCGATGCCGTAGGCGGTGATCGCGTATTTCATCATGCGCGGCTGGCTGGTGTAATTGCCGCCATTGTAGTCGGGATCGCTGCGGATGATGTCGAGCATGATCCGCCGCAGCATCCAGTTGCGCGACGCCATCTCGGTCGGCTGCGAGGCCATCGGGATCAGCGCGTCCATCGCCTTCGGATATTTCTCGCCCCACAACCAGGTGTGCATGCCGCCCATGGAATTGCCGATGACGAGCCGCAGGTGCTTGACGCCAAGCCCTTCCGTCACCAGGCGATACTGGGCTTCGACCATGTCCTCGTAATCGTATTTCGGGAAGCTCGTCTTCATCCCGTCGGACGGTTTTGACGATTTGCCATGGCCGATATTGTCGGGGATGATGATGTAATATTTGGAGGCATCCAGCGGCTGCCCCGCGCCGAACAGCTCGCCGGCAAAGGCTGGTGACAGCATGCTCGCGCCCGAGCCGCCGGTTCCGTGCAGCACCAGGACTGGCTGGCCGCTCGGCTCACCCACGGTGGTGTAGTGCAGCTTCAGCTCCGGCATGTTCTCGCCGGTGTGGAACTTGAAATCCCTGACGACCCAGTCGCCCTGCTTCGGTGCCGGATAATCGGCCGCCCATGCGAACGTCGAGATGGCCGACACAGAGACGGACAACAGGATGGCTGACAGCGCCGCGCAAGAAGCTTTCATGTCTATATTTCCCCCGTGCGGCTCTGGTCGGCGGCCGCGTTGCGGCGGAACTTAGCAGAACTGTCCGGAAGGATGTAGGATTTCGTTTTCGCCGGTCGTCCTTGAGGGAAAGGTCAGGAGAGAGTGCATGTGCCGCAACATCAAGACGCTGTTCAACTTCGAGCCGGAGGCGACGGAGGATGAGATCCACGCCAGCGCGCTCCAGTTCGTTCGGAAACTGTCCGGCTTTAACAAGCCTTCGCAGGCCAACGAGGCGGCCTTCGATCGTGCGGTGGCGGAGGTCGCGGAGGCTGCGCGAAAACTCCTGACGTCGCTGCACACCCACGCCCCGGCACGCGACCGTGAGGCCGAGGCGGAAAAGGCCAAGGAACGTTCGCGGCTGCGCTTCGGCTAGGCGGCTCGAAGGTCCGTTCCGTGATCTGGCTCACGGTGAAAGCGGTCGCAACGCGCGATGATGTTCGCCGGGCTTTTGACACCCGGGAGCACGACCATGAGCCGCCCTCTTCTTCCGCTGAAAGCAGGTGCCGTCGTTTTCACGCTGCTGTGGACAGCGTGGATGACGTGGTGGAGCGGTTCGTTCTCGAGCGCGAACGTCGTGATCCTGGCCTTGTGCGGCGCAGCGGTCGGTTATCTCTGGTACCGCGCCATGCGCTGGCAGTTCGAGCGTATGGGCATGCTGCCGCGACGCGAGAATGGGACGAAATAGATTCGTCTGTCAGTCCTAGCCGTGCTTCTTCTTTTTCTTCTTCTTCCTGTGATTGTCGCCTTCGCTGTCCTCGTCCTCGTCACCGAGGGGCGCGTCGTCGGTCTCCTGCACGGCTGCCTCCAGCGCCTCGCGCTCGGCGGCTTCACGCTCACGCTGGCGGCGGCGCTCGTCCCAGGCGTCGAACAGTTGATCGAGCCACGGCAGCACCTGCTCGATCGACGGCAATGGGCCGGGCGGACCGGCCTCACCACGCGGGCCTTGCGGCCCCGCCGGCCCTTGCGGTCCGACAGGTCCCTGTGCACCGGCTGCCCCGCGCGGTCCGGCTTCGCCCTGCTTGCCTTGCGGGCCGGGCTTGCCCAGTGGTCCGGCCTTTCCGATCGGACCCGGCTTGCCCTGCGGCCCCGGCTTGCCACGCGCGCCATCGGGGCCCCGCTTGCCCGGATGGCCCTGTGGTCCCGGCCGCCCCGGTTCGCCCTGCCGTCCGCGCGGTCCCTGAGGTCCCTGCCGTTTTTGTTCGTCTGCCACGCCGCTGCTCCCTTGACCGGAAGCAAGCTAATTAGCGGCGTTTGACGACAGCGGCAATTCCGCCGGGCTCGCGCCTGGGCATGATCAACACCAATCGGCCGCACGTCGCGCGCTAGTCGTGATAGGCCGGCACCTCGATGCCGGAGGCGGCGTAGAGCCTGATCTTGTTGCGCAGCGTGCGCACCGAGAGGCCGAGCACGCGCGAGGCGCGCGTGCGATTGCCGTCGCAACGGGCGAGCGTCTGCAGGACGAGCTCACGCTCGACCTCGTCGACGGTCGCGCCGATCAGCAGCGGAACGATCTGGTTCGGTGAAAGGAAATATGCGCCCGGTTCGGACGCAGCGACATGAACAGTGGTCATCGACACACTCCCCGATCAACGCCCGCCTCCCTCTTTGGAAGCGGATCGAGAACAAACGACCCCCAAGCCGTAAATCTACGGTGGGCGGGTTTGGTTAACGAAAGGTTAACCGCGGGGCGATCGCACCAATTGACCTTGGGAATGCCGCCGCACCGCCGCGATTGGCACGGATTGCATGTTCCCGCGAGCATACTCCGCATTACCAAGCAGGCATCATCCCGCTCACACCGTCCGGTATCCGCCATCCACCATCACGATCGTTCCCGTGACGTAGGCCGACATGTCCGACGCAAGGAAGATCGCGGGACCCACGATGTCCTCGGGCTTGCCGGTGCGCGCCAGCGGGGTGTGATCGACGAAGGCCTGCACCAGCGCCGGATTGGTCGCGCGCACATTGGCGTTGATGTTGGTCTCGATGAAGCCCGGCCCGATCGCATTGACGCGCACGCCCTCCTTGCCGAGCTCGACCGCGAGCGCCTTGGTGAAGCCGAGCACGCCGTGTTTCGAGGTGGTGTAGGCCGCCGAGCTCGGCGTGCGCAGATGCACGAAGGACTGGATCGAGCCGATATTGACGATGCGGCCCTTCGCTACGCGCAACGGGCTCAGGAACGCCTGCGTCATGTTGAAGACGCCGTTGAGGTTGAGCGAGATGATGTCGTTCCAGTCCTTCGCCACCGTCTCCGTCTCCGCGGTGAAGGCGTTGCGGCGAGTGATCCCGGCATTGTTGACGAGGATCGAGACCTGCCCGACCTCGTCGGCGACCCGCTTGGCGAGCGCAAAGCAGTCGTCACGTTTGGTCACGTCGAGCGCGAAGCTCTCAGCCTCGCCGCCGGACTTGCGGATCCCCTCGGCGGCTTCCGCGACCGTGTCGGCGTTGACGTCGAGCAGCACCACTTGCGCGCCCTCGCGGGCGTAGCCGGCCGCGATGGCCCGGCCGATGCCCGAACCGGCGCCCGTGACGATTGCGATGTGGTTCGCGAGCAATGCCATGACAATTTCCTCCCGATTTCTTTTCGAAGTTTCATGAAAGGCTAACTCGAAATTAAGGGGTCGGAAACGGCGGCCTTGGCATACTCGTCTTGATTGCTAAACGTTGCGCGCATGATGGAACGGCTCGAATCCTGGAAATTCGCACTCGAACGCCTGCGGTCGGCAGACGGCGCCGATTGGGCCGAGGCGGGCCGTCTGGTGGCCGAGATCGCGCGGATGAGCACCGATACCATGCTGCGTCAGGCCGCCGAGCAGGCGCTTCCGGTGCTGCGCCAGGCCGTGGACAATGACGATCACAGCGTCACGCTGGCGGCCCGGCGCCGTCTCGGCGTGGTGCTCGATGTCGTTCACGACCTGACCGCGCCGCGCTTCGGCCGCCGCAATGCTGCGCCGAAAAAATTGTCCAGCGAGGATCGCGCCCGCAAGGTGCTCGGCCTGCCGCTCGCGGTGCAGCTCACCTGCGAGGACATCAACCAGGCCTATCGCCGCGCCGCCAAGGGCATGCACCCCGACCACGGCGGCAGCGCCCAAGCGTTCATCGACCTCGCCGCTGCGCGCGATATCCTGATCCATCCCCGCGCCTACAAGGACGCGTGAGAGCTCATGTGCTATCCTGTAGCCCGGATGAGCGAAGCGACATCCGGGACGGGTCTAGCCCATGGTTCTGTATCGCGGAAATTTTCTTCCCGGCGGCACCTACTTTTTTACTGTAGCGCTCTTCGACCGCCGATCGACCATTTTGATTGAGAACGTTGACGCCCTGCGCGATGCCTTTCGGGCCGCTCGCAGGGAGCGCCCGTTCGAGGTCGATGCGATTGTGATCCTTCCGGACCATTTGCATGTCGTCATGAACCTCCCGCCGCATGACGCCGATTTCGCGGGACGTTGGCGAAGGATCAAGGGGCATTTCAGCAGCGCACTACTGCATGCGGGTATCGACGTAGCCCGCCAGTCCAATGGAGAATTGGCTCTGTGGCAACGACGCTACTGGGAGCACACGGTTCGCGACGAAGATGATTTCGCCCGCCACGTGGATTACATTCACTTCAACCCAATTAAACATCGCTACGTCCAGCGCGTTTGTGATTGGCCGCATTCGTCCTTTCACCGATATGTGCGGGCGGGATTGCTCCCGGAAGATTGGGCGGGCGATGCCGGCGAAAGCGGGATTGCTTTCGGTGAGCGAGCCGAGGGAGGCTGACCGGGCGTAGGTTGAATTCCCGGATATCGCTTCGCTCATCCGGGCTACGGACGTCGGACTTGGAGTCGAGCCTCAGCTCTTGTTCACGCAGCTCGGATAGGGCGCGGCTTCGCCTGCTACGATCGGGCAGAGCTCGATCGGGCTGAGCGCGCGCAGACGGGCCTGCCAGCGGTCGTCGTTCACCGGCGGCTGGTCGGTTTCGGGGCCGCGCTCGGCCCACTGGACGGTGTAATAGTCGCTCGTGCCCTTCAGCGTGACCAGCAGTGCGGTCTCGCTGTGCCGCGTCGGGCCGCTGTCGACGCGGCCGCAGCCGATCACGGCGACGAAACCTTCGAACCGGCCGAACGTGGTGGCGCCAAGCGGCCTTGCCGCAAAGCTGTCGGGGCAGGCGGATTTGAAACCGCTTGCGATCGAGCCCGCGAATTTCTCGGGCGATGAACCTGGAGTGAGCGTCATGCCCTTCTCGCCGGTCACGGTGATCATCTCGGTCCAGCGTTCGGGCGTCTCGCCCTTCAGTACGGCCTCGCGGATGTAGTGGCCGCTCTTGGTGTTCTCGAACACCGCGGAAAAATTCGACGGCATCGCGAAGCTGACCAACTGGCCGAACAGCGGCGAGATCACGCGGAAGGATTGCGGGGCCTGTGCGTTCGCCGCTGCGGCGATCAGCAGCGATGCGGCCAGAACCGTGGCTTTCGTCGGCGCGCGCATCGATTGGCTCCAAAGCCGCGAGGTGAAAAACAAGCGGGCAAAAACAAGCGGGCAAGGATGCTGGTTGGCGCGGGACGCTTGGGGTGCGCCCCGAACAAGATGTGAGTAGGTCCGCCAGCTGGCCAGGTTCAAAGCGGGTGCGCGGAAAATGCGTGATCTCGGCCGAAAAACCAGTGGCGCGTCCAAAAGAAAAAGGCGGACTGCTCGCGCGATCCGCCCTTTGAAATCCGATCTGTCGCCTCACGCCTAGAGCGTGCAGCGGCGCTCCCCGCGCAGCTTGATCTGGAGCTCCGAGGCGGCCGTGAAGGTCGGGAGCGGCTTGCTGACGACCTTGTAGGTCGACACGCCCCACTGGAACGGCTTGTACTTGAGGTCCTCGTTCCAGACCTGGCAGATGCCGGTGTTGTCCCAGCGGATCACGTAATAACCGACCGCCGCAGAGGCCGGCACGGCGAACACGGAGGTGGCGATGCCGGCAACGGCACAGAGGGCGAGAACGCGACGCATGAAATATCTCCTGATGGGAACGTGAGACGGAAACTGGTGCGGCAAAATGGTGCGGCTGGCAAGCGGGGCGGCGACCGTTCACGGACATGTCAGTCGTTGGTCGGCTGTTCGGATGCCCCTTATGCCTTGACTGTCGCCGGACTATCACACGTCTACCCCTTGGCCAGCGACGCGACCGCCTCGATCTCGATCAGCATCTTCGGATCGGGCAGTGCGTGGACCACGCAGGTGGTGCGGGCAGGGTAGGGCGGCGGGCCGAAGGCGCCGGCATAGAGCGCGTTCATGGCGGCAACGTCGGAGGCGCGGGTCAGCAGCACGTTGACCTTGACGAGATCGCGGATCTCCGCGCCGGTCTCCGCCAGCACGCGCTTGATGTTGATGACGACATTGGCGAACTGCGCCTCGAAGCCTTCGGGCAGCGCGCCGCTCGCGTCGAAGCCGGGAATGCCGGAGACGAACAGGAGATCGCCGGTGCGCGTGGCAAAGGACAGCGGCGGCGCCTTGATGTGGGGCGGGGGCGCGAAATGCTGGATCGGCATGAGATCACCTCGGATGGACGGCAGGAAGCGCAAGCGTAGCGGCAGGTTGGGGCGCCTCCAACAAGAAACGCGAAAACAACCCCATGCACAGTAGCCATCCAGCGGGAATCATTGAGCTTTCTTTTTGACTTCGGGAAAAGCAAAATAACCGTTGCTCCGTCGGGCAAAACAGGGGCAGAATGGCATGATGGCGGGTGAGCGTCTTGTCGCGCCAAACTCCGCTGTCATGCCCCCGCTTGACCGGGCATCCAGTACGCTGCGGCTTCTCGGTTCACGATCGCCCCCTCTGGAATACTGGATCGCCCGGTTAAACCGGGCGATGACAGTTGAGTGTGTTGCTGCAGGCCACGACTCACGTCCGCCCCCATCATGTTGCCGCCGCGATGCATCGGATACATTCGCTGCGTCTGATTCGTTGCCCTCCTTGAAGAATACCCCCGGAGACCCCTCATGAAGTTCGCATCCACCCTTCGCGCCGCGCTGATCGGCATTGCCGCGCTTGCCGGCCTCTCGACCTCGGCGCTGGCCGACGGCGGCACCGTGGTGCTGACGATCTACAAGGCGGGCTGGATCATCGGCGGCTCCGGCGGCTCCGGCGTGCTGAACTTTCGCGGTCGCGCCTATTCGCTATCGACCGGCGGTCTCGACTACGGCCTCGTCTTCGGCGGCTCCAAGACCGTGCTGCGCGGCCGCGTCTCCAACATCAACCGGCCCTCCGACATCGCCGGCGTCTACGGCGCCGCCGGTGCCGGCATCGCAGTGGGCCGCGGCGCGCGTGCGATCGTGCTGACCAACCAGAAGGGCGCCGTGCTCGAGCTGTCCGGCACGCAAGTCGGCCTGATGGCGAATGCGGATCTGAGCGGGCTCGCGATCACGATGCGGTAGGGGCGATCAGCTCAATTCGTAGCCCGCATGAGCGAGAGCGACATGCGGGTCAACCCTCGGTCCCGGATGTCGCTGTCGCTCGTCCGGGCTACGTTCCCGTCACCGCCGCGTGAATCCGTTCGCAATGTGCGACGAGATTGGCGTGCGCATCGACGAACGCCTTCAGCGGTGTCGGGATCGGAAAGAAGAAAATGTTGGCGATGAAGCCGTAGATGCCGGCATCGACGCTAGTCGGCGTCGCGCCGTGAACGAAGCCGGCCGCCGGCACGATCTCCGCCAGCACCTGCAGATCGGCGAGCCCCCGCGCATAGGCCTGCTCGGGCGTGTAGCGGCCGATGCCCTGGAAATGATAGCGCTGCGAATTATAAGCCTTCGCCTTCTCAAACCCTGCCGCATCGATCTGCTTGTGCTGCGCGATGAAGGCGTCGCGGAATGCCGGATAATATCGCTCGTCCTGCCAGCGCGAATACGACATCACCCAATAGAGATCGTCGAGCATGCGCGTGACGAAGTGGTTGGTCCGCTTCTGCTCCGCAGTCAGCGTTGCATCGATGGTGAGGCGGTATTTCGCGGTCGCGTGCGCGATGATGGTCTCGCTGTCGCCGATCGTCTCGCCGTCATCCACGACATAGGGCAGCTGCCCGCGCGGCGCGGCGGAGGCATCGAACACATGCTCGTGCACGAGCGGTACGCCCGCGAGCTTCAGGAAGGCATAGACCTTGAGGCCGTAGCCGTTGTTGTCGGCGACGCCGAACAGCTCTGGATAGGAGTAGAGGGTCAGCATGGGACGCTCCTCAAGCTGAAGTCGTATCGCCGCCGTGACGCGCTTGCAACAGTTCCGCGCTTTGTGCGCCGCCTCCTTCGATCGGAGGACGATCGCATCGTTGCTGGTTTGTCGCCGACAATGCCGCCCGGGATTGTTATACTCCGCATCCCCGTGACGTTAGCGATGGTGACCCTATGGCGAGAGAATTGGAAGGCAAGGTTGCGGCCGTGACCGGGGCTGCGTCCGGCATCGGATTGGCCAGCACCGAGGCGATGCTGGCCGCGGGCGCGCGCGTGGTGATGGTTGATCGCGACGAGGCCGCGCTGAAGTCGCTCCGCGACAAGCACGGCGACGCCGTGATCCCGCTGCTTGTCGACCTGCTGGACCCAAAAGACTGCGCAACGCTGCTGCCGCGCGTTCTGGAGCAGGCCGGCCAGCTCGACATCCTGCATGCGAATGCGGGCATGTATGTCGGTGGCGATCTGGTCGAGGCCGACACCATGGCGATCGACCGGATGCTGAACCTGAATGTCAACGTCGTGATGAAAAACGTGCACGACGTGCTGCCGCATATGATCGCGCGCGGGACCGGCGACATCATCGTCACGAGCTCGCTGGCGGCGCATTTTCCAACGCCATGGGAGCCGGTCTATGCGTCGTCCAAATGGGCGGTCAACTGCTTCGTCCAGACGGTGCGGCGCCAGGTCTTCAAGCACGGCATCCGCGTCGGCTCGATTTCGCCCGGCCCCGTCGTCAGCGCACTGCTCGCGGACTGGCCGCCGGAGAAGCTGAAGGAAGCCAGGGACTCGGGAAGCCTGCTGGAGGCCAGCGATGTGGCCGAGGTCGTGATGTTCATGCTGACGCGGCCGCGCGGCATGACAATTCGTGACGTGGTCATGCTGCCGACCAATTTCGATCTTTAGGACGCTAGCGGTCCTGCGAACCCTTCGATGCGGCGGTGAATATCGCCAATTGCGCCTCGAACGCCCGCCTGAACGCGGGCCGCGCTTCGCCGCGAGCGACATAGGCGGCGATATCAGGATATTCGTCCAGCAGGCCTGACGCGTTCAACCGGCGCAGCACGGTCACCATCATGAGATCGCCGGCGCTGAACGCACCATCCAGCCAGTCGGCATCGCCGAGGCGGCGGGACAATTCACCGAGCCTGACACGGACGCGATCCCTGAGCATCGGCAGCCGGTCCGCGTACCAGCTCTTGTCACGCTCGAACAGCATGGCCATCCCGAGTTCGACGATCGGCGGCTCCAGCGTGCTCAGCGCGGCAAACATCCACGCGATAGCGCGCGCCCGGGCGTTCGGCTCGGTCGGCAGCAACCCGGCATGACGCTCGGCGAGATGGAGCACGATGGCGCCGGACTCGAACAAGACGAGGTCGCCATCCTCGTAGGTCGGGATCTGCCCGAACGGATGCAGGGCGAGATGGGCGGGCTCTTTCATGTCCTTGAACGAAACCAGACGCACGTCGTACGGCTGCCCCACCTCTTCGAGCGCCCAGCGAACCCGCATGTCGCGGGCTTGTCCTTTGCCGCGGTCGGGCGAGCTTTCGAAGGCGGTGAGGGTGGGGGGCATTGGCGGGCTCCGGGGTTGATCGCGTTTTGCGTTCGGAGGACGAATGGAATGAGTGGATTCCGACAGGTGATGGGTTTTCGTGGACCCGTAGCCCGCATGAGCGATAGCGATATGCGGGGCAGCTGCCGGCCCCGGATGTCGCTGTCGCTCATCCGGGCTACAAGAAAAACCCGCCGCCACTGTCGGATCGTTGCCTCCTGCCTCGTCCTTGGAACATCGGCGCGCCGCCGCGCGCCCGCCCGAGGCAAAAGGATATCCGTTCATGACCTCCATCACGCCGTTTCTCTGGTTCGACAACAACGTGCCGGAGGCCGTCGCCTTCTACAAATCGGTGTTTCCCAATGCAAAGGTCGAGACCGTCAGCGACTTCATGGCGGTGTTCGAGCTCGAAGGTCAGCGCTTCAATGCGCTCAATGGCGGGCCGCAATACAAGTTCAACGAGGCGGTGTCGTTCTTCATCAGCGTGGAGACGCAGGCGGAAGTCGATTATTTCTGGGACAGGCTCACCGCCGATGGCGGAGAGGAATCCCGCTGCGGCTGGCTCAAGGACAAGTTCGGGCTGTCCTGGCAGGTGATCCCATCAGCGCTCGGCCGCTACCTCGGCGACCCCGACCGCAGCAAGGCGAACCGCGTCATGCAGGCGATGATGCAGATGAGAAAGATCGTGATTGCGGATCTGGATAAGGCGTACGTGGGGTGAGCTTGTCGTGGGATGCGTTGCCAAATCGGCAGTGTCGTCCCGGCGAAGGCCGGGACCCATACCGCGGAATCCATCGATTACGAATGGTCGCTGTACCGGACCTCGAGTCCCCGCCAAACCACTCCCTGGGGTTATGGGTCCCGGCCTCCGCCGGGACGACGCCGAGTGTGGGGCGCTATCAGTGACTACCCAACCAATCGAATCCACGCCGCAAGCTCACGCCACGGCTCCAGCGTCCAATGCCCGGATGCCGCGCCGGACGGCGACGGCAGCACGAATATCTCCGGCAAGCTTTCGTCGCGCGGTTGCCGGCCCAGCGCAATTCCACTCGACGGCCTGCCATAAAACAAGCTCGCAGCCTTCTTGCTCGTGAACGCAATCGTCCGCGGCCGATATTTTTCGATCTTGGCCTTGAAGCCTGATACGTCGATCGTCTCAGCCGCGATCTGGTGATCCATTCCGGCGCCCGACTTGGACAGATCGGTGAAGCCGATGCCGAGTTCGAGCAAGCTTGCGAACTCGCCCGGTTGATAGCGCCGCGGCGTGATCCCGGCCTCATGGATCGCGCGCCAGAAGCGGTTGCCGGGATGGGCGTAGTAGTGTCCGAGCTCGGCCGAGCGCGTGCTGGCGGCGGTGCCGACGAAGACGAGGTGGAGGTTGGGGCGAAGTTGGTCGGGGAGGCGATGGGACGTAGAATTGGGCGGCGCAGATGATCGAAAGACCTCTACCATGCTAGCTCTCCGCGAATAGAAACAATCGCGGACCTCAACCCCTTCAGCTTCATAAAATTAGGCTGCGCTGAATTGCGGAACGCACGCTTCCTCCGCGTGGCCGCTATGTGGATTTGGGTGCAATATAGCGATACCGCTTACGCGGCTCAGATGAATGGTAACTGGACTGGAATAGTTCATCATTGACAAGAACTTCGAAAAAGCGAGGACCGATGTCGCTTGAGTTCGTTATCGTAGCTGCATTTGGGTAACAAGGCGACACATCGGTTCCAATGCCGATTGCATGCAACCTAACTTTCCCCGAGATCGACTCAATCACTTCTTGCAGGTGCTGCTCAAGGTAATCGGGCCGATTAACGCTCAGCGTTGTGTCATCCACGGGAGCGCCGTCAGAAATTACGATCAGCATCTTGTGGGAGGATCGTTGTTGTTGAAGGCGAGCGAATGCCCAAAGAACAGCTTCGCCATCGATGTTTTCTTTCAAGAGGCCTTCTCGGGCCATCATGCCAAAGTTGGGGGCCGAGGCTCCGACGCTCGCTGAGAAGGATTTGTAGACGAGATGCCTTAAGTCATTCAGCCGGCCCGGGTTGGTTGGTTTCCCGGCAGCTATCCAGCGTTCTTTGGATTGACCTCCCTTCCAGGCGCGTGTTGTGAATCCAAGAAATTCCGTCGAGATTCTAAGCTTATCCATCCATTCGGCAATCAAATTGCACCAAGCCGCAGTCATGGTAATGGGCTCGCCCCTCATGCTTCCTGAATTGTCTATCAAGACCGAGACACAGAGTGGCGGCGCGTCAGCGATTGGTGTAAATGGCGAAAGAAATGAGCCAAGTGCCTCGCCATGAATAGTTCGCAGCACTTTTGACCGTCGCTGAATGAATCGATGGAGCCTTACGAGTTCTGCTCTCTCAACGAGTTCTGATGCCTCGACGACCTCGTCGTAGTCCTTTGTGTACGCACAATAACTCGCCGTCGAGTCGGGCGAATAAACAGGAATCTCATTTGCTGATTCTGTAGGGGATGCGTCCTCGAATATAGTCTCTTCTGTTAAAGATGCGGCTTCTTCCAAATCTGGTGCTTGCAGCGATTCGGAGGTCGCCACCTGGTTTTGGGAGGTTGCCTTTGCCCGCGATAAATTTCCAATGGCTTCAAGTTCTCGAATCGAGCCCTTGATCATTGCTGCCATTTCAGCCAACGCACTTGCAACTGGTTCTTCGACGAATTGCTTAAAGCGAAAATGTCTCCAATCAGTCCAGTTCCTCAGCTTAAGCGTCTCGACAATCTCATCTGATCCTACCTCGTAGGTGGCGCTCAACTGATCGCAAGTTATATAATAGAGTGGCAGTATGAGGCGGTTCAGACCGAGCAGCTTTTCCTTCCGAGCAAAAATACTAAACTCAGAGCGGCAAGCCGGGCTTCTAAAAAAACTCGGGGTTACAATAGGAATGAGAAACGTTGCGTCAGAGAGGGACCTCTCTATCCGTTCCTCCCATTGTTGCCCCCAGCTGATGTCGTTGCGGTCCTGAAATATGGCGAAAGATTCGCCTGTCTGCATACGAACTTCGCCCTCGAGCCTCTTTCGGAATGCAGTTATCGCGCCATTGTCATGATCGTCATTTGATCTGACGTAACTGAGGAAAGCTACAGGCTGTCTCTCGCTCATTGAAAAAAATCTCGACGGAATTAATGGCCCTAAAGAAGCGGCTCTAAGGTTGCCACCTATCTTCCGTCATTGCAACTAAGGGTTAATGCAAAGGGCCGGGCGATAAGCCCGGCCTTTGTCTTTTCGCGGTGAGATGATCCTCACAACACCCGATTGCTCTCCTTCACCTTCTCCGCATCCAGATACAAGCTCTCGCCCATCTCCTTGAACTTCGCGCTCATCTTCGCCATGCCGTCTTCGGCCGTCCCGCTCATCGACATGCCCAAGCCGTTCGGATCGTTCAGCGTCGCCGCGTAATCCCGGACGTCCTGCGTGATCTTCATCGAGCAGAACTTGGGCCCGCACATCGAGCAGAAATGCGCGACCTTGTGGGCTTCCTTCGGCAGGGTCTCGTCGTGGAAGTTCTTGGCGGTATCCGGGTCGAGGCCGAGGTTGAACTGGTCGCTCCAGCGGAAGTCGAAGCGGGCGCGGGACAGCGCGTCGTCGCGCAGCTGGGCGGCCGGGTGACCCTTGGCGAGATCGCTCGCGTGCGCGGCGATCTTGTAGGTGATGACGCCGACCTTGACGTCGTTGCGGTCGGGCAGGCCGAGATGCTCCTTCGGCGTGACGTAACAGAGCATGGCGCAACCGAACCAGCCGATCATGGCCGCACCGATGCCGGAGGTGATGTGGTCGTAGCCCGGCGCGATGTCGGTGGTCAGGGGCCCGAGGGTGTAGAACGGCGCTTCGCCGCACTCCTTGAGCTGCTTGTCCATGTTGATCTTGATCTTGTGCATCGGCACGTGGCCGGGGCCTTCGATCATGACCTGGCAGCCCTTGTCCCACGCGATCTTGGTCAGCTCGCCGAGCGTCTCGAGTTCGGCGAACTGCGCGCGATCGTTGGCGTCGGCGATCGAGCCAGGACGCAGGCCGTCGCCGAGTGAGAACGAGACGTCATATTTGCGCATGAGGTCGCAGATCTCGTCGAAATGGGTGTAGAGGAAGCTTTCCTTGTGATGCGCCAGGCACCACTTCGCCATGATCGAGCCGCCGCGGCTGACGATGCCGGTGACGCGGTTGGCGGTGAGGTGGATGTATTGCAGGCGCACGCCGGCGTGGATGGTGAAATAGTCGACGCCCTGCTCGCACTGCTCGATCAGCGTGTCCTTGTAGAGTTCCCAGGTCAGCTTGACCGGATCGCCGTCGCACTTCTCCAGCGCCTGATAGATCGGAACGGTGCCGATCGGCACCGGCGCGTTGCGCAGGATCCATTCGCGGGTGGTGTGGATGTTGCGGCCCGTGGAGAGGTCCATCACGGTGTCGGCGCCCCAGCGGATCGCCCACACCATCTTCTCGACCTCTTCCTCGACGGATGACGTCACCGCCGAGTTGCCGATATTGGCGTTGATCTTGGTGAGAAAGTTGCGGCCGATGATCATCGGCTCGAGTTCACTGTGGTTGATGTTGCAGGGAATGATGGCGCGGCCGCGCGCGATCTCACTGCGGACGAACTCCGGGGTGATGAAGGCGGGCACTTCCGCGCCAAAACTTTCGCCGTCGGCAAGCGCTGCTTCCGCGCGCGCGAGCTGCTCCTTGCGGCCGAGATTTTCGCGCGCGGCGACGTAGATCATCTCCTTGGTGATGATGCCGGCGCGGGCGAATTCGAGCTGCGTGATCTTGTGGCCGTCGAGGCCGCGTAGCGGCTGGTGATAGGCCGAGAAGGCGCGCGCGGCCTTGTCGGTGGAGACGCTGCCATTGTCCTCCGGCTTGATCTGCCGCCCCTGATATTCCTCGACGCCGCCGCGCTCCAGCACCCAGGCCTTGCGGCCGCGCGCGAGACCGGCGTTGACGTCGATGGTCACGCTCGGGTCGGTGTAGGGACCGGAGGTGTCGTACACCGGCAGGTTCGGCTCGCCGGCGCCCTCAGAGAGGATGATCTCGCGCAGGGGCACGCGCAGGTCAGGCGCGGCATCGGGCGAGGCGAAGATTTTTCGCGACGAGGGCAGCGGGCCGGTGGTGACGGCGGGGACGGTCTTGTCGGGATTGGAGCGGATGTTCATGGGATCCTCCGGTTTAATTCTGTTGTGCGTGCGTTTGAGCGACAGCGGTGAATTCTTGCTCCGTCATTGCGAGCGCAGCGAAGCAATCCAGAATCTCTCTGCAGAGGCAGTCTGGATTGCTTCGTCGCAAGTGCTCCTCGCAATGACGGGTGGAGAGAGTGCGCATCACGCCGCCTCCGCGGATTGGCCGAGCCACTGCCGCACCCGCGCATCCGGGTCGGCATTTTGAGTGACGTCGCTGACGACGGCGATGGAATCCGCGCCTGCCGCAAAAATCTCCGCGGCGTGCTCGAACTTGATGCCGCCGATCGCGACCAGCGGGATGTCGCCGATGCGCTTCTTCCATTCCGTGATCTTCGGAATGCCCTGCGGTTCGAAGCGCATCGATTTGAGCGTGGTGAAGAAGATCGGGCCCAGCGCGACATAATCGGGCTCGGCGGCGAGCGCGGTGTCAAGCTCGGCATCGTCATGGGTGGAGACGCCGAGCGACAGGCCGGCCTCGCGGATCGCAGCGAGGTCGGCGTCCGCAAGGTCCTCCTGGCCGAGATGCAGATATTTCGCGCCGGCGACGATCGCGGCGCGCCAATAGTCGTTGACGACGAGCTTGGCTTGCGTGCCCGCGGTGATCGCCAGCGCATCGGTGACGATCTGGAGCGACTGGGAGTCGTCGAGGTCCTTTGCGCGCAGCTGGATGGTGCCGACGCCGAGCCTGGTCAGGCGCTCGACCCAGGCGAGGCTGTCGACGACGGGATAAAAGCGATCAGGATACGGCATGCCAGAACGGTGTCCCAACGACAGGGGTGGAAGGGGAGGCGAAATCGCGGGCGTTCATCAGCCCGGCCTCAAAAGCGGTGCGGCCGGCCTCGATACCGAGGCGGAAGGCATTGGCCATGGCGACGGGATCGGCGGCCTTTGCGATGGCCGTGTTGAGCAGCACGGCGTCGTAGCCGAGCTCGAGCGCCTGCGCCGCATGCGAAGGCGCGCCGATGCCGGCGTCGACCACCAGCGTGATGTCAGGCAGCCGCTCGCGCATCAACTTGAGTGCGTCGCGGTTGGTGATGCCTTTTGCGCTGCCGATGGGCGCCGCCCAAGGCATCACCACCTTGCAGCCGGCATCGACCAGCCGGTTCGCGACCGAGAGATCCTCGGTGCAGTAGGGGAACACCTCAAAGCCGTCCTTGATCAGGACGCTTGCTGCTTCCACAAGTCCGACCACATCGGGCTGCAGCGTGTCGTTGTCGGCGATGACTTCGAGCTTGATCCAGGATGTGCCAAACAATTCGCGCGCGAGCTTGGCCGTCGTCACCGCCTCGCGCACGCTGCGGCAGCCGGCGGTGTTCGGCAGCACGGTGACGTCGAGCTCGCGGATCAGATTCCAGAACGCGTCCCCGGTCTTGCCGCCGGCGGATTCGCGCCGCAGCGACACCGTGACGATGTTCGAGCCCGAGGCGCGGATCGCCGACTGCATGATCGCAGGCGAGGGGTAGAGCGCGCTGCCGATCAGGAGGCGGGAGGGGAAGGTTTTGCCGTAGAAGGTCACCATGTGGTGTCTCTCCAAATGACACTGTCATCCCCGCCTAGTGCGCAAATTGCGCACGGGGGGCGGGGATCCAGTACTCCAGAGGCGGTGCGGCTAGAACCGAGACGCCGCGGCGTACTGGATCGCCCGGTCGAGCCGGGCGATGACAGCGGAATGTGTGGCGCGCGCCTAGGCGATAAATGGAGAGCCATCCTCACCCTCCCTGCCGCGGTGTGATGATCTCGATCTCGTCGCCGGCTTTCAGCGCGGTCTCGGCCCAGCGGCTCTTCGGCACGACGTCGTAGTTGAGCGCGATCGCGAAATGGGTGCCTTCGTAGTCGAGCTCGCTGAGTAGCGCGTCCACGCTAGCGGAATTCACCTCGCGCTGCTCGCCGTTCACGATCACGCGCATTGCATCACCTCGTTGTCGATCTGGCCGCGCTCGACAAAGCTAAGCGTCAGCTCGGCCAGAACAGGCGCGATCAGGAAGCCGTGGCGGTAGAGGCCGTTCACGCTGATCGTGTTGCCGCGGATGCCGATGCGCGGCAGATTGTCGGGGAAAGCAGGGCGCAGGCCGGAGCCGAATTCGACGATGCGGGCCTCGCCGAAGGCGGGGTGCACGGCATAGGCCGCGCCCAACAGCTCCAGCGCGGAACGCACGCTGACGCCGGTGTCCTCGGCCTCGATCGAGGTCGCGCCCAGCATGAACAGATTGTCCTCGCGCGGGATCACATAGAGCGGCCAGCGCGGATGAATCAGCCGTACCGGGCGCGCGAGCTGCACCTCGGCGGTTTCGATCAGGATCATCTCGCCCTTGACGCCGCGCAAGCCAGGCTGCTCGTCGCGCGCAGCAAGGCCGCGGCAGTCGATCACGAGGCCTTTAGGATCAAGTTTTGCAAGTTCGGCCGCGGCGACGTCGCTTTCGAATTTGATGGTGCCGCCGGCGGCGCGGATGCGCTCGTGCAGTTTCGGCAGCACGCGGCGCGGCTCGACATGGCCCTCGGTCGGGAAGAACAGCGCGTCGCGGAAGCGGCCTTCGAGCGACGGCTCGAGCTCGGCAAGGCCGGCGGCATCGAGCCGGCAATGGCCCTCGGTCATCCGGGCAAAACGCTCGAAATCGTTGCGCTCGCGCGGGTGGGCGACGACCAGCGAGCCGTTGAAGGGCGTGTCGGGCAGCTCGCGCCGCCAGATGTCGAGCGAGCGCAGGCCGAGCCTGGAGATGATGGGTTCGGAAACCTCCGCCTCGCAAAAAGGCGCGAGCATGCCGCCGGCCCAATGGCTGGTGGCATCGGTCATGTCGGCGTCACCGCGCTCGTGCAGGGTGACGGCGTGGCCGGCCTGCGCGAACAGCAAGGCCTGCCAGGCGCCAGCAATGCCTGCGCCGATGATGGATACCGGGGAATCCGGTCGCTTGGTCGTCTGCAACATCCCTGTCCCTTCGCCGGCATGACCCGGATCAGGTTCAAAGGGTCACCGCGGTCCTGGGCGGATTTGCCCATTTAGCGGTATCTCAGCTCCTCCTCGGAGCACCCCTCGGAACGGCTCTAATGTATGCCAGTGACAGGCTGTGTCAACGCGTTTGGCGGGAACCGCACTTACCTGGGCGTCTGTGCCCGAGCGTTGCGAACGCGCTGGGCGAGCTTCCGGTGCGGCGCGGCGCCGAATATCGGCTGCGGATTGCCGTTCGGCTCGAGCCAAGGGGCGCTCATGTTGGCCTCGTTCGTATTGGCGACCTGCACGGCCTCCTGCCGCTGCCGCTTTGCGGCGTAGTAATAGCCGCCGGCGAAATAACGAACGGCCCGGGCGTGGTCGCCATTTGCCGCGTGATAGGCGCCGGCGAGATATTTCACGGCATAGGTGAGGTTGGTGTTGGGATCGCGCAGGCCGGCGGCGTCGCCGGTGTAGCCGACCCCGCGGGCGGTCGCGAGCTTGATCTGCATCAGCCCGATGGTGCCGCCATGGCCGACCAGGCCGGGCTGATAGCGGCTTTCGCGCATGATCACGCGATGCACCAGCGCCTCCGGCACGCCGTTGGCGCGCGCGTGGGCCGCGACCATCTCGGCGTACTCCGCTTGGCCCGCGAATGCGGCCTGTGGCAACGTCAGTCCGGCCGCGAGCAGCGCGGCGATACGTAAAATTTTCATCAGATATCCCGGAGGTCCCTGAGACTGATTGAAGGCCTGCGCCCGGCTGCCGTTTAGGCCTCCCGAACGCGGCAATGATGTGACCAAACGCCGCCGTTAATTTTTTCGCGGTGCCGAGCCGCTGTGACGACTCAATGCTGGCGTCAGAGTTTCCTCAGGCGGACAACTCGCGACAGCAGGCCTGTCTATTCGCATGGGCGCACGAAAGCGAGTATGTCACGGCCAGCGAATCGGGAGAGGTGCCATGACAAAATCAACCATGGTCAAAGCCCACAGCGGCGACATGTCAGAACACGATTTGCCCAGAAACAATCCCTGTGCCCAATGCGGCACGCTGATCCCGACGCCCGACTGGGTCGAGCCGGGCGAGGGGCGCGTCTCCTATCTCTGGACTTGCCAGGCCTGCAATTATCGCTTCGAGGCGATTGCGATCTTCGACGAGGCTGCCCTCGAGCACCCGCCGCTCGCGGCCTGAAGTTAGGCCGCAAGCCGCGGCTGTTGCCATACCGGCAATTGCATCCGCACGATCAGCCCATGCGGCTCGCGGTCGTGCAGCGACAGCTCGCCGCCATGGGCGAGGGCGATCGCGCGTGCGATCGACAGACCGAGGCCGAAGCCGGTGGACTCGTCCATGGTGCGGGCGTCGTCGCCGCGCACGAACGGCTCCAGCATCTCCTGCTTGCGCGCATCCGAAATGCCGGGACCGTCGTCCTCGACGTCGATGACGAGCCTGGCGGCCGAGATGTCGAGCCGGATCGTCACCTCGGCGCCGAAGCGCACTGCGTTCTCGACGAGGTTGGTGACGCCGCGATGCAGATCGTCGGGACGCGCGGCGGCGGTCGCAGATAGCGGGCCCTCATAGTGCACGACATGGCCCATGTCGCCGAACTGGTCGGCGATGAGCTGCAGCGTGCTCGCGATGTCGACCAGCGTCACCGCCTCGATCTGGCGGTCGTTGCGCAACAGCGACAAAACGGATTCCAGCATCGATCGCATCTGGTCGAGATCGATCAGCATGCGCTTGCGGTTGCCTTCGTCCTCGACGAACTCGGCGCGCAGGCGCAGCCGCGTGATCGGTGTGCGCAGATCGTGGCTGATCGCGGCAAGCATCCGCGTGCGGTCCGACATCAGTCGCGCGATCCGCTCGTGCATGCGGTTGAGCGCGCGCGCCACCGAGCGGATCTCTTCCGGGCCGCGCTCGGGCAGCGGATCGGCCGTCCCGTCCAGGCTGAAATTCTCGGCAGCCCTGGCAAAGGACGACAGCGGCGCCGCCAGCGCGCGCGCCGCCCACAGGCCGAGCACGGTGACGCAGATAAAGGTGGTCATCAGCGCCATCAGCCACGGTGCGCCCCAGAACCACGGCCGCGGGCCGCCACGGACCTGGCCGGCGATCACAGTGCCGTCGGGCAGCTGTACGCCGATGCGGTGCTCGCCGGCTTGGGGGGCGAGCTGCACCACCTTGTAGCCGCGGCCGAGATGGCGGCGGATCCCGTGCAAATGTTGGCTTTCGCTGTCGTCGACGACGTTCGCGGTGCCGGGTGCGAACGTCTCGATGTTGAGCTTCGGGAAGGCGCGCGCGAGATCTGCGATGAGGCGCGGCCGCTCGGCCTGCTCAGCCGAGCCGAGCAGCACCGCGGCGTCCGCCAATTGAGGCGCGCCGTCCGGCGCCGCGTCCGGGCGGTCCGGCCGGCCGATCAGGAAGGCGGCGGTGACGACGAGATGCAGCGCGACGGTGGAAGCCAGCACCAGCGCGGCGATCTGCCCGCCGATACCCCTGAGGTGGAAGAACCCGAACGGCTTCATCGTCGGCGTTCCCTCAGCTGCTCAGGGACGCCGCGACCGCTTCAGTCCTGACCGCTTCAGTTCTTGGCGTGAACAGATAGCCGCCGGAGCGCACCGTCTTGATCATGGTCGGATCGGCCGGATTGGGCTCGATCTTGCGGCGGATGCGGCTGACCAGCACGTCGATCGAGCGCTCGAACGAGCCTGTGCTGCGCCCCTGCGTGAGGTCGAGCAGGCTGTCGCGTGAGAGCACGCGGCCGGGACGCTCGCAGAACGTCCGCAGCAGGTCGAACTCGGCGCTGGTCACCGCGACGCGCGCGCCGTCGGGATTGCGCAGCTCGCGCAGGCGCAGATCGATGCGCCAGCTTTCGAAGGCGAGCGTGCTCGCGCCTTCGATCGAGCTTTTCGCCTGCGCGGCCGCCTGGCGGCGCAGCACCGCGTTGATGCGGGCGAGCAGCTCGCGCGGGTTGAACGGTTTCGGCAGATAGTCGTCCGCGCCCATTTCGAGGCCGACGATGCGGTCGACGTCCTCGCCGCGTGCGGTCAGCATGATGATCGGCGTCTGTCCTTCCGCGCGCAGCTTGCGGCACAGGCTGAGGCCGTCCTCGCCGGGCAGCATGACGTCGAGGATGATGAGGTCGACGCGATGATCGGCCATCGCGCGCGACATCTCGCGGCCGTCGCTCACGGCGGTGACGTTGCAGGCGTTGTTGCGGAGGTATTTCGCAATCAACGTCCGGGTTTCACGGTCGTCTTCGACGACAAGGATGTTGGGATTGGGAAGGGCCATGCGCTTTGTTTGTCCAAGATTCGGGCCAAATGGCGAAGAGATTTGTTTCAGATTGTTTCCATGGCCCATGCCGCAACAGCAGGACATCACCGGGCAGGGAAGCGGCAAGGTCTCGTTAAGCGCGCTAACCATACCGTGGCTTGGTCGGCCACGAAACCCCGCAGAACTCACGGAGCCATCATGACCTCGATTTCGGCGGCCTCCGCCGGTCACCACCAGTCGCCGTTGCAGAGGCTGCAGCAGCAATTGCAATCGGACGTGTCCGCCGGCACGGTCTCGTCGTCGGACCAGTCGGCGCTTTCGACGGCGCTGACCGACATCGACACGGCGCTTCAGCAGGGCCGGTCGAGCGATCAGTCGAGCGGCGCGCGTCCCTCCAAGGATGACATCAACTCGAAGATCGACGACCTCATCTCCAACGAGGTGTCGAACGGGACGCTGACGTCAGACCAGGCCGACGAGCTGAAGAACGTATTCCAATCCGCCTTCGCCAATGGCGCCGGCGGTCCCGGGGGTGCGGGCGGCCCCCCGCCAGGTCCGCCGCCGGACGACAGCTCGTCGGATTCGTCGTCAGCGGACGCGACCAGCAGCACGTCAACCGCCTCCACCACGGCCGAGATCCTTCAGCAGTTTCTCCAGGCGCTGCAGCAGTCGCAATCGTCGTCGTCGTCTTACGGCGCCAACGGCAGCTCATCAGGCGGCTCGGACTTCGCCGCGCTTCTGATCGACTACAGGAGCTGATCTGCGTGACGCAGATCGGCGCGTTCCTCGCTGCGGTCTTGCTTCACCCAGGGCGCACGATCGTCCGCGAGGAACAGTGCGCTGCAAAATGTTCCTGAGTGACTTAGGAACAATCGCACGCGGCTCCAATCCTCGCGCAGCACGCGACGAAATTGCAGCACGCGCGGAACTGGGACTGATCCGAGCTGTTTTCTCCGCACGAGTTTTCTGCTGAAGGAGAGGACAATATGTTGATGAAATCGATCGCGGCCGGTCTCGCCGGTACCGCACTGCTCGCAACCGTTGCGTTCGCGCAAAATCCGACCGCCACCACCGACAAGGCGCCGGCTGCCGCCGCCTCGACGACGACCACGACCGCGTCGGGACAGTGGCGTACGTCCAAGATGAACGGCATCAAGGTCTATAACGACGCCAACGAGAACATCGGCTCGATCAACGATCTGCTGATGGACAAGAGCGGCAACATCAAGATCGCCGTGATCGGCGTCGGCGGCTTCCTCGGCCTGGGCGAGCATCTGGTCGCGGTGCCCTATGAGAAGCTGAAATTCGTCAACGAGGCCGTTGCCTACACCGGCGCTGCCGGGAACAACCCGAACAGCGCGGCCAACCGGCCCGCGGCGACCACCACGACGGGTGCCGCGACCGGCACCGACAACAAGCCCGCGACGACGGCCACGTCCTCGTCGAAATGGTATCCGGACCACGCCGTGTTCAATGCGAGCAAGGACGAGCTGAAGAACATGCCCGAGTTCAAGTACTCGGAGTAACGCGGCTCTGAACCGCTAAACGAAGCGCGCCCGGTTTTTGCCGGGCGCGCTGTCGTGCGTTTTTTCGTCTGCCGTCGTTGCGAGGAGCTCTTGCGACGAAGCAATCCAGGCTGTCACCGCGGATGCATTTCTGGATTGCTTCGCTTCGCTCGCAATGACGGAGAATATCCCTAATTTCCCTTCACCAGCGGGCAGCCGCCTTTGTCGAGCGGGCGGAAGGCCTCGTCGCCGGGCACGGTGGCGATCAGCTTGTAGAGGTCCCACTCGCCCTTGGATTCCTCGGGCTTCTTGACCTCGAACAGATACATGTCGTGGACCATGCGGCCGTCGATGCGGATCTGGCCGTTCTTGGCGAAGAAGTCGTTGACCGGCGTTTTGCGCATCTGCTCCATCACCTTCGGTGCCTCGTCGAACTTGATGGCGTCGATCGCCTTCAAATAATGCATGGTCGCCGAATAGAGCCCCGCCTGGATCATGGTCGGCATGTGGCCGACCTTCTCGTTGAAGCGCTTGGAGAAGGCGCGCGTCTCCTCGTTGGTGTCCCAGTAGAACGCGTCGGTGATGATCAGGCCTTGCGTCGACTTGATGCCGAGCGAATGAACGTCGGTGATCTCCATGAGCAACGCGATCATCTTCTGGCCGCCCTGCGTCAGGCCGAATTCGGCCGCCTGTTTCAGGGCGTTAGTGGTGTCGCCGCCGGCATTGGCCAACGCGACCACCTTGGCCTTGGAGGCCTGGGCCTGGAGCAGGAACGAGGAGAAGTCCGACGAGTTGAGCGGATGGCGGACTTCGCCGAGCACCTTGCCGCCGCTCTCCTTGACGACGTTGGCGGCGTCGCGTTGCAGCGCCATGCCGAAGGCGTAGTCGGCGGTGACGAAGAACCAGGTGTCCTCGCCGCGCTTGACCATCGCCTTGCCGGCGACGTTCGACAGCGCATAGGTGTCGTAGGTCCAGTGCACCGTGTTGGGCGAGCAGGCGACGCCCGTGATATCGGATGAGCCGCCGCCCGAGTTGATGTGGATCTTGTTCTTCTCGCGCGTCAGCGCCGAGATCGGCAGCGCCACCGACGACGTCGGCACGTCGAAGATCGCGTCGACCTTGTCGTTGTCGTACCAGTTGCGGGCGATGTTGACGCCGACGTCGGGCTTGTTCTGGTGATCGGCGGAGACCACTGCGACAGGCTTGCCCGCGACCTTGGCGCCGTAATCGGCGACCGCCATCTCCACGGCGGCGAGCGAGCCCTTGCCGGTCGCGTCCGCATAGAGGCTCGACATGTCCGTGAGCACGCCGATCTTGACGACGTCGTCGGAAATCTGCGCCTGCGCGGCGCCCGACGTGGCGGCGAGAGCAAGACCGGCCGCGATCGCGACGATGAGTTTTTGCATTTGTTTTTCTCCCTTGCGTTGTTGTTTGGGCGTTGTTGCGGGCACGTTCTAGCGACAAACGGACGCGGGAGCAAAGCCCGGGATGCGAGATGAGGGTTGAGAAATAAGCAGGGCGCGGCGGTGTTTTTGCCCTCTCCCCTTGTGGGAGAGGGTGGCTCGCCGCGCTAGCGGCGAGACGGGTGAGGGGTTCTCTCCGCGAGTCTCACTGTCATTGAATGGGCGGGGAGATACCCCTCATCCGGCGCTTCGCGCCACTTTCTCCCGCAAGGGGAGAAGGAAGAAGCTCACACACTGCCGCCCTTGAGCCGTTCGTTGCGTCGGCGCAAGCCTTCCAGCGTGGCGAGCAGGATGACCGAGACCGTTGTCAAGATCACCGCCGCTGCCGTGATGGTCGGGCTGATGTTCTCGCGGATTCCGCTGAACATCTCGCGCGGCAGGGTGCGCTGTTCCGGACCTGCCATGAACAGCACGATCACCATCTCATCGAAGCTGGTCGCGAAGGCGAACAGGGCCCCCGATGCCACGCCGGGCAGGATCAGCGGCAGGATCACGCGGCGGAACGCCTCAAGCGGCGAGGCGCCGAGCGAGGCGGCGGCGCGGGCCAGATTGGTGTCGAAGCTTTGCAGCGTCGCGCCGACCGTGATCACGACGAAGGGCGTCGCCAACGCGGTGTGGGCCAGGATCAAGCCGAGATAACTGCCGGTCAGTCCGATCGGCGCGAAGAAGAAATACAGGCCAACCGCCGTGATGACCCCGGGCACGACGACCGGCGACAGCACGAAGGCCAGCACGAGCGGCTTGAACCGGCTCTTCCACTGCGCCAGCCCCAGCGCCGCCAGCGTGCCGAGCACCATCGAGAGCAAGGTCGAGGCCACACCGATGATCATGCTGTTCTTCAGCGAATTCATCCAGCGCGGCGAATTGATGAAGTCGTCGTACCAGCGCAGGGAGAGGCCCGGCAGCGGATAGGTGAGGTACGAGCCCGAGCTGAAGGACAGCGGCATGATCGCAAGGATAGGCGCGATCAGGAAGATGAACACCAGCGTGGAGATAACGATGGTCGCGGTCCACGCGATACGCTGGCTCGGCGTGCGGATGGAGGAATTGTCGCTCAATTCTTCATCCCTCCCGTCACCTGCTGTCCCTGCACCAGCTTTCCGTAGACGAGCGCGAGCAGAATAGTGGCGAGCAGCAGCACCGCACCCAGTGCCGAAGCAAGACCCCAATTGGCCGTCTCGGTCGTGTAGAGCGCGATGAAGTAGCTGATCATTTGATCGGCGGCGCCCCCGACGAGGGCCGGGGTGATGTAATAGCCGAGCGCCAGGATGAAGACGAGCAGGCTTCCCGCGCCGATGCCGGGCAGCGTCTGAGGCAGGTAGATCCGCAGAAAGGCGGTGAGCGGCGGCGCGCCGAGCGAGGCGGCGGCACGCATGTAAGCAGGCGAGATCGCCTTCATGCTGCTGTACAGCGGCAGGATCATGAACGGCAGCAGGACGTGGGTCATGGCCACGCAGACGCCGAAGCGGTTGTAGATCAGGCGCAACGGCGCGTCGATGATGCCAAGCCAGAGCAGGCTGTCGTTCACGACGCCTTTGCTCTGCAGCAGCACGATCCAGGCGCAGGTGCGGACCAGCAGAGACGTCCAGAACGGCAGCAGGACGAAGATCATCAGCAGGTTCGACCGGCCGGGCGGCAGCGCCGCCAGCAAGTAAGCGACCGGGAAGCCGAGGATCAGGCACAGCACCGTGACACTGAGGCTGATGAGAAAGGTGCGGACGAAAACGTCGCGGTAGATGGCCTGATCCGGCGGGGCTGCGACGATCGTGCCGTCCGCGTTCCGCGTCAGATCGAGCGCCGACAAAAGATAGAAGCCGGTCATGGGACCACTGGCGTCCTTGATCGTGGTCCAGGTGGCGCGTTCGCGCCAGGCCGGGTTGATCTTGCCCAGCGTCTCCCTCGCCGTGCCGGGGTCGGGCACGGTCTTCAGATTGCGTGCGGTGCTGGTCAGGATCGTACGGAACCCGTTCAGGGCGTAATTGAGCCGCTTGGCCGCAATCGCAATGGTGCCGGAAGCGCGCGCCGCCATGATGTCGCCTGCCAGCGCCGCGTAGGCCTTTTCGTCCGGCAGATCCCTGCCGTCCCAACTGGCGAGAGCCGCGATGGTCTGAGGCAGAACCAGACGCACCTCCCGGTCATCGACGGCACGCCACAGCATGCCGGCGATGGGCCCAGCGAAGGTGAAGAGCAGGAAGACGAGAAGCGGCAGAATGAGTGCCAGCGCCTTGGTCTGGCGCGCGCGCTCCGCCTGCTTCAGCCGGCGCTTGAGCGGCACCTTGGCCAACGCGTCGGCGCCGATTGAGGAGGCTGCCGTCATCGGGAGCCCCATTGTGACTGGACATCTCTCGTCATTTTGGCTGTGGCAATTGCGTGCGGCCTTTCGGAGCGATCTGAGCAAGCGCCTCGTCCCTCGAGACGACCGCGGAGCCTGTCATCGGGCCGCGCTTTGCGCGGACCCGGTGGCGGTCTCCTCAGGATGAGGCTCTCCGAAGTCGCTGCCGCGCACGTCCTCATCCTGAGGAGCCCGCCTAAGGCGGGCGTCTCGAAGGATGGCCGCGACGAAACTGCCGTCAATGCGCGCCGCACGCCGGTTCGGCCGCGCGCTATTTCGCTGCCCATTTGTTGAAGCGCTCGGTCAGGCGGTCGATGTTCTCGAGCCAGAAGGCAACGTTGATCTCGACTGCGTTCTTGATGTTGTCAGGCGCCGTCGGCAGGTCCTTCAGAACGGCGGGCGCGAGCAGAGCGGCTGCGTCCTTGTTCGAGGTGCCGTAGGCAATGTTCTCCGACAGCTTTGACTGGTTCTCCGCTTTGCCGACGAAATCCAGGAACTTGTAGGCGGCATCCTTGTTCGGGCTGCCTTTCAGGATCACCCAAGTGTCGAGGGTGAACAGCGCTCCGTCCCACACCATGCCGAAATTCTTCTTCTCGTTCTTGTTCGCGGTGTCGATGCGGCCATTGTAGACCGAGGTCATCGCCACCTCGCCGGAGGCGAGCAATTGCGGCGGCTGGGCGCCGGCCTTCCACCAGACGATGTCGCCCTTGATGGTGTCCAGCTTCTTGAAGGCGCGCTCGACGCCCTCGTCGGTCGCCAGCACCTTGTAGACGTCCTTTGGCGCGACGCCGTCGGCCATGAGGGCGATCTCCAGCGTGGTCTTCGGGCCCTGACGCAAGGCACGCTTGCCTGGAATCTTGTTGGTGTCGAAGAAGTCGGCCCAGCCCTTCGGGGGCTCCTTCAGCTTGTCCTTGTCGTAGCCGAGAACGAAATCGTAGAGGATGGCGCCGACGCCGCAAGCGTTGACTGACGGTGGGATATAGGCGGCCTCGCCGCCGATCTTCGAATAGTCGAGCTTTTCGAACAGGCCTTCCTCGCAGCCAACCGCCAGTTCGTCGCTCTCGACCTGCACGACGTCCCAGGTGGCGGCACCACCCTGCACCTTGGCGCGCAACACGCCGACGCCGCCGTCCCAGGACTCGTCGTTCATCGCAACACCGGTCGCTTTCTTGAACGGCTCGAAATAGACCTTCTTCTGGGCATCCTGATACGCGCCGCCCCACGACACGACGGTGAGGTCACGCGCCTGCGCGACCGTGGCCAGCGCCGCGCTGGCGGCGAATGCCGCGGCGAACCCCAGTACAATCTTGCGCTTCAGCATGGTCTTTGTTCCTTCTTCTTCACGTGACTTGCGTTGAGCTTGGTCGATGTAGGTCCGCCCGCGTTGGAGCGTTGCTGCATGGTTGGATCAGACGGGATCGAGGGCGAGGCAGTCCTCCGGGCGGAAGGTGATGAACACGTCATCGCCAGGTCTCAGGCTGCCAGCTGTAAGGCTGCCAGCTCTCAGGCTGTCATGCGTCCCCGGCTGAAGCTTGACCATGAACTCCCTGTTGTCGGCGACGTCGAGCACGGCCAGCGCGTGGTCGCCGAGATAGATGGTGTTCTGCACCCTGGCCGGCAGTCGGTTCGGTTCATCGCTGGAGGTGCCATTCGGGATAATAGCGATCCGCTCCGGCCGCACCGACAGCGAGGTCGATGCGCCCGCGCCTGATACGTTGACCGCTCGTGCGGTCACGGCGCCGCCGCCAGCCAGCGCAACGCGGCAATATTCTTTCTCGACCGTCTCGACGGTGCCGGCCAGCACATTGTTCTCGCCGATGAAATGGGCGACGAAGCTGTTCACCGGATGCTCATACAGCCTGTCGGGCCTGTCGATCTGCTGCACGATGCCGTCGTTGAATACGGCGATGCGGTCCGACATGGTGAGCGCTTCACTTTGATCGTGGGTGACGTAGACGACGGTGATGCCCATCGTCTCGTGCAGTTGCTTGATCTCCAGTTGCATCTGCTCCCGCAGGCGCTTGTCCAGGGCGCCCAGGGGTTCGTCCATCAGCACGAGTTGCGGATTGAAAACCAGGGCGCGGGCCAGCGCCACGCGCTGCTGCTGACCGCCGGACAGCTGCCCGGGCCGGCGCTGTGCCAGGTTTTCCATCTTGATCATGCGCAATGCCGCTTTGACACGATCCTGCGCTTCGGCCTTGTTCGTGCTGCGGACGGATAGCGGGAAGGCGATATTCTCCGCAATCGTCAGGTGCGGAAACAAGGCGTAGTTCTGGAACACCATGCCGATGTCGCGCTTGTGCGGCGGCACATTCTTGATCGGCCGGTCCGCGAGGTAGATCTCGCCATGGGTCGGAACCTCGAAACCCGCCAGCATCATCAGGGTGGTCGTCTTGCCCGAGCCCGACGGACCGAGCAGGGTGACGAACTCGCCCTTCCTGATGTCGAGATCGAGGTTCTTCACCACGAGGTGCTCGCCATCGTAGGTCTTCTGAATGCCGGAAAAGCGCACCAGTGCCGGCGCAGGCGTGACCATGCCGGCTTCCATGTCGTCCTCGCGTTATCAGCCACAGTGCTGTCGGCACCTCGTCCGAGTGTGCGAGGAACAGCTTAGCATCCTCCGACCAGAATGCCAGCGGCGCAAGTAACGACGCGCACGGACCCGTCGAGGAAAGGCGCGCGCTACATTCCCGACAGTTTCGTCACAGACACATTCAGCGATCCGCCAGCTTCCGCGATCACGCGCAGCGTCTTGGAGTCAAAGGCGATGTCGGCCAGCGTCAGGCTGTCGATCTTCGCCTCGACCTTGACGCCGTCCTCGCTCTTCTGGAAATCGGCGATCGCGGCTGCGATCTTCTCGCGTGCATTGGCGGCAATCGGCTTCAGATCGATTGTCGCTTTCTGCACCAGCGCCTGCTGCATCTGCGGCACCACCGCGCGCGCCGCGGCACCCAGCAGGCCGAAGGCCGCCTCGGACTCCACCGCGAGCTGGATGTCGGCGAGCCGCAGCGTCTGCTGCGCCTGGTCGAGCATCGGCCGGCCCCAGATGTGCACGGTCGCTTCGGCGCCGAGACCAAGCCAGCTCTTCTTCTCCTTGGCGCGCACCAGCAGCGAGATCAGGAGGCGCTCGCCCGACGGGATCACGTTGACGCTTTTCACAGTGACGTCCACGGGACCGGAGCCATCCTCGGGATAGGTATGGCCGACCATCTGCGCCGCGATCAGCTTGTTGATCTCGGTGAAGGGCACGTCGATGGGTACGCCGATGTTCACGCCGGTGCCGGTCGGCGGCACGATCGAGATCTTGTCGGGGAACGGGCAGTCGGGCTTGGTCGGCGTGGAGGTGACGCGCGTCTCCGCTTCCAGGCCCATCAGCAGCGTCACGGCCTGCGCGTCGACGCGCGGCTGCGCGGCGATGGCGCGGATCGGCTTCATCTCCAACCAGAGCGGCGGCAGTGCGGCCGAGGAGTCCGAGCCTTGCAGCGGGATCGAGCGGCAAGCCTTGGCCCATTGCAGCTTCGCGTTCTCCCGCAAGGTCGGATCGTTGCGCATCCGTTCGGAGACGGCGTTGATTTGTTCGCCGACGGTCTTGTCGATCAGCGGCTTTACCTGCGCCGGCACGTTGACCTTGGCACCGGAGATGTTGAGGTTGGTGTCGCCAAGGTTGACCTGGGCGCCGAGATTGGGCTCGAGATGCCAGTTGGCCGCGAGCTTCGGCCGCGAGGTGACGACGACGTTGCCCTTGATCTCGGCGCTGGCGTTCAGATTCTTGATGTTGACCGCGCCGATCTGTTTCGCGGCATTGCCGCCGAGCACGCTGCCGAGCGCCTCGCCGAGCGCGCCGGTGGCTTTCGACGACAGCGAGCCCGTCACGTTCAGCTTGCCCGTGAGCGGCGTCGAGATCGTCAGCACGTCCTTGTCGCCGACAGCCGACATCGGCCCGCGCACGGCGGACCAGCCGATGTCGCCGTTCTCCAGGATTTGCGAGATCGGGTTCTCGGCCTTGCCGGCGAAATTGCGCGGAGCGGCCTTCTCGGCCTGCTCGCGGATCGCCGACAGCGCGATGGCGACCGGCGCCACCACGATCGAGCTCTTCGAGACCGGCGGCAGCGGCGGCAATTGCGCAACCGGCGGGGCGGAATTCGTCGCCCGCGGCGACAGCCAGTCCATCGCCTTGAGGCTGATGAAAAACGACGCCGCGAGCACCACGACGGCGATCAGGACAGTTTTCAAGTTCAGCGTCAGTCGCATCAATCCCCCAGGCCGCCCGGGCAGAAGTCTACAGGGCAGGCGAGGAGGGCGCTAGAGCCCACCCATGGGGTGGAATTGGGGCAAACATATTAACGGTTGCGAACGCGCAATTGCCGCGCATTCGTCATGGCGCACCCTAGCTGCGCTTCGGACGGCGCACCGTTCTCACATTGCCGCGATCTCCGCCACCGCAGAAGAAACGGTCGCCGCCATCGGACTCCAATCCTGACACCATCGTCCCGGCGGGCAGGTCGAGCTGCTCCAGCACCTTGCCCGTATCAGGGTCGATCCGCCTGATGTCGCTGTCCTCGCCTTCCCAGGTGCCGTGCCAGAGCTCGCCCTCGACCCAGGTCACGCCGGTGACGAAGCGCTTGCTTTCGATGGTGCGGAGAATTTTTCCCGTCTGGGGATCGACCTGATGGATCTTGCGTTCCCGATACTGCCCGACCCAGAGCGAGCCCTCGGCCCAGGCCAGTCCGGAATCGCCGCCGCCGCCAGGTGCAGGGATGGTGGCGAGCACCTTGCCGGTCGCAGCGTCAATCTTCTGGATGCGGTCCTCGGCGATCTGGAACAGGTGGCGGCCGTCGAACGCCGTTCCCGCATGCGCAGCGATATCGATGGAGCGGGTGATCTTGCCATCGGCCGGGTCGACCGCGTTCAATTTGTCGCCGGATGCGAACCACATATGGCTGCCGTCATAGGTGACGCCGTGCACGGCTTCGACGCCTGCAAAGGGCCCGTATTCCCTGACGATCTCGGCGGCTGAACGTTTCATCTGCTCGGTCCCTGTGGTGTGAATCCCACTTTACGTCTTCATGAGCGGTCCGGGGAGTAACAAGCCTGTCGGGAAACCCGGCACGGGCGGCGTCATCCAGCGCCGCGCCCGTCCGTGTCCGAAGGACTGTACCTTGTTCGATCGCGCCAGTTCTTCGAGGGCCCGCTGCACGGTGCGCGCGCTCGTTCCCAGCGCCAGCGCGAGCGCCGAGCTCGACCAGGGCTCGCCGTCGGAGAGGAAGGCGAGCACAGTCGCGTGCTTCTCCTCGACGGGCCGTGCCAGCACGAGGACGTCGCGCGTCTTGCGCGGCGTCAGCGCAAAACCTTGCCGCGTCGCGCTGATATCGGCGAGAGGCTTGAGCTTGGTGCGGAGCCGTCCGATTTCGACGCGCAGCCGGGCGCGATGCGATTCATCGACGTGCCTTGCCTGAAACGCGCCCGTGATCAACGCTTCCCGCGAGACATCGGCGGGCCAGGCCTGCGCCAGGATGCGGGCCAGCGCGAACAGCACCGGCCGCCTGCCGAGCGGCACGAGAATGCCTCGCCTGCGAACCGCGTGATGGAACGTGTCCACCACGACCGCCTCCGATGTTGCGAGGTCCTCGACCTCCTTGAGCAGCAGCGGCCGCTCGTGCCCGCGCGTGATCAGGCGCGCTGCGGGCGTGTCGAGCACGCGGCTCGTGCTTTCGACCTCGGCTGCAAGTGCGGGAATGCCGGCCTGCCGTGCTGCGCTCGCCGCGCGGCCGAGCGCCGCGCGCGCTGCTTTCGTTCGGAGCCGTCTGATGGCAATGCCGGCAATCACGAGCTCGCGGGCGACCTGCGCGGCCGGGGGCAGCGGCGTGGTGTTGATCTCGGCCAGCGTGCGCTCGGCCTCTTCGAGGCGCCCGAGAAGGAGAAGTCGGCGCGCCTCGATGTGACCCGCATGGGCGGCGTTGGCGAGGTCACCGTGGCTTGCGAGCGTCGCTCGCGCCGCCGCGAGCGTGTTGGCCGGCCAATTCAGGTCGCGCGAGACGAGTGCGATCTCGGCTTCCGCGACCACGCACCTGGCGCGCGCGACCGCCTCTCTCGGGCCGAAGGCGCGTGCGGCGCTGCGCAGCAACGTCTTCGCCTTGGCGAGATCGCCGAGCTGCGCCATCGCGATGCCGCGCAGCGCCAGCGAAGGTGCATCATTGCGCAGCGCAACGCGGTTCAGCGCGCCGAGCGGATCGCCGGCTTGGAGCGCGCGCGCCGCGGCCGTGATCAGCGACTCCATTCAAATCCCGCCACACTTGTTACTCCCACCACGCAACCGTCCGGTGCGAGAGATCGTTGACGGCCGACAATGTGCGGCGAGGGACGAGCGGTTCCGCATCTCGCACAGCGAGATACGGAACGGCCGCCCGGGAAAAGTTGGAGAGCCATGATGACATCAGCTGACAACGCAGGAAATAACGGACAAGCCGCCATGCAAACACCGCCGGTGGTGTCGCCGCAGGACTGGGAGGCCGCCCGTCAGCAACTGCTCGTGAAGGAAAAGGCACATACCCGCGCCCGCGACGCCCTGGCGGCCGAGCGCCGGCGCATGCCGTGGATGGAAGTCACCAAAACCTATGCGTTCGAGGGGCCCGGCGGCAAGGTCAGTCTGCACGACCTGTTCCAGGGCCGCCGGCAGCTGATCGTCTACCGCGCCTTCTTCGAGCCGGGCGTGTTCGGCTGGCCCGATCATGCCTGCCGGGGCTGCTCTATGGTCGCCGACCAGGTCGCCCATGTCGCGCATCTCAATGCCCGCGACACCACGCTGGTGTTCGCCTCGCGCGCGCCGCAGGCCGATATCATCAGGCTGAAGCAGCGGATGGGCTGGACCATGCCATGGGTCACCGTCACCGACAGTTTCGATGCGGATTTCGGCGTCGACGAATGGCACGGGACCAACGTGTTCTTCCGCGACGGGACGCGCATCTTCCGCACCTATTTCGTCAAGAGCCGGGGCGACGAGCAGATGGGCGGCACCTGGAATTACCTCGACATCACCCCGCTGGGACGGCAGGAGGTCTGGGAGGATTCGCCGAAAGGCTATCCGCAAACGCCGACCTACAAATGGTGGAACTGGCACGACAGCTACACCGAAGGCGCGGCGCCCGACAAGAAATGGGTCGAGATCTCGACCGCCGGCGAGAAGGCTTTTCGCGAGGAGGCGGCTGAAGGACGTGACTAGTCCCGCCAGCGCAACTGTCGGCGCGAGCCGCAATGGTGTGGTGGCCGCGCGTCACCTCGCCAGATGGCTGGCGCTGGCGGCGACGCCGACCTTCGCGATCATGGCCGTGCTGACGGCCATGGTCGATGGCCCGGCGGACATGCTGTGCGGCTCCGGACATGGGGCGATGCTCGGCGGGATGGTGCCGATGTATCTGCTGATGAGCGCGTTTCATTCGGCGGCGTGGCTGAGGCTGATTGCGGAGCGGTGGAGGGCGGTCGGCCGTTAAGACGGCCGCCGCGTCACCGCGGCCGCGTCGCTTCCGTCGAAGAACATGGCCATCAGGGTCTCATCGTAATATCGGCCATTGTATTTCAGCGCCTTCATCCCGCGGCCGTATTCGACAAATCCTGCGGCCACGTAGAGCCGCAACGCGGCCTCGTTGTCGCTGACGACGACGAGATGAAGCTGCTCGACGCGCTTTGCGGCATGCGCCGCGACCGCGTTGACGAGGAGCCTCCCTGTGCCGGACTTCCGTGCCCGCGACCGCACATACATGCCCCAGAGCACCCCCTTGTGTGCGGTCTTCGAGCCGTCCTCCCGGCGGAAGCCGGCGGTCCCCACGAGCTCGCCCGCGATGAACGCGCCGAACACGTCCGATATCGCGAGGCGCTCCTCGAACCATGCGAGTGGCTTGTCTTGTTCGCGTTCAAGCGTGCTGGTGAAAGCCTCGGGATTGCTCGCGAGCGCCTCCAGCCGGACGGGGCGGTAGAGCGCGGCGTCGGCTGGTGTCAGCAGTCTGATCATGGTTATGCGAGATGTGCCAGCGGCAGGGGTGCGCCGGCCTTGAGCGTCTGGAGTGCGATGCTGCTGCGAACCTCTCGCACGATGGACAGGTTGAGCAGCTTGTCGACGAGAAAGCGCTGGTAGTCCTCGAGCTCGGGCACGACAATTTCGAGGAGGTAGTCAGCTTCACCGGAGACGAGGTGACAGGCAACGACCTCGGGCATGGCAACGACTGTCCTTTCGAAGCTCAGCGCCTGGTCGTTGGCATGGCCGTTGATCTTGACGCCGAGGAAGGCCGAGAAGCCGAGCCCGAGGCGGCCGCGCCGGAGGGAGGCGCGGTAACCGTCGATATAGCCGTCGCGCTCCAGCCGTCGCACCCGTCGCAGGCAGGGTGACGGGGACAATCCGACCTTGTCTGCCAGTTCGATGTTGCTCAGTCGCGCGTTGGTCTGGAGTTCGGTGACGATGCGCCGGTCGATCGCATCCAGCTCGCATTTTGGCATGAACCGCATCCCGTTTGATCAAGGAGGGCGCAATGTTGCGCCGGAGGCTTCGAGATTAGCCCAGTTCGCAAGGACACGCCTCGGCTTTCCGTGGGATGGATTGCTCCGACTTTGCTGCTGATGGAGCGAGCCATGACCGAGAGCCCGAACCTTGCGCCTCTGCTGGAGGCCGTCGAACGCTACTTTGTGCTGATGTACGACGATGACGTTTCGCAGTTCGACCGCGTCTTTGCGCCGACTGCGCAACTCCATGGATTTCGCGACGCCGAATTGCGGATCCTGCCCGTTCGCGACTACAGGACGATGCTGGCGTCGACTGCGTCGCCCAAATCGAAGAATGCCCCGCGCCTTCAGGAGATATTGCTGGTCGATATGGCGTCGTCAGCGCAAGCCATGGTGAAAGTTCGCATTCGGATCGATGTGCTCCAATACGTTGACTATCTGGCGTACCACTGCATCAATGGGACCTGGCTGATTACCGCGAAATCGTTCCACGTGGAGCGACGGTATGAGCCGGCGGATACGTAGCGCCACCGCGATCCTATTGGCTGCCCATCGCCTCCAGATAGGCAATCACCTTCGCCGCTTCCTCCGCCGAGACGCCGCCATAGGGCTGCATCTTGTTGCCGGATACGACTTCGTCCGGCTTGACCATGAAGCGGATGAGTTTGTCCTTGTCCCAGACGAAGCCGGCTTCTTTCATCGACGCGGAATAGTTGTAGTTCGGCAGCGAGCCGGCCTTGCGTCCGACGATTTTATTGAGGTTGGGGCCCAGACGATTGTCGCCCTCTTTCACCGAGTGGCAGGTTCGGCAGGAATTGTTGAAGGCCTGTTGGGCTGCGTCGTCGCTCGCCGGCTGCTGTGCGAGCGAGGCGGGCGCGGTCAGCAGCAGCGTCAGTGCGCCGGCCACCGCGCGCATTCGAGTGCCTTGCGACATTTGCGGACGTGGTTGCATTCGCGCCTCCATCGGGATTGCGTCGCAGCACGCGCGCGCTTGGGGATACCGAGGGCAAACGAAAACGGCCCCGGTGGGTTCCGGGGCCGTTTGCGTCACAATGTCCTGTCGCTTACCGCGTCGCGGCGCCGAGATCCGCGCGGCGTTCCGTCATCGGCAGCACGATCACCTTGGTGCCGACGTTGACGCGGGAGTAGAGGTCCGCGACATCGTCATTGGTCAGGCGAATGCAGCCGGAGGAGACGTGCTTGCCGATGGTGTCGGGCGCGTTGGTGCCGTGGATGCGGTAGATGGTGCCGCCAAGATACATGGCGCGGGCGCCGAGCGGATTGCCGGGGCCGCCGGCCATGTGGCGCGGCAGATAAGGCTGGCGGGCGATCATCTCCGGCGGCGGGGTCCAATCCGGCCACTCGGCCTTCTTGGTCACCGACTGGGTGCCGGACCAGGTGAAGCCGTCGCGGCCGACGCCGATGCCGTAGCGTATCGCCTGGCCGTTGCCGAGCACCAGATAGAGGTAGGTGTTGGGCGTATCGATGATGATGGTGCCGGGCGCCTCACGCGTTGCGTAGGAGACGGTCTGGCGGCGGAAGCGGGCCGGCGTTTCGACGGCGTCCTGATCTTCGGACGGCGCGGCCTGATAGGGCGTTGCTTGATAAGGCTGGTATGGCGCTGCGATCGGCGGTAGCGGCTGGAAGAAGGGGAAGAGCTGCACGGGCGCGGCCTTTGCCGGGCCGGCGAACGCGATCGCGGTGACAGCCACTGCGCCAAACGCAACGGCGCGCGAATAAGTCTTCAACGTCTTCAGATTGATCATTGGTCGCCCCTGTTTGCGCGGTGTTTCTTGGTCACCCGGCACCGTTTCGGTGCTCTGTTGCGGAAATCACTAACGGAAAGAAGTTTCGGGACGTTTGCGCGGAAAACCGAAAACGGCTTCATGGCGGCAAGGATTGTTTCATGACGGTTTCGTGGCTGCGCGGACCCGTTAACGAACAAAACAGCGGGCCGACACTTCCATGACGTCACACGCCTGAAATATCCGTGGTTGATGGTCCAAAGCCGAGAATCATAAAAATCTCGGGATTTCCCCATGCGGGTATTAATCGCGACTGACGCCTGGCATCCGCAGGTCAACGGTGTGGTCCGGACGCTGACCTCGCTGGCTGGCGCGGCCAAGGCATTGGATGTCGAGATCGACTTCCTCACCCCGGACGGTTTTCGGTCGTGGCCGCTACCGACATATCCGGGGCTGCGCATTGCGCTGCCGAGCGGCAGGGAGATTGCGCGGCGGATCGAGAGGGCGGCGCCGGAGGCGCTGCACATCGCGACCGAAGGGCCGATCGGCTGGGCGGCGCGGGCTTATTGCCGTCGCAACCGGCTCGCCTTCACCACCTCCTACACCACGCGCTTTCCCGAGTACGTCTCGGTGCGGACAGCCATCCCCGCGAGCGTCGGCTACGCCGTGCTGCGACACTTCCACGATGCCGCCGCGATGACGATGGTGGCGACGCCCTCGCTGCGGCAGGAGCTCTCCGAACGCGGCTTCAAGCGGCTCGGCTTCTGGACCCGCGGCGTCAATACCGAGCTGTTCCATCCGGACTCTCCGGCCAAGCTCGATCTGCCCGGGCCGATCTTCATGACAATGGGCCGCGTGGCGGTGGAGAAGAACCTCGAAGCGTTCCTCTCGCTCGACCTGCCCGGCACCAAGGTCGTCGTCGGCGACGGCCCGCAGAAGGCCGCGCTCGAAAAGAAATATCCCGACGTGGTCTTCCTCGGCGAGAAGAAGAGCGCGGATCTCACCGCGCACCTCGCCGCCGCCGACGTGTTCGTGTTTCCGAGCCTGACCGACACGTTCGGCGTGGTGCAGCTCGAAGCGCTCGCCTGCGGCACGCCGGTTGCGGCGTTTCCGGTGACGGGTCCGAAGGACGTCATCGCGGATCATCCGATCGGCGCGATCGACCACGATTTGCGCGCCGCGTGCCTGCGCGCGCTCACCATGTCGCGCGAGACCTGCCGCAATTTCGCGCTGGAGCGCTCCTGGGAAAACAGCGCGCGCCAGTTCGTCGGCAACCTCACTTCACTTCAGCCCAGCCGTGCCTTGCGCGCCTCGCCGATCATGGCGCGGCGGCCGGTGCGCGGTTGACCCAAAACGTTTCGAACCACAGCGAGAACCTCATCGATGGCTAAGATCATGAACCTTGACGGCACCCAGCAGCTCGACCTCACGCGTGGCACGGTCGAGCAGGCCTATGACCGCTGGGCACCGGTCTACGACCTCGTGTTCGGCGGCGTGTTCGCCAAGGGCCGGCAGGCCGCGATCGCGGCCACCAACAAGATCGGCGGCCGGGTGCTCGAGGTCGGCGTGGGCACCGGCATCTCGCTGCCGCTCTACGCGCCGCATCTGCGCATCTTCGGCACCGACATCTCGGAGGCGATGCTCGACAAGGCGCGCCAGCGCGTCACCGAGGGCAAGCTGAACAACGTCGAAGGCCTCGCGGTAATGGACGCCGAGAAGCTCGAATTCCCCGACAATTCCTTCGACGTCGTGATGGCACAATACGTCGTCACCGCCGTGCCGAACCCGGAAGTCGCGCTGGACGAATTTGCCCGCGTGCTGCGCCCGGGCGGCGAACTGATCATCCTCACCCGCGTCAGCGCCGATACCGGCATGCGTCGCTTCATCGAGCAGAAGCTGCAGCCGGTGGTGCGTCCGCTCGGCTTCCGCACCGCCGAGTTCGCCTGGTCGCGCTACGCCAAATGGCTGGCCGGTGCCAAGGGTATCGAGCTCGCGGAGCGCCGCCTGATTCCGCCGCTCGGTCATTTCTCGCTGGTGCGCTTCCGCAAGCTCGACGTCGCCAAGGCGGCTTGACCAGAAGCTTACGCGTCGCGTGCGTCACCGCGCCACCGCACATCGTCACATGACAAAATGATGATGTCACACGGCCTACATCGAATCCCTGTAAATCCTGAGCCCGAAAGCATTTTGGGGGAGAGCATGATCAAGAACTATCTCGAGCAGCTGCGGATCCAGCGCTGGGACGACCATCGCTACTATCACCACAGCCGCATCAATCAGAGCCTGCACTTCGTCAGCGCGCTGAGCTTCCTGTTCGCCTATGTCTGGCTGTTCGTCGACCCCATGATCTCGGCGCTGGTCGGCTGGCTGGTCTCGATGACCTCGCGCCAGGCGGGTCACTTCTTCTTCGAGCCGCACGGCTACGACCAGATCAACCAGGCGACGCACGAGCACAAGGAAGAGATCAAGGTCGGCTACAATCTTCAGCGCAAGGTGGTGCTGATGTCGATCTGGGCGCTGTCGCCACTGGTGCTGTTGGTCGATCCCACGCTGTTCGGACTGTTCACGCCCTGGGTGGGCGCGACCGACTTCATGCGGCAGGTCGCCAAGATCTGGCTCGTGGTCGGCGGCGGCGGTCTCATGTTCCGCACGGTGCACCTGTTCTTCATCCGCGACGTCGAGACCGGCCTCGTCTGGATGACGAAGATCCTGACCGATCCCTTCCACGATCTGATGCTCTACCGCAACGCGCCGCTGGCGCTGATGCGCGGCGAGCTGATGGACCCCGGCTTGCACCTCAAGCCCGAGCACACGCTGGGCCTGATCGGCGAGCCCACGCTCGAAGAGCAGCACGCCTGAGCGCGCCGTTCTCACCAAGGCCTCCGATGTCTGATGGTTGCGTCATGCCCGGGCTCGTCCCGGGCATCCACGTGTTGGGCCCGGCCGCTGCGTTTTCTTCGCCTCGCCCAGCGTGCGGGGAAGTGGAATTGAGCGCCGCCACAGACGCCGTCATTCCGGGATGGTCCGAAGGACCAGACCCGGAATCTCGAGGTTCCGGGTTCGGCTCTTCGAGCCGCCCCGGAACGACTGTGTGTTGGAGCGGAGAATCGACCTTAGCGTCCGAAGCGCTTGGCCAGCATCTCTTTCAGGATCTGCCGCTTGATGGTCTTGTTGGTGAGGACGCCATCGTGCCACCAGAAGCCGTCGGCCTTCATCTTCTCGGCGGCGCGAACGAAACGTTCGGCGACCTCGGTGAAATCGGCATCGGTGTAGTTCAAGCTGAAGATCAGCCGGCCGGTGCCGACCCAGCTCAAGGACAGGCCTTCGGCGCGCAGGTAATATTGCAGCATCCAGTTGTAGCGGGACGGGGTGGTGTATTTTACCGTCCAGATCGACGAGAAGTTGGCAAACCGCACCGGCAGGTCGGCATCGCCCATCATTTGGTTGAGCTTCTGCGCGCGGCCGCTCCAGGTCTCGTCCAATCCGTCATAGATGGCGCGGAAGTTCGGGCTGGCGAGCCGGCTCAGAAACTCGTCCATCGCCGTCATGACATAGGGGTGCGAGTTGAAGGTGCCGCGGGCGAAGCAGACGTCGGCGGGGCGGTCGTCGCGGAAGCGGCGCATCAACTCCTTCTTGCCGCAGACCACGCCGACCGGCAGGCCACCGGCGAGGCTCTTGCCGTAGGTCACCATGTCGGCCTTGACGCCGAAATACTCCTGGGCGCCGCCTGCCGCGAGACGGAAGCCGACGAAGACCTCGTCGAAGATCAGCACGATGCCGCGCTGGTCGCAGACCTCGCGCAGCGTCTTGAGCCACTCGGTGTAGGCGGTGCGGTCAAAATTGCCGCCGCGAGAGGAATCAACCAGCGAGGAGTCGCCGGGCGCGTTGCCATTCGGATGCAGCCCCTGCAGCGGGTTGACCAGCACGCAGGCGATGTCCTTGCGCGTCCGCAGCACGTGCAGCGTCTTCTCCGACATCTCGGCGAGGGTGTAGGTCTCGTGCGCGGGAATCGGATTGCCGACTCCAGGCTGCACGTCGCCCCACCAGCCATGATAGGCGCCGGCGAAACGAACGAGATGGGTGCGCCTGGTGTGATAGCGCGCGAGCCGCACCGCCTGCATCACGGCCTCGGTGCCGGACATGTGGAAGGAGACTTCGTCGAGGCCCGAGATCTGGCACAGCCGCGCCACGTTCTCGAGGATGACGGGATGGTAGGGGCCGAGCACCGGTCCGAGCGCGTGCGCGCGCTTCTCGGAGCCCTCGATGCATTCCTTGTAGAAGTCGTTGCCGAAGATGTTGACGCCGTAGGACCCCGTGAGGTCGTAGGAGGTGTTGCCGTCGACATCCGTGACGGTGACGCCGCGCGACGACTCCAAGAAGGTCGAGGTGCCCAAATGCTCGCGGACGAGGCGCGAGAACTGGAACGGCACGCGGTAGGTTTCGGTGAAGTGCAGGTCGGAGATCTTTTCCGCCGCGTCCTTCGTCATCGCGCGGCCCTTGGGGTAGCGCTCGGCGTAGAGACGCGCGAGACGGAAGAAGCCGTCCTTGCGCTGGGCTGCGACGTTCGCCGGCGCGCCGTCGCAAGCGAAGTACGCATCGCCTTCGAATTCGTAGAACGGGAGCAGCTTTGCCACCCGCCGGGACATCTTGGAGTGCCCGGCGAGCGAGCGGTGCTTGGCGCGGGACAATTCGATCCGTGCCTTGATTTTCGGGAAGGCGGCGGCAGCGGACGCTGCGGCGGCCACGGACAAAGAAAGAATCGGGAGTGTCGTTTCCATGACAACAAGCGCTAATACTGCGAGCTGACAGATTCATGACAGTCAAAGCCCTGATCGCCTCTTTCACCCAGCAGGAAGACCTCAACTTCCTGCTGACCAACCGCATCCCTCGCGCGGCGCTAACCCGCTTCATGGGCTGGTTCTCGAAGATCGAGAACCCGCTGGTGCGGGACGGCTCCATCGCGCTGTGGAAGCTGTTCTCCGACCTCGATCTGTCGGAGGCGCGGAAAACGCATTTCAAGAGCCTGCACGACTGCTTCACCCGGGAGCTCAAGCCCGGCTTGCGCCCCTTTGATCCGGACCCCTCCATTGTCGCCAGCCCGTCCGACGGCATCGTCGGCGCCCATGGCCGGATCGCGGACACCGAGCTGTTCCAGGTCAAAGGCGCGCCGTACTCGCTGCTCGATCTGCTCGGCGATTCCGCCCTTGTCGATCAGCACCGCAACGGCTCCTTCGTCACCCTGCGGCTGACCTCGAGCATGTATCACCGCTTCCACGCGCCCTTTGACGCGCATATCGAGCGTGTCACGTTGATCCATGGCGACGTCTGGAACGTCAACCCGATCGCGCTGAAACGGGTCGAGCGTCTGTTTTGCAAGAACGAGCGCGCAGTGATCCGCACGCATTTGCCGACGGGCGAAGCCGTGACGCTGGTACCGGTTGCCGCGATCCTGGTCGCGAGCATCCGTCTGCATTTCCTCGACATGGTGCTGAATGCCCAGACGAGAGGGCCGGTCAATTTTCCCTGCGACGTCAACGTGAGCAAGGGCGAGGAGCTCGGCTGGTTCGAGCATGGCTCGACCATCATCATCCTCGCGCCCGGCGATTTCACCTTCTGCGACGACATCGCCGAGGGCACGCGCATTCGCGCAGGTCAAGCGCTGCTGAGAAAAAACTAGCCTTCAATCAGCCGCGTCGGCCGCCTATATCGTCCCTGGGACGTTTCTGCGACGACGGATTTGGTGATGGCACGGGCGCCGGTGATGGCGGCGGGTGGTATTGTGCTGCGGCGAGGTGCGCCGCCGCTGATCGCCGTCGTGCGCCAGCGCAAGCGCAACGAATGGGTTTTGCCCAAGGGCAAGCTCGACGACGGCGAGACGCCGAAGCAAGCCGCGCATCGCGAAGTGCTGGAAGAGACCGGTCACGAGGTCGCCATCCACGAATTTCTGGGCACGCTCGTCTATCAGTCCGGCGGGCGCTCCAAGGTCGTGCATTTCTGGCGCATGGAGGCCGGGGACGGTCCCGTCCGCAAGCTGATGAACGACATCAAGGCGGTCGACTGGTTGACGCTGGAAGACGCGCTCGCGCGCCTGTCGCGCGAGTACGAGCGCGTGTTTCTGACCCAGGTCGGCCCGATCGCGCTCGCGGCGGCAGGGCTTGCGCCGGTGGATACCGACGTCACACCGCCGCTCGCGACCGAGGATGTCGATGCAGCCTTGCAGACGCTGACGCCAGCCGAAGCGGCTTCGGACGAGTTGCGGCATGGTCTCTTGCAGAAGGTGAAGGCTTGGCTGCGCGGCGAGGCGTGAGTTCTCCTCGCGCGCAGCGTGACGGTGCACCCTCGCCCCTTGCGGGAGAGGGTGGCTTTGCGAAACAAAGCCGGGTGAGGGGTCTCTCTCCACGCGTCAAGCTGTCGATGAGTTTTCGCCGATAGAACCCCTCATCCGGCGCTTCGCGCCGCCTTCTCCCGCAAGGCGAGAAGGAAGAAAGTCACCGCCGCTCCTTCTCCTTCGGAACTGGTGCTGGCCTTCGCGGCGCTGCGGGGCGTTGCGCGGCGGGGAGGCGCTGCTGGAATCCGCCCGGGCGTTGCATGCCCGGCTGTCGAGCAGCGGGCGGCTGGCCGGGCTGCATGCCGGTGGGGGGAAGTTGCGGCTGCGGACGGGGCTGCTGGTGCGTTCCGGCCGGCTGCGGCGGCGCGACTCCGCCGGGCTGCGCCGGAATCTGCCCACCGCGTTGCGGCCGGGTTTGCGGCGTGCCGTCAGGCTGCGTGCCTTGACCGGTGCGCGGTGGGCCTGCCGGACGTCCCGCGCCTTGCTTCTGGCCTTGCTGTTGCTGACCCTGACCCGCGCTCGGCGTACCGGGCTGGACGGCGCCGCCTTGGCCCGGCGCTTGACCCTGTCCTTGGCCCTGCCGCTGGGGCTGGGCGCCTTGGCGGCCTGGCGTGCCGGGCTGCTGCTGGCCTGGACGGTTGTTCTGACCGGGCTGACCGTTCGGCCGCTGCGGCTGTTGCGGCTGTTGTCCTGGCGCCGTATTCGGCCGCAATTGTTGCTGTTGCGGCGGCTGGAACGGCCGCGGAATGCGCGGGCTCGCGGTCGGATTGGCGCGGCGGAAGTCGCGCTGCTCGGTGACGATCTGCCGGCCCGTGGTCTGCGCCAGATGCACCTGGCTGACGAAGCCGCGGTCGCGTGCGATCTGCTGTGGTGCGATCGTGATCGGCACCGCGGCAAAGCGCATGACGCCTGCCGCGGCCGCGCCCGGCCGGATCGCAAAACCGCTCGCGCCTTGCGTCAGCGCGCCGAGCCGCGTCCCGCTCGTGCGGTCGTCGACGTCGATGTGTCCGACCCGGCCGTCGGCGTCGGGATAGAGCTTGATGTTGACGTTGTTGGCGTTGTTCGCGGCCGGGCCTTCCGGCACCTCGACGACGCCGGTGGTGCCGCGGATGCCGAGCGTCGCCGTCGGCGTCGTGATCTTCATGTCGCCGGTCTTTGCCACCGCCGCCGCGACGAAGGCGACCGTGCCCTTGCCGATGTCGAAGATTCCTGCGTTCTGTTTGCCGCCGTCCTCATAGACGTAAGTGTCGATGGTGATCTTGGCGCTGGCCGAGAGGTTGAACGTGGTCGCGTCGTTGAAGGTGATGCCGAGCGAGGAGTTCGACGAAGTCTGCACGACGTCGTTGAGATAGATGTCGTCGCGTACCCGCAGCGGATAGGAATTTTTGCCGCGGATCACGGTCGCGATGCCCGTCACCGTCGCGACGTTGCCGATCGGCTCGATGGCGGCGGGCTGCGCCTCGGTCGCGGGAACGGGTGAAGCCGATGGCGTCGGCGAGGGGGCGGGCGACGGCTGCGCTTGTGGCTGCGCCTGCGCAAGCTCGATCGCATCGGATGCGAACGCAACGCTCGCGCCGGCCGGCGGCAACGCCAGCAGCACAAGCGCGAACATGAAGCGGCGCCAGGCCACGATAAATGTCACGAAGAGTCCCGGTGAGAAACGCGAGGCGAGATCGACCGATATCAGCCGGGTACAGCTGAATGGCGGATGAATGTCTATCGCACGGCGGCGGTGAACGTTCAAATCCAACTCTTTCCCCTCATGGTGAGGAGCGCGCCCTTGCGCGCGTCTCGAACCATGCAGGCCCGCTCGCGATCCGGGCCTTTGCCCTTCGAGACGCCTGCTTCGCAGGCTCCTCAGGGTGAGGGGATAAACTGAGACTGTCGCGCATGATCCCGGGTCGATGCTTCGCATCGCCCGGGATGACTATAGAATGGGACGATGGTGGTGCGTCAGCTCACGCGCTTCCAGGTCTGGCCGCCGCAGAACATGCCGCCGAAGGCGCAGCCCTGCACGCGCATTGCATTCGGGCCCTTCATCGCGATCGTCGAGTCGTAGTTGCGGCCGGAGTCGGGATCGTGGATGCGGCCGCTCCACTTCGCGCCGTCGGGCTTCATGTTGATCAGGATACGCTCGTTGGTCTTCGCGGCGTAGCCGCAGAGATTGACGCCACACTGTTCGACGCGGACATTGCCCTTGTTCTCTTCGGTCGCCCAGACGCCGATCGGCGTGTTGGCAACCGCGACAGGCGCGGCGGGCACCGGCGCCGGAGCGGGGGCCGGAGCAACCGCGACGGGCGCGGGAGCCGCAGCGGGCGCGGTCTGCGTCGTGGCGTCGTAGCCAGCGGACGGAGCAGCGGCAACCGTCGTGCTCGGTGCCGCGATAGCGGGCGCTGCCGGCGCGGTCGCCTGCACGGGGGCCTGCTGCACGGGCTGCTGCTGCTGCACCGGAGCCGGCGCCGGCTGCGCAGTCGTGGCCGGAGCCGGCGTGGTGTCGAGGTCATCATCCTTCGAGCCAAGGCCCTTGAGGTTGATGTTGTTCAACTTGATCGGCTTGTCGGACAAGCCCGGCGCGACGATGGTCACGCAATTGAGCGAGGCGCAGTTGCGCGGCGTCTCGATGCGGATGTTCTGGCCTTCGATCTGGAACGAGATCGCATTGCCGGCATGCGCGGCGGCGGTGGACGCGAGGAAGAGAGCGGTGGCGGCGATGGTGAGCTTGTTCATGACAACCTCCGAAGAATGTGTGGGTCCCGATGGGACTGAAGTCGCGGGTGGATGAAGCGTGGTTCGACCCTACGCCGGGCCGGTCGGACCTTCTGTGATGGGCGTCACAACGGCTCCCCGGTGCTGGGTGACGCCGCGCACATTCAGTCGCTGTCCATCTGCGTAACCTCGTCTCGACACAGAGGGAGGCGCCGATGATGCGGCTTGTGACGTCGCTTGGCACATTGATCGCGCTGCTGGCGATTGCGCCCGCAGCCGAGGCCGGCTCCTACGCGTTCTCGATCGGCGGTCATCGATTCCGGGTCGACTCGCCCAGTCATTGCCGATGGGCTTCCTGTGTCTCGGTTTCCTCCCATCGCAGCTTTCGGCCAGACGTCGATACGACACCGGCGCCGGTGCTTCCGCCGCCGCAACCGCTCTATCCCGTGGCTCCGGTCAGGCCAGCGCAAGCGATTGCGGTCGCGCCTGCGACGGCGCCGGCGGCTCCTGTTCTTGCCTCAACGACGGCGCAGCACGTTGTTCTGCCGCAGGCGCCAAGCTCCAATCCGCCACGGGTGGAGCTACCGCGGATGGATCCGCCGAAGACCGTCGCGCTCGATCCGCCGCGCATGGAGGCACCTGTCGTCGCGCCAAGGCCGGAGATCAAGCAGGCCATGACGAGCCCAGAGCGCGGCGACGACGAGCCGGCCTATTTGCCGCTCGGCGAATGGGAGAGCGCAGGCGCCAAGGGCATGGTCCGCATCGAACGCTGTGGACCGGCACTGTGCGGCTTCGCGCTCACTGAAGCGTCGACCAGGGGCGAGAGCGTGCTCGTCAACATGAAGCCGAAAACACACGACGTCTGGACCGGTAACATCTACAGCCGCTCCAGCGGCAGTACCTATTACGCGAGGATGACGCTGAAGAGCTCCGGCAAGCTTCACGTCGAAGCCTGCGCACTGGGCCACTTCTGGTGTTCCGGAAACGACTGGACGCGAGCCGAAGAGCGGCCGGAGAAACTGATCACGACGTCGCGCCAATGGAGTGCGCGGTCGTAAGGGAAGCGTTCGATACCGCCGACTGAAGCCGCTAGATCATGCCGAGCACGATGGCGCCGACAAAGGCCATGGCGAGGTACGCGGTGATAACGCTCAGTCTCCCGGCGAACGTCATGATGTCGCTCCCGCTGTCGCGCCGCTTTGCGCGAGAGCGTCATGGTTAACAGAAAGTCTCTTTCCGAAAAAGTCAGCTTTGCTGTCGCTCGTCACCTGCGGACAGTCCTGCTGGCGCCGGCTGACATGGTTAAAGAACACTGAAATCAACACGTTGAAGAGTCTTTAAGTAAATTCACCGAACGTGCGTGCATGACGCGCGGAGTTCGTTTGTATCTCGTCGGCTCCATCGTCCTTGTTTCGTTAGCGGGTTGCGGACGCGGCGTCTTCCAGGCCGAACGTGAACCGTGGCGGGCCGAGGCCGAAGCCGCATGCCTGAAATCCGGCGCGGTGAAAGAGGGGCCGGATCTGGTCCGCATCGACCCGATCTCCGGGCCGGGCATGTGCGGCGCGGAGTTTCCGCTCAAGGTGGCCGCCCTCGGCGAAGCCTCGAGCAGTTACGGCTTTGCCGACGAGGAATTGCGTCCGCCCGGGAGCATCGGCAACCAGCCGCGCTGGCCGGTGACGCAGCCGCGGCCGAATTACCCGCAAGGCCAGAACTATCCGGCATCTTCCTATCCGCAACGCTCAAACTATCCCGAGACCGCGGTGCGGCAGCCTTCCGGCTATGGCGCTACGCCTGGCCCGATGCCTCTGAATGCGCCTGGCGTGGCGCAGCAGGAAGACGAGATCGATTTGCCGCCCGAGGGCACCGATGCCGCGGGCGCGTCGCGCTACATGAATGCGCCGAGCTATCCGGCACGGCCGGCGCCCTACTCGCAGGCGCCCGCGCAGCAACCGCTGCCGCGCCTTGGTCCGGCACAGGGCAATCCCGTCACCGCCGTTGGCCCCGTTGCGATCAAGCCGGTTGCGACGCTGGCCTGTCCGATCGTGTCCGAGCTCGATCGTTGGCTCGCCGACACCGTGCAGCCCTCGGCGATGCGCTGGTTCGGCACCCGCGTCGCGGAGATCAAGCAGATCTCCGCCTATTCCTGCCGCGGCATGAACGGCAATTCTCATGCCCATATCTCCGAGCACGCCTTCGGCAATGCGCTCGACATCGCCGCCTTCGTGCTCGCCGACGGCCGCCGCGTCACCGTGAAGGATGGCTGGCGCGGCATGCCGGAAGAGCAGGGCTTCTTGCGCGACGTGCAGTCGGGCGCGTGCGTGCATTTCACCACGGTGCTGGCGCCGGGCTCGAACGTCTATCATTACGATCACATCCACGTCGATCTGATGCGCCGCGCCAGCCGGCGCCTGATCTGCCAGCCCGCCGCCGTCTCCGGCGAAGAGGTCGCCGCGCGGGCGGGCGGGCGCAATCCCTATGCGAATGCGCGCGATTCCTCCGTGACCGGCTCGCTGGGTACGCGCAAGAGCATGGCGCGTAAGCACGAAGAGGACGAGTACGCCGACGATTGAGGCTTGCGCGTGATGCGTAGCCTCCAGGGAAGGTGTTCCCGTATTCCGCTTCGCTCCACGCGGGCTACGACCCCACGCCGGCTGGCCTCGCGCTGAGCCTTGCCTGTTCAGCCGACACCGCGTCTTCGGCAGAGCGCATCTCGGGCGCAAAAATTTGCGCGATCGCCATTCCTGCCTAGGCCATTGATATTAAAAGAATATTTGTGCCGTCGCGGGCTTTTTCGGCAGTTGGCACGGTCGCTGCAATGAGGAGGTTGCCACGAAGCGGCGCTGCCGGCGCCGTGAGCCAGCGGAAGCCGTCATGCAGATGTCTATCACCCCTCCTTATTCGGATCTCGAACAGCGCGTGCTGTCGCGCATCACGGAGGAGCGCTGGCTCGAACTCGCATCCGAGCTGATCCGCACCGGCCAGCCCCGTTCCGGCAATCCGCTGGATCCCGATTTGCCGCCTGCCGAGGAAGAGGCGATCTCGATGCTGGTCGCGGGCAAGCTCGAAGCGCTCGGCATGGAGGTCACCAAGCACAGCGCGCAGCCGCACCGGCCGAACGTGCTCGGCGTGCTCAAGGGACGCGACGGCGCGCCTTCGCTCATTCTCAACGATCACCTCGACACCTATCCGGCCGTCGAGCCCGAGAAATGGCACATGACGGATTTCGATCCGTTCAAGGCGACGCGCCATGGCGATCTGCTCTATGCGCGCGGCACGTCCGACACGCGCGGAAACCTCGCCGCATCGTTGCTCGCGGTGCAGGCCCTGACGGAAGCGGGTGTGAAGTTCGATGGCACCTTGATGTGCTGCTACACGGTCGATGAGGAGCGGAACGGCACCGAGGGCTCCATCTACATGCTGAACAAGGTTGGCCTGACCGCCGACTACGAGATCACCGCCGAGCCGACCGCCTGGGGTGACGTCAACAAGGACTGGGGCATGAACCTGTCGGTGGCCAATTCCGGCCACTGCCTGATCGAGCTCACCGTTCACGGGATCAAGTCGCACATCTGGCGACCGGACATCAGCGTCAACGCCATCATGGAAGCGGCAAAGCTGTTGCCGAAACTGAAGGACATGGCGTTCACGCATGTCCCCAGCAAGTTCATGGGTCATACGCCGCCCTGCTGCGCCGTGGTGCGCATTCGGTCCGGCCTGCCCGGCGAGATGCAGTTCTCGCCGGATGCCTGCACCATCACGCTCGCCGTGGTCGGCATCGTGCCCGGCATGACGCTGTCGAGCGTGATTGCGGACATCGAACGCCTCGGACGGGACACTTTTGCGGGCGTGAACGACGTCAAGGTGGAGGTGCGCCAGGTGCCGGGCTCGCTGTTCGTCAACGCGACCGAACCGGTGCCGGTCGAGGAGGAGCCCTGCCGTTCCTTGCGCGCGGTTTACCGGCGTCTGATGGGCCGCGAGCCCGGTGTCAACCGCAAGAATGCGTTCAACGACACGATCCGCTTCCGCGAAGCCGGAATCAATGCGGTGACGTTCGGTCCCGGAGAAGACGGCTGGGCCGTCGACAACGAGAACATCTCGATCACCAAGTCGGTGATGGCGACGCGGATCTACGCGCTGACCATCATGCAGATCCTGGGAGTGCGGACATGAGCGTCGAGGCGACCCACATGACGATTCCAATCGCGCCGGATCGCACGCGACGCGGCAGCTTGCGGCTGCGACTTCCGAAGGTCTCGCGATCGGTGCTGCTCTCGACGTTGACCGTCGCCGTGCTGCTGGCCGGCTGGGCCATCGTCACGGAGATGGGCTGGGCCAACGAGTTGTTCCTGCCAAAGCCGCAGGCGGTCTGGGCCGCGTTCGTCAAGACGATGACGAAGGGATATCAGGGCGCGACGCTGCTTCAGCATCTCGGCGCAAGCCTTTATCGTATCCTCACGGCCTTCACGCTGGCCTGCCTGATCGGCATTCCGCTCGGCGTCGTCATGGGCGTGTCGCGCAACGCCCGCGCGCTGCTCAATCCGTTGATCGAGTTCTACCGGCCACTGCCGCCCCTCGGCCTTTATACGCTGCTGGTGATGTGGCTTGGCATCGGCGAGAGCTCGAAGCTGTCGCTGCTGTTTCTTGCCGGCTTGCCGGGCATCGTCATCTCGACGATCCAGGCCGTCACCAGCGTGGACCCGGTCTATGTGCGCGCCGCCCAGTCGCTAGGCGCAACCCGGCGCCACCTGCTGTTTCACGTCTATTTGCCGGCGGCGGGGCCGCTGATTCTCGCCGGCATGCGCATCTCGCTCGGATTCACCTACACCGTTCTCGTCGCCGCCGAAATCGTCGCGGCATCCGCCGGCATCGGCTGGATGATCTGGGACGCCGCAAAATTCCTGCTGTCCGACATCGTGATCATGGGGCTGATCGTGCTCGGTCTCACCGGCGTCGTGCTCGATCTCATGATGCGCGGCATCGCGAAACTGTTGATGCCGTGGGCCTGAATCCAATTCTGATCGTAGGGGAGACCTCCATGATGAAGAGACTGATTGCGACGCTCGCAGTTGCCACGTTGGCGCTCACGGGCGCAGGGCGCGCCGAGGACAAGCCGGCGAAGGTGACCGTCGGCTATCTGAACCTCGTCAACGCGCAGCTGGTTACGAAGCATCTTGGCCTGCTCGCCAAGGAGATGCCGGGCGTCGACATAAAATACGTCAAGATTGGTGGGGGCGGCGACATGCTGCGCGCGATCGCGGGCAACGACGTCGACTTCGGCGGCCTCGGCAATCCGCCGACCGCGATCGGCGCGACGCGCGCCCTGCCGATCAAGGGCATCCTGGTGATCAACATGCTCGACTACGTCGAGTCGATGGTGGTTCGCGCCGACAAGAACATCGCCTCGCTCAAGGACCTCAAGGGCAAGACGGTGGCGGCGCCGTTCGGCTCCACGACGCACTACCTCCTGCTCCAGGCACTCAAGGACGAGGGTGCCGATCCCGCCTCGATGAAGATTCTGGACCTCGCGCCGTCGGACATCGCGGCCGCCTGGCTTCGCGGCGACATCGACGCCGCCTGGTTCTGGGAACCGAATCTCGGCAAGGCCGTGAAGAACGGCGGCAAGATTCTCGTCACCTCGGGCGATATGGCCAAGCGCGGCTACCCGACCTGGGATATCGGCGTCGTCATGAACGCGTTCGCGGAGAAGTATCCGTCCTACGTCGACAAGTTCATCAAGGCCGAATGCGAAGGCATCGATTTCTGGCTGAAGAACCCGGAGAAGACCGCGGAGATCATCGCGGAAGAGCTTTCGCTGCCCATCGAGGACGCGCAGCGAATGATGAAGGGAACCGGGATGATCCCCTGCAACATGCAGCTCACCGAGGAATATCTCGGCACATCCGCGAAAAAGGGCAAGTTCGTCGACACGCTGATCTCGACCGCCGACTTCCTGGTGAAGCAGGAGCGCCTGCCGAAGCTGCTGCCGCGCGCCGACTTCGAGGCCTTCATCCAGCCCGCCTATCTGGAGAAGGTGATCGGCCGCTAGGGTCGGTGCCGGCGGGCTTGTCCCGCCGGCGCATTGCCAATTCCCGCACGCACGTGACCGACATGAATCTCGCACCTCGCCACCTCCGCGCCGCCTATCGTCGCGGTGAGCTCAAGCCGTCCGATGTCGCCGCGCATGTGTTGTCGCGCCTTGACGACGCCGACCAGAGCGGCGTCTGGATCTCGACGGCAAATCCCGAAAGCGTCATGGCAAGGGCCGGTGCGCTCGATGCGCGCATTGGCGAGATCGGCGAGCTGCCGCTCTACGGTCTCGTGTTCTCGGTCAAGGATTGTATCGATGTGGCCGGCGAGCAGACCACCTCGGCCTGCCCGGAATTCGCCTACACCGCGAAAGATACGAGTCCTGTTGTCGCCGACGCCATCGCCGCCGGCGCGATCTATCTCGGCAAAACCAATATGGATCAGTTCGCGACCGGCCTCGTCGGCGTGCGCTCGCCCTATGGCATCGCCCGCAACCCGCATAACCCCGACTACATCCCCGGCGGCTCGAGCTCTGGCGCCGCGGTATCGGTCGCGACAGGCACCTCGTCCTTTGCGTTCGGCACCGATACCGGCGGATCGGGCAGGGTGCCGGCGTCCTATTGTGGCGTGACCGGCTTCAAGCCCGCGCCCGGCGCCTTCAGTCAGCGCGGCATGGTCTACGCGTGCCGAAGTTTCGATACCATCTCGCTCTACACGCGCGACCCCCGCGATGGCCACGACGTCTATCGCGTGTTGGCGCGGCGCGATGCCGAGGACTGTTTTTCACCGGAAGCTTTCGCCGGATGGACGGAGCACGCATCGCCAGCGCGGCCCCTCAACATCGCAACGCCGCGTCCGGATCAGCTCAGGTTCTTCGGCAATTTGGAGACGGAGGCGCTGTTCGGCGATGGGCTTCGCAGGCTGCGGCAGCTTGATCTGTCGATCGCATCGGTCGATTTCTCGCCGTTCATTTCGGTCAACGACCTCATGTTTTTCGGACCGTTCCTCGCCGAGCGGGACGTCTCGGTCGGCGCATTCCTCGACGCCAACCCGGATGCGGGCGTGAAGATCGTGCGCGACCTCGTCATCGGCAGCCGGAAGTTCACGGCGGCGGATGCCTGTCGTGCGCTCTACAAGGTCAAGGAGGTCCAGCGATCGCTGCGCGAGTTCTGGCAAGATCACGATGCGCTGGTCGTGCCGACGGTCGGCACCGTGCTGAGCATCGACGACGTCGCGCGCGATCCGCTGACGGCCAACTTCAACAACGGCTATTACACCAATTACGCCAACCCGCTGGGCCTGGCCGCCATCGCCGTTCCGAACGCCGTTACCGCAGCCGGCGTGCCCTATGGCGTCACGTTCCTGGCACCCGCCGGCCGGGAACGCCTGCTCACCGATCTGGCTTGCGCCTTCATGGAGGTTTCAGCGGAGCCCGAACTTCTGCGGCGCGTTGCAATCCGAGCGGAGACCTCCTAGCCTTCGAGCTGTCACTCGAAGGGAGACCGATCGTGGGGCGCAGCGATGCGCATGAGGTGGCCGATCCAGCTGAGCCGCGCGCCGAACTGCCACGGCCCGGGACCGGACGTTATGTGCTGAAGGCGTTGGACAAGCCCGATCTGGAGCTGGTGATGCGAACCGGCAGGTTAGCTACCTACCAGAACCGCGAATATCTGCTGCGGGAGGGCGAGCCCGCAAACGGCGTCCACATCATCCTGAACGGGATCGTCGAAAGCACCCATGCCGGCACGCAGGGGCGCGAACTGATGCTGTCGACCTGGGAGGCCGGCGACTTCGTCGGCGCGCCCTACATCCTCGGCGATCACCGCCACAGCTGGTCGGCCCGCGCGCTGGGGCGGGTCGAAGCACTGCATCTCGACCAGGACGCGGTTCGCCGGTTGATCGCGCAGTCGCCGTCGTTCGCAGTCGCGCTGATCGAGTGCCTCGGCTTCAAGGGCGAGACCTATTCGATGCTGGCGCAGACGCTGGCGGGACAGAAAGCGGCGGAACGGTTGGTGCTGCTGCTGGTCAAGCTGTGCGAGAACGCGGCCCAGGACGAGAGCGGCCCGATCTCGCTCGGCCGCATCACGCAGGCCAATCTCGCGCGCATGATCGGCGCGACGCGCCAGTCGATCAGCCTGATCCTCAGCCGCCTCCAGGACGACGGCATCATCTGGACCGGCCCGACCAAGATGGTAGTCAACGATCTCGCTGCGCTCCGGAAGCAGGTGACCGACTAAGGCTCGCCGTAGAAAATCAATTCAGGCCGACTTTGACGGTGCTGGGACCAGTCCCATGCACAGCTGTACCTCGGCGGGGACATTGTAGGTCCGCATGATGTGGCGGCTGTCGCGCAGGCCGGTCGCCTCACGCTGCACCACGAACATCCAAAGTGCGTGGCCGGCGTCCATCACCAGCTTGCGCCTGGCCGGCTGCATCGAGGCCGGCACCTCGGGGAGTGCATGGGCGGCGTCGAACTCGCGCAAGCGCGCCAGCGCCTGTTCGAGCGTGCGGCCCATCCGTCCGAGTGCGGAGGCCTGTTCCTGGACAATCTCGTAATGGAGGATATCGACCGGCGGCCGAAGGTCACGGGACATGGGCCCAAATATAATGCTGCCGGAACGGCCTGCAACGCAGGCCGACTTGCCGCTACTTCGCCCGATACGCCGCCAGGAACATCCGCGTCGCGCTGTCGACGACTTCGCTCATGCGCTCTTCCGACGGTGCGGGCGCGGCCTGGAAGACGAAGGGCAGGAACAGCGTGGCCTTGCACAGTTCCATGAATTGCGACGCCGCCAGATCGCAATCATCGATCTCAAGATCGCCGGAGGCGACATGGGTGTTGAGATAGTCGGAGAGGCGGTTGATGGACTTGTCCAGCACGCGCGCATAATAGCGGCGGCCGAGATCGGGCATGCGCTCGGCGATCGCCATCACGGTGCGGATCGCGGATCCGCCGCCGGGCCGGCACAGCAGACGGTTGTAGGCCCGGCCGAAATCCTTCAGCGTGGTTTCAACATCGCGGACCGGATCGAAGTTGAACGCGACCTGACCGTGCTGGAGCGCCTCCTGCTCGAGGATGGCTTCGAACAGCGCGCATTTGTCCGCGAAGTAGACGTAAAGCGTGCCCTTCGAGACCTGCGCCGCGCGAGCGATCTCGCCCATGCTGGCACCGTCAAACCCGAGATCCATGAACACCTTGCGGGCCCCGTCCAGGATCTGGCGGCGTTTGGAGCTGTCCTCCTCCTGGATGACGTGCAGATGTTCGCGGTCGGCTACAACCATTGGTTCAGGGTCTCGGAAGGTTTTTGCATCGGTCCAGGATCATGAAACCGAAATAAAGGGTTCGGGCCAGTAGGCTCTGCCTGGGAATATTATCTATATTGACCGAACCGTTCGGTCAATGATATTTGGGATAAGCGAGAGGGACCGGGCCGCACGCGGCTGTCCCTCATCGCGCTTTTTTGTTGGGGGAGGCCTCCATGGCCGTAGTGAGAGACCAGGCTGCGCGCGTCCTTCGCCCGGACGCCGTGGAGACGCCGACGCCCGCGGGTGGTGAGGCTGCCACCGAGACGTCTGTAGCTCTCGCCGAGCAGTTGCGCTCTCATGTGGCCGAGGAAACCAAGCGCCGCCCCAGCGAGGCGCCGGAGCAGCCCGTGACCGACAAGCCGGCCGCAGCCCCAGACGCGCCTGCCGCCGCCGGCGCGCCGAAGTCCGGCAAGCGTAAATTCGTGATGATGGGAGTAGGGTTGGTGCTGGCGCTCGCTGCCGCGAGCTATGCCGGCTATTACACGCTGGTCGGCCGCTTCTACGTCGCGACCGACGATGCCTATGTCCGCGCCAACAACACCATGCTGGGCGCGCGCGTTGCCGGCCACGTCTCCTCGATCCTCGCCGGCGACAACACGACGGTGCGCGCCGGCGACATCGTCTTCCGCATCGATGACGGCGACTACAAGATCGCGGTCGACGCCGCCGCGACCAGGATCGCGACCCAGCAGGCCACCATCGATCGCATCGGCCGCCAGGTCGCGGCGCTCGACAGCCAGGTCGCGCAGGCCAAGGCGCAACTCGTCTCCGCCGAAGCCGGCCTCAAGCGCGCCGACCTCGATTATGAACGCCAGCAGGCGTTGAGCAACAAGGGGTTTGCCTCGCGCGCCACCTTCGAGAGCTCCGAAGCCGGACGCGATCAGGGCGCCGCCGCCGTCAAGGCTGCGCAGGCCGCTTACGATGTCGCGCTCAGCAATGTCGACGTCGCCAAGGCGCAGCAGGCCGAAGCGCAGGCGCAGCTCGCCGAGCTCAAGACCACGCTGGCCAAGGCCGAGCGCGATCTCGCCTTCACCGCGGTGCGCGCGCCGGTCGACGGCACGTTCTCGAACCGCCTCGTCAGTGCCGGCGACTTCGTCGCCGTGGGCCAGCGGCTCGGCAACGTCGTGCCGCTCGACAACGTCTATATCGACGCCAATTTCAAGGAGACCCAGCTCAAGCGCATCCGCCCCGGCCAGCCGGTGACGATCAAGGTCGACGCCTACGGCATGCGCAAGTTCTCCGGCGTCGTCGACAGCATCGCGGCGGGCGCGGGCTCGGTGTTCACGCTGCTGCCGCCCGACAACGCCACCGGCAACTTCACCAAGATCGTGCAGCGCGTGCCGGTCCGCATCCGCGTGCCGAAGTCGGTCGCGAAGCAAAACCTGCTCCGCGCCGGCATGTCGGTCACTGCGACCGTCGATACCAACAAGGGCGCGGCCGACGCCGACAGCGAGGTCGATCTCGACGACGCCACCATGATCCATCCGCAGTAGCGCGCCTGCGCCGCGAGGTCAGACGATGGCGAACGCCACGACCGTTTCACCTGCCATGATGGCGGACCCCGCTTCGGAGCGCATCGCGCCGAAGCGGCTGTTCGCCTTCATCATCATGGTGTTCGGGATGTTCATGTCGATCCTGGACATCCAGATCGTCTCGGCGTCCCTGAGTGAAATCCAGGCCGGCCTGTCGGCAAGCTCCAGTGAAGTCTCCTGGGTCCAGACCGCCTATCTGATCGCCGAAGTGATCGCGATTCCGCTGTCGGGATTTCTGTCGCGCGCGTTCGGCACGCGGCTGTTGTTCGCGATCTCGGCGGCCGGCTTTACCGTATCGAGCCTGCTCTGCGGCTTCGCCACCACCATCGAGGAGATGATCGTCTGGCGCGCGCTGCAAGGTTTTCTCGGCGCCGGCATGATCCCGACGGTGTTCGCTTCCGCCTACACCGTTTTCCCGCGCACCAAATTCCACATCGTCGGTCCCATCATCGGGCTCGTCGCAACGCTGGCTCCGACCATCGGGCCGACCGTTGGCGGCTACATCACCGACCTGATGTCCTGGAACTGGCTGTTCTTCATCAACATCGTGCCCGGCATCGGTATCACAATCGGCGTGCTGGCGCTGGTCGATTTCGACGAGCCGCATTTCGAATTGCTCGATCGTTTCGACTGGTGGGGGTTGCTGTTCATGGCCAGCTTCCTGGGCACGCTGGAATACGTGCTGGAGGAAGGGCCGCAATATGAATGGATGCAGGACCCCTCGGTCGCGATCTGCGCCTGGATCTGCGGCATCTCGGCGATCGCCTTCTTCTGGCGCGTCTTCACGGCGGCCGAGCCGATCGTCAATTTGCGCACCTTTTCCAATCGCAATTTCGCGATCGGCTGCGTCCTTCAGTTCTGCATCGGCATCGGCCTCTACGGCCTGACCTACATCTATCCGCGCTATCTCGCCGAAGTGCGCGGCTATAGCGCGCTGATGATCGGCGATACCCTGTTCGTCTCGGGCATCACCATGTTCCTGGTTGCGCCGGTGGTCGGCCGCCTCATGGCGAAGTACGACATGCGCTACATGATCGCGTTCGGGCTCGTCGTGTTCGCGCTCGGCTCCTACCAGATGACCTGGATCACGCGCGACTACGATTTCTACGAGCTGTTGATTCCGCAGATCCTGCGCGGCGTCGGCATGATGTTCGCGATGGTGCCGACCAACAACATCGCGCTCGGCACGCTCGCGCCCGATCGGGTGAAGAACGCCTCGGGCCTCTTCAACCTGATGCGCAATCTCGGCGGCGCCGTGGGGCTTGCCGTCATCAACACCGTGCTCAACGACCGCACCGACCTGCACATCACGCGCCTGCAGGAGCGCGTGACCTGGGGCAACGCGACCGCCACCGAAACCCTGACCATGTTCATGCAGAAGTTCCAGGGGCTCGGCGATTCCACGCTGATGGCGATGAAGCAGCTGTCGCAGCTCGTGCATCGCCAGGCCGTGGTGATGGGCTTCGGCGATGCCTTTTTCATGCTGACGCTGTTCTATCTCGGCCTGACCCTGCTCGTCACGCTGTTGAAGAAGCCGGCCTCGCCGTTCGGCGCCAGCGGCGACGCGCACTAATTTGCAACACTCGTGCGTGATCTCGCGCGAGCCCCGTTGCAAATCACCAATGACACATCTATAAAGCGCACCTCATTCCATCGAACCGGGAGGATTTGCATGATTTCGTCGCATTCGCAGATCGCACGCCCGCGCTCGATGATGTTCTGGCTCGGTATGTGCGCGGCCTCCTAGAGGCCTCTTCCGCCAGCTTCGATTGGGCTTCCAGTCCCGATCGCTCCGCTCCCCAAGTCCAAAGCCAACTTTAAGTGACGCCGTCTCGGCCCTCGCGGCCGGCCTGCGTCCATCAATGGAGCCGGCCCGCGCCAGAAGCGGCCGGATGACGCCATGACCGCTCTGTCAAAAAGGCCCGCGGCGATACGCGTGGTGCTGCCATTCGTGTTCCGGCACTGGCTGAAGCAGCCGGGGCGTACCCTCGTCGTGGCCGGCGGCTTGTTGGGCGCAACCGTCGCCGACCTGTTCATGCCGGTCTTCTCCGGACATCTGGTCGACGCCTTGACGCGCGGCCCATCCGATCCCGCCGCGCGTCACGCGGCGCTGATGGCATTGGGCGGTATCGTGGCGCTCGGCGCTGCCTCCATGGTGCTGCGGCTGACCGGCCTGCAGGCCATCGTGCCGTTCTCGCTGAAGATCATGTCCGAGGTCGCGCAGGAAGCCTTCATGCGCGTGCAACGGTTCTCGACCGACTGGCAAGCCAACTCCTTCGCGGGATCCACGGTGCGCAAGGTCACCCGCGGCATGTGGGCGCTCGACCTGTTGAACGACACCATTCTCATGGCGCTGGCGCCGTCGCTGCTGGTGCTGATCGGGTCGATGATCCTGCTCGGCATGCACTGGGCTTCTCTTGGCGCGGTGATCGCGCTCGGTGCGCTGGCCTATGTCACGATGACGGTGCTGTTCTCGACGCGCTACATCGCGCCAGCCGCGCGCATCTCCAATGCCTGGGATACCAAGGTCGGCGGCACGTTGGCGGACGCGCTGACCTGCAACGCGGTGGTGAAATCCTTCGGCGCGGAAGCGCGCGAGGATGTGCGGCTTGCCCGTGTCGTCAACCGCTGGCGCGTGCGCGTGCGGCGGACCTGGCTGCGCTACAACTACACCAATCTGGCGCAGCTCTCGGTGCTGCTGGCCCTGCGCGCCTCCGTGATCGGCGGCGCCGTGCTGCTGTGGATGTCGGGGCGAGCCTCGCCCGGCGACGTCACCTATGTGCTGACGAGCTATTACGTCATCCATGCCTATTTGCGCGACGTCGGAATGCACATCAACAACCTGCAGCGCTCGGTCAACGACATGGAGGAGCTGGTGGCGATCCACGACGAGCCGATCGGGATTGCGGATGCGCCGGACGCGCGGCCGATCGCGATCGAGCGCGGCGAGCTCGTGTTCGACGACGTCACGTTCCATTACGGCGGCCATCACGCGCCGCTCTATGACGGGTTGTCGGTCACGATCCGCGCCGGCGAGCGCGTCGGTCTCGTCGGCCGCTCCGGCTCCGGCAAGACAACTTTCGTCAAGCTGGTGCAGCGGCTCTACGACGTCACCGGCGGCCGCGTTCTGATCGATGCGCAAGACATCGCCAAGGCCACCCAGCACTCGCTGCGCAGCCAGATCGCGATCGTGCAGCAGGACCCGATCCTGTTTCACCGCTCGCTCGCCGAGAACATCGCCTATGGCCGGCCCGGCGCCAGCCTGGAGGCGATCGAGCAGGCGGCACGGCTGGCCAACGCGCACGACTTCATCCTGCGCCTGCCCAAGGGTTACGGGACGCTGGTCGGCGAGCGCGGCGTCAAGCTCTCCGGCGGCGAGCGCCAGCGCGTGGCGCTGGCGCGCGCCTTCCTGGCCGATGCGCCGGTGCTGATCCTGGACGAAGCGACCTCGAGCCTCGATTCGGAATCCGAGGCGCTGATCCAGCAGGCGATGGAGCGGCTGATGCGAGGCCGTACCTCGATCGTGATCGCGCATCGGCTGTCGACGGTGAAGAGCCTCGATCGCATCCTGGTGTTCGACCGCGGCGAGATCGTCGAGCAAGGCACGCATGCCAGGCTCGCGGCCAAGCCCGGCGGCATCTATCGCGGCCTGTTCGAGCGCCAGGTGGTGGAGCTCGGACATATCGCAGCAGCGGAGTGAGTGGCGCGCGGCTGGCGGGACGAAAGTCCCGCCGTCGCGCCGCCAGAGGATGAATGACATGAAAGACCTGACACGCGGCTCCATCGTGGGCCACATCCTGAGCATGGCGCCACCGATCGTGGTCGGCATGATCACGATCATGATCTGCCAGCTCGTCGACCTGTATTTCGTGTCGGGACTGGGCGATGCGGCAATCGCGGGTGTCGCCGCGGCCGGCAATGCCGGCTTTCTCGTCAATGCGCTGATGCAGGTGCTTGGCGTCGGCACCGTGGCGCTGATGGCGCACGCGGTGGGGCGCAAGGATCGCGGCGACGCCAACCTCGTCTTCAACCAGTCGGTCCTCCTGTCGGTGCTGTTCGGGCTCCTGACCTTGGGCGCGGGCTTCGCATTGTCGCGTCCATATATGCGCGCGGTCGCGGCCGATGAGGCCACGGTCGAAGCCGGCGCGATTTATCTGCTCTGGTTCATGCCGGCTTTGGCGCTGCAGTTTGCGTCGCAGGTCATGGCGTCTGCGTTGCGGGCCACGGGAATTGTGCGGCCGAGCATGCTGGTTCAAGCGCTTGCGGTGGTCATCAACATCGCGCTGGCGCCGGTCCTGATCTCGGGTTGGGGCACCGGGCACGCGCTCGGTGTTGCCGGAGCGGGCCTCGCAAGCTCGATTGCCGTCTTCATCGGTGTGCTCATGCTGCTGGTGTATTTCCTGAAATTGGAACGCTATGTCGCCTTTAATCCCGCGCAATGGCGGCCGCAGCTTCGACAGTGGAAGAGGATCCTCAATGTCGGCCTGCCTGCAGGCGGCGAGTTCGCGATGGTCTTCATCATCATGGCCGTGGGCTATTACGTGCTGAGCGTTTTCGGCTCGGCGGCACAGGCCGGATTTGGCATCGGGACGCGTCTCCTCGGCCTGATGCAGATGCCGGCGCTCGCCATCGCCCTTGCCGCAGGGCCGATCGCCGGCCAGAACTTCGGCGCGGGCAATGGCGCGCGCGTGAGGGAGACGTTTGTCAAGGCGGCGCTTGTCGCGACGGCCGTGATGGTTGTTTTCTTGATCCCGGCGCAGCTCGTGCCTGGTCTGTTGCTGACCGGGTTCTCGAAGGATCAGGAGACGATGGCGGTTGCGTCGCTTTTTCTGCGCATCGTCTCGCTCAACATGGTGGCGCAGGGGCTGATCTTCACCTGCTCCAGCCTGTTTCAGGGGCTCGGCAACACCAAGCCGGTGTTGTTGACCTCGGCAACGCGGGTCCTCACCTATTCCCTGCCATCGATCTGGCTCTCGAAATGGCCGGGCTTCCGGATGGAGCATGTCTGGTACCTGTCGATCGCGACGACCACGCTGCAGGCTGCCTTGAGCTTATGGCTGCTACGGCGTGAATTCAGGAAGCGCCTTGTGGTGCTTCGGCACGAGGAGTCCCCCGAGCAGGCCACCCCCGAGCCCGTGGCGTCTCCTGTACGCGCACCCGCGTAGCGAGCGCTTGTCTACGTGCTTGGCGTCGGAATGGCCGGCGGCATGGCGCTCGCCGCGCAGAAAATACGGAGTTAGGGCGTGCCCAAACTGTTCCAGACGAGGCCGAGGCCTGACAGGAACAGGAGACCGAGCACGACATCGCCGAAATGCTTGTCGCTCAGCGCGTGATAGACGCGCGCGCCGGCCTATGCGCCGATCAGCGTGCCCGGAAAGGCGACCACCGCGAGCCAGACCACCTTGAACGCGACGAGGCCCGAGGCCGTCTGCAACACCAAAGCGGTGGCGAGCACGGTGAAATTGAAGAGTTGGAAGATGCCGCGCCGCTCGTGCTTGTTCCAGCCGCGGATGTTGGCCCACAGGATCGGAAGCGGCCCCGACAGTCCGGCGAGACCGCCAAGAATGCCGCCGGCAAACCCGATCGCGCCGTCGGCAATGCGACCGCCGAAGCTGATGGCGAGCGGCTTCTTGTTGAGGTACAGCGCGGTCGAGAAGATCAGCAGCAGCACGCCGACGCTCAGCTTGAACACTTTTGGATCGGCGGAGGCGACCAGCATGGTGCCCAGCGGCACGCCGATCAGTCCACCAATCAGGAACGGCCAGACCAGCGAGAGATCAAAACTCTTCCACATCGATGGAAGCGTCGAGCTCTGCGCAATCACCGAGCAGATCAGCACCAGGGGCACCGCGAGCGAGGGCGGCAGCACGTAGAGCCAGATGCCGAGTGCCATCAGCGCGGTGCCGAATCCGGCAAGGCCCGAGACGAAGCCGCCGGCCAGTGCGCCGAGCAGCAGCAGCGCGTAGGTGAGCATTTCCAACAGATTGTCCCTGTTATCGGGGCGATCCCGAACTGTTGATCGCCATCGCTCGCATAGCACAGCTGCGGCCGTGCAGGTCAATTTCAAAACTGCACGCAAGCGTGATCCCCGACGGCGGGCGTTCGCGAAAGACAGGCCTAGATGGTGCTCGTACTTCAACCTGGGGGCCCGCTCGACGCCATCATCCGGTTCGATCGGCCAGTCTCCCGAACGAGACTATGGAGAAGGACGATGACCCGCACGAAGATTGCCGTCGCGGCTGCACTAGTGTCGGCGGCGGCCTTGATGCCGACAATGGCGCAGGCTCAGTTTTCCGAGCCCGCGGCCTATCAGGCTGCCCATCCCGACCGCGACGTTCTGAATGGCGGCCAGCTCACACCCGCCGCGCGCGGGGCCCGCGGCGAGTCCGTCGCGCCGAGCGAAGCCTATGCGGCCTATCCGTCCCCCGTCGCACCAGTCGTTCGCTCGCGGCATCGCCGTCAGCATCGATAAGCATTGCTAGACGATCTGTCTGGTGTCGGCGGGGCTGTGCAGCGCGCTCACGAGGATGCGTAGCGCTTCCGTCAATTCCGCCCTGTTGCGCGCCGCGCCAAGCGAGACGCGTGCCGCGTGTGGCGGCGTTCCGTCGACGGTGAAGGCCTCGCCGGCGACGACGGCTAGTCCATTCCGCAGGAGATGCGCCGCGACGTCGGCGCGGCCCTCCGGCAGCCGTAGCCACAGATGGTGAGCGGCGGGTTTGGCCTGGAACTCGAATCCTTTGAGCGCCCGTTGCGCGAGCTGCTGGCGGCCGACCGCCTCGCTCCTGATGGCGGTGATGATGCGGTCGGCGATCCCGGTCTCGATCCAATGCGTCACCAGCGCGACCATCAGCGGTGCCGGCATCTGCACCGTCGCCTGCAAAGAGTTGCGCATCTCCCGCTGCGAGCTGCTGTCGGGCGTCACCAGATAGGCGACCCGTAGCGCGGGCGCGATGCATTTCGACAGCGTGGTCGCGAGATATGTCCGTGCCGGAATGAGATTGGCGATCGGCGATGCCGAGCGATCGAGCAGCCCGTAGGCGTCATCCTCGATCAGAATCGTATCGGCATCGTTGATGATTTTTGCGATGGCGCCGCGGCGCTCGGGAAGAAGCGTCGCGGTGGTCGGATTGTGCAGCGTCGGAATGAGATAGACCGCTTTCGGTCTATGCGTGCGGCAAGCTTCCGCCAGCGCGTCGGGCAGGATGCCGCCGTCATCCATGGCGACGCCGACGAGCTTGACTCCGAGCCGCGCCGCGGCGGCCTTGATGCCGGGGAAGGTGAGGGCCTCCGTCAGCACCACGTCGCCGGGCCGGGCGAGATGGGCGAGCAGGTTGAACAGAATGGTCTGCGCGCCGGGAAAGATCACGAGCCTGTCGGCATGCGCATGCGGCACGCGTGCGCGCATCCATCGCGCGGCGACCTCGCGCTCGTGTGCGCTGCCGCCGGGCGGCTGGTAGTTGAGATGCGCCGTCAGGCCCGATTGCGCGCGGATGGCGTCCATCCCGGCGATGATGCGCTCGTCGAGCTGCGCTTCGAGAGGCTGCGGCGGCACGTTCATCGAGAGGTCAATCGCGACGGGATGCGGCAGGTCGACCGCGCGGCGCGCGCTGGTCTCCGACACGAACGAGCCCTGGCCGACCCGGGCCTCCATGATGCCGCGGCGCCGCGCCTCGGTGTAGGCGCGCGTCACCGTGGTGAGGTCGACGCTGAGCGCCTTTGCCAGCGCCCGCTGCGTCGGCAATTGTTGGCCGCGCACCAGCCGGCCGGCGGCGATGTCGGCCTCCATGGCCTCGACGATGCGCTGATAGCGCGGCCCGCTCAGCTCCGAGATTGTAGGGGTCCAATCCATGCAATTAAGGCCTATATCCTTTGAATGTATGGATACAAGATATTATTGTATGGATCGTAGAAAAGGAAGAGGTGGGGTCATGGCGACCGGTTCAGTCTCTCTGGCAAAAGCGATGTGGCGCGGATTTCGCGGCAAGTGCCCGAACTGCGGCGAAGGCCATGCGTTCGGCCGTTTCCTGAAGGTGGCGGATACCTGTGACCATTGCGGCGAGGAGCTGTTCCACCAGCGCGCCGACGATTTTCCGGCTTATCTCGTGATGGTCGTCGTCGGCCATCTCGTGGTCCCGGCAATCCTCGCGGTGGAGACCGCCTATGCCCCAGCAGTTTGGCTGCAACTGGCGGTGTGGCTGCCGGTGACCTTGTTCGCTTCGCTCGCGCTGTTGCAGCCGACCAAGGGTGCCATCGTCGGGCTGCAATGGCAGATCGGCATGCACGGTTTTGAGACGGGCAAGCTGCGGCGCGAAGCTGGTCGGCCTGCACCCGCCCTCGTGAAGGTGACCACTCGCGCGGCTTAAGAAGCCATAGCGTTTACATCGCGCGCTCGCCCGCTACACTCCATCGTACAAACAAGAACGATGGAAACGCCGATGGCCGCAAGCTCAAAAACCTTCCTGCTTTGTCACGGCGCGTGGTCTGGCGGGTGGGCCTGGAAGAAGATGCATCCGCTGATGGCGCAGGCCGGCCACCGCCTGATTGCGCCGACCTATACCGGGCTCGGCGAGCGCGCGCATCTGGCCAGTGCCGCGATCGATCTCGACACGCATATCCAGGACATTCTCAACGTCATCAGGTTCGAGGATCTCAGCGACATCGTGCTGCTCGGCCACAGCTATGGCGGCATGGTCGCCACCGGCGTCGCCGATCGCGCGCGCGAGCGGGTGACGCAATTGATCTACCTCGACGCCTTCGTGCCGCGTGACGGCCAGTCGCTGTTCGATCTCCATGAGGGCGGGCGCGAGCCGATGCGCAAGGCGGCAAGCTCAGGCGACGGCTACCGCATCCCGCCGAACCCGCCGCCGCCGGACACGCCGCAGGCCGATCTCGACTGGCTCAACGCCCGCCGGATCAACATGCCGATCAAATGTTTCGAGACAAAGCTGAAGCTCGAAGGTAGCGAGCCGGCGATGCCGCGCAGCTACATCTATTGCACGCGCATTCCGCCGGGCGACGTGTTCGGGCAATTCGCGAGGCGCACGAGGAGCGAGGACGGCTGGCGTTTTGTCGAGCTCGACGCCAGCCACGCGCCGAACGTGACAGCACCGGACGCGCTGATGGGCGTATTGCAAGAGATCGTCGGATAGTGAGCGCCCAAATGGTGAGGGGCTCGATGCGGTCAGCATCGAACCCCTCGTTGCAAGATATCAGCCGGCCTGTAAGCCGGGTTCTGTAAGGCACCGTCCGCTTGCGCGAACGATACGTGACGGCCATTCCTCTGGGACCATGTTTGCACATGGCCTCGAGCAACCTACCCGGACGGCGGGCCTGACATCGCCCCGCGGCGTTATCGCTTTCGCGAACAGCCCGCTACGCCGTCCCTATTCGGTTTTGCTCCCGGTGGGGTTTACCATGCCGGCTCCGTTGCCGCAGCCGCGGTGCGCTCTTACCGCACCTTTTCACCCTTACCTGCCTGTGCAGCTTGCGCTGCGACGGCGGGCGGTTCGTTCTCTGTGGCACTTTCCCTGGGGTCGCCCCCGCCGGACGTTATCCGGCACCGTATGTCAAGGGAGCCCGGACTTTCCTCCCCGGCGGCCTTTCGGCGCTTGCCGGAGCGGCCGTCCGGCCGACTGACGGCTTACGCATGAAGCATTTGTGTCGGTTCCGCAAGCCGATATCGCCATGCACGGTTCGCCCGAAATAATTTATCCTGAAGATGTCGTTTGGTGTGTGTCCCGTTCGACTGGATGTCGGCGATCCCGCCGAACAACAGGAGTTAAGCAATGCAGTATCTGCTGCTGATCTACCGGAACGAAGCGAAATTGGTCAACATGTCCCCCGCGGACCGTCAGGCAGTGACGGCGGAATACGGCGCTTATACGCAGTCCATCGTCCAGAGCGGTCATTTCAAGGCTGGCGACGGACTTCAGCCGACCACGACGGCAACCACCGTGCGCGTGCGCGAGGGCAAGACCCTGACGACCGACGGCCCGTTCGCGGAAACCCGCGAGCAACTCGGCGGCTATTATCTGGTCGAGGCCAAGGATCTCGACACCGCCATTGCGCTAGCGGCGCGAATTCCCGAGGCCAGGGAAGGGTCGATCGAGGTCAGGCCCGTGATGATCTACAACAAGTGATCTCTCCTGCCGACATCGAGACGATCTTTCGCGACGAGGCGGGGCGGGCGCTGGCCACGCTGATCCGCCTCGTCGGCGATTTCGATCTTGCCGAGGACGCGCTCCAGGACGCCTTTGCGGTGGCACTGGAGCGCTGGCCGGCGTGCGAGGTCCCCGACAATGCGCGTGCCTGGCTGGTCAATGTCGCCAGGCACAAGGCGATCGACCGTATCAGGCGCCAGGCCGTCTTCCGCGGCAAGGAGCAGGCGCTCGTGCACGAGCTCGAGCTGAACGCGCAAGCGCCCGCCGAGCCGCCGGCGATGCTCGACGACGACATGCTGCGGCTGATCTTCACCTGCTGCCATCCTGCATTTGCGCCCGAAGTCCAGGTCGCGCTGACGCTGCGCACCGTCTGCGGGCTCTCCACGGCGCAGGTCGCGCGCGCCTTCCTGGTCGGCGAAGAAGCCATGGCGCAGCGTCTGGTCCGCGCCAAACAGAAGATCCGACTCGCCGGCATTCCCTATGAGGTCCCCGAGCGCAACACGCTGGTGCCGCGGCTCGACGGTGTGCTTGCCGTGATCTATCTCGTCTTCACCGAAGGCTATGTGGCGACGTCGGGTGCGGATTTGATGCGGCCCGATCTTGCGGCCGAGGCGATCCGGCTTGGCCGCTTGCTCGACCGGCTGTTACCCGATCGCGCCGGGATCAAGGGCCTGCTGGCGCTAATGCTGCTGCACGATGCGCGCCGCGCAGGGCGCCAGACCGCCGCCGGCGATATCGTGCTGCTGGAAGAGCAGGATCGTTCGCGGTGGGACCGTGCACAGATCGAGGAGGGTCTGCGTCTGGTCGACGACGCGCTGCGCGTGCCCGGCCGGCCGCAGCCCTACGCAGTTCAAGCCGCGATCGCCGCGCTGCATGCGCGTGCGCCGAGCTATGAGCAGACAGACTGGCCGCAGATTGCCGGGCTCTACGAGGTGCTGCTGCGCATCAACCCGTCACCGGTGATCGAGCTCAACCACGCGGCGGCGGTGTCGATGGTCGACGGGCCCGCGCGTGCGCTCGATCTCGTGGATGCGACCGCCGCACGCGGCGGGCTTCATGGCTACGAGCTGCTGCCAGCGGTGCGGGCGGATCTATTGCGGCGGCTCGGCCGCAATGAGGAGGCGCGCGAGGCCTATCGCGCGGCGACAGACGCGACGCAGTTGGAGCCGCTGCGACGACTTTATGCACGAAGGATGCGGGAGATGGAGTAGTCGCCACATACTCCGTCATTGCGAGGAGCGCTTGCGACGAAGCAATCCAGACTGCTTCCGCGGAGGCAGTCTGGATTGAGCCTCCCCTAAATCGGTGGACACCTATAGCTTAGACAGCAAGAGGTGTCAGATGACGAAACGGCAGCGACGTTCTTATTCGGACGAGTACA